>NZ_OZ244997.1:4842537-5145195 GCF_965223285.1 Candidatus Leptofilum sp. | reverse complement strand
GCGATCAAGGCCACGCGTGCTGCTGCGCCGGAAGGGGAAGGCGAAAACGCAGGGCGACTCGAGTGCCAATGGCAGCGCGACCAGCTTCCGAAGGCAATTCGCGAGCTCGTTCTTGATGACCAACGATTGCGGAACCACCTCTGCTGGTCTGTGTTCGACTGCTGAGAGCCCAACAGAAAAACAACTCTGCCCAATAAACGCGCCAAACATATGTAGCAAGCTAACTCCACCCATTACGTATGCGCGGGGTTCATTGGCAACACATTGGTTGCTAGGGGATAGTTGCTGGTACAATTCGCTAACAACTAGCAAACTAAAACTATCAACTGAAGAGGAGAATCCCATGTCCACTGTTCTGAAATGGATCGTTCGCATTTTTGGCGTGCTAATTGGCGTGCTGTTGATCATCTTTTTGGTCGCCTCGGCCATTCCGGCTCTTGCTGACCCCGACGTTGGCGATGATCACGGTGCGGGGGCCAGTAGCGTGCAGCCATCGTACACTGGTTTGCAGCGTGAGTTTCCGGCTTTGAATGAAACGGCCGCAAATCCCACCACCGACGCTAAAGCGGAACTGGGCTATCTCCTCTTCTTTGATCCAGTCCTGTCAGAAAACAACGATATTGCCTGCGCCACCTGCCACCAACCAGATTTGGGCTTTGCCGATGGACTGCCGCTGGCTATTGGTGCAGATGGCACTGTGCTTAGTCGCAACACCCCCGGCTTGTGGAATGTTGGCTATGCGCAAAACTTGTTCTGGGACGGCCGTCTCGACTCCCTCGAAGTCCAATCAGAAATTCCCCTCACCCACCCAGATGAGATGGGTGTAACCGATACCGCGGCACTGGTGGCGGAAGTTGCAGCCATTGGGGAGTACGCGTCCATGTTCGACACCGCCTTTACCGATGGCGTGACATTGGAAAATATCGAAAATGCGCTGGCGGCATTCCAGCGCACGCTCATCAGCAATAACAGCCCATTTGATGAGTACGCGGCAGGCAATGTGGACGCCCTAACCCCCAGCCAGCGGCGCGGCCTGGCTCTGTTCCGCTCCGGCGCGACGCGCTGCTTTGAGTGCCATACGGCGCCCACCTTTGCCAACGACACGTTCCGCGTGGTGGGTGTACCCAGCAATGATCCGGGGCGTGCGGCCGTTTCCGAAGATGGTGCGGAGGGTGCGTTCAAAGTGCCATCACTGCGCAACATCGTCCTGACGGCCCCGTACATGCACAACGGTTCACTGGAAACATTGGAAGATGTGGTTGATTTTTACGCCGATGGCGGCGGTCGCCTACATGGGCAGGAAAATGTGGATGTGTTTGTGCAGGGATTCGACCTGACGGATCAGGAGCGGCTCGATTTGGTGGCCTTCCTGTATGCCCTGACGGATGAGAGTGGGTTGCCTGCGGTGCCAACGGCCGTTCCCTCTGGCCTCCCCGTCATCGAACCTGCCGACAATCCGGCCCGCGCTGAGGTGGCGGCGCACAATGTGGGTGACAACACCGGGATCGATTTGGGCGACCGGGAACCGATGACGATTGTGGTGCAGGCAGGGGAAAGTGTGCAAACGGCCGTAGATCGCGCTCGTCCCGGTGACACAATCGAAATCCCCTACGGCCTTTACCACGAACGCGTCGTCATCGACATCAACGACATCACCCTGCGCGGCATTCCCAACGATGCGGGCGAGTGGCCCGTTTTTGACGGCCAGGGCAAACTGACCGAAGCAGTCATCGCCTCCGGCAACAACTTCACCGTCAGCCATTTGGACGTGCGCAACTACACCGACAACGGCGTTCTGGTAGAAGGAGTGACCGGCGTCCATTTCCATGATATTTATGCTGAAAATGTGGGCACCTACGGCGTCTACCCCGTCCGCAGCACCGATGTTTTGATCGAGCGCGTGGAAGTCACGGGCGTGGATGATGCGGGCGTGTATGCTGGACAATGTGAAAATGTGATTGTGCGCGACAGCGTGGTGTACGGCAACGTGCTGGGCATTGAGCTAGAAAATACGATTAACGGCGAAATTTACAACAATCACGCCTACGACAACACCGTGGGCATCTTCGTGGTGCTGCTGCCCCAACTCACCTCCAAAATCTCCGCCAACACGCTCGTCTACGACAACATTGTGGAAGACAACAATCATGAAAACTTCGCCCCGCCCGGAGCCATTGCTGGCATCGCCCCCTCCGGCGTGGGCATTTTGCTACTGGCTACCGACAATGCCGAGGTGTACCACAACGAAATCCGCAACAACAAAACCACGGGCGTCGCCGTCTTTAGCCTCACCAGCACCGGTGCGTTTGACACCAACGAGGTAGACGTGGGACCGCTGCCAGAAGGCAACTGGGTGCGCGACAATATCTATGAAAACAATGGGTATGATGCGGACCCGTTTGTGCGCGATTTGGGCATTCCCACGGCCGATATTTTGTGGGACGGCACGGGGATGAACAATCGCTTTAACGAAGAAAGTGCGTCGTCGTTCCCGCCGCTGGTGCCAGGCGATGGCTGGCCCAACTTTGTGCGGCGCGGCTACACGAATATTCTCGGCTTTTTAGTCAGCCAGCTCCTGTAACCCCGTGGCCGCGGATTCTTTCCACATACAAACCGCGCGGAAAGAATCCGCGGCTACATTATTCTGAGGGCATGAGGGCTGCCACGCCCCAGAATGGGCCGGGGCAATCAATCTTGTTTTCAAAGAAACGGTAATCCTCTGCTGTTTTTTCGCTTCCCGGCAGCGTAATTTCATCCCCCACGGCAAACATCGCCGCCTCAATGCCATTGCCGCGAAACACAATTTGCAGCGGATCGGTATCTTCGTTTGGCCAGATGTTAGGTGGCCAAAGAATCGTGTAGCCGTTCACGCGGAAACAGCTCTCATCGACTGTCAAAACGCCGCTGAGATTGCCTTCATCAACAGCCCATTTGGATTGAAAGTAGAAAATAGCATCACCCGCAGGCTGGACGTAAATATCGGGGATGGCTTGCTCGGCCACTGTTTCGATGCCGCCCAAAATCCAGTAAGGACCAGAACACGCTTCGGGCATCTCTGGCTCAGCGATGGCGTTGCTTTCGCCACCGCCCATGCGCGTCCATTCCCCCACGCGGCCGACTGGTTCGCCCTCGCCATTCAACACTGTAATTGCCTCTTCACTGATCTCCAGCGAAAAATCGTAATGCCAGATGACAATCGGTGCTTCAGTGAGCGACACGCTTTCATGCTGCACGCGCAGACAGCCATTGTCATCTAGCACGAGCGTACCCTCCAGCAGCGCGTCCATGCCCGCTACGGCTGGTGCCTGGCGGGGGAAGTAGATGATTTGACCTTCTGGCCCACTGTACTCATCCAATCCACCCGAATTGCTTGCCGGGATATTATCGGGGTCGATTGGTTCCACCGTAACCATCGGCGGCAGTTCAAAACCAGCGTCGGCCACAGCTCGCTCGAACAGTTCCGGGTTGCCCACCGTGAGAAAGACGCGGTTCTCCATTACGTCCACACCACCGGCGATGGACATCGGTTCTAGCTGAGCCACAATGTCGAACGCTTCGCGCTGGACGGCTACCAGTTCAGCCAGGGTATATTGGGCGGTGCGAATCTCAATTACGTCACTTAGCTGAGGGTAGGTTTGTAGATACGGCCGTATCATCGCCTCCCCCTCCTCACCCACAAAGGCCACCACCACCTTGTATTCCGGCTCATGCTGAATCCACAAGCCAGCAAAACTGTCTGCTTCATTGGCTTCCAGAGCCGCTGCGAATTCACCGATTGCGTCTTGCAGGTTCAGGCGGCGCGACGCTTCTTCCAGGCTTATTCCTAAATCATCGGCAAAGGCTTGGGCATCGGGGTTGATTTCTGAGGTGGGTACGGCCGTTTCCACCAAATCCGGTTCTGCACCACCAGGCGAGCAAGCCGCCAGCAAAACAACAAACAACAAAATGAGCTTTCTTTCAAATTTCATCAACTTCCTCCATGCGGCAGGGAATATGTACACGCTTTGCCGCCAATCTTACATCCGCAACGCTGTTGGCTGCCAGAAAGTTCCACAGGGCAAACCAACCTGGAAATTGAGTTTCTCACAGAATTTGAGCAGCGTGCCGGAAAACGGCCGTTTTGCTTCGTTGATACCCCCACATATGTTCCGGAGCAATTCGTATCAGTGAAAAGTATCAGTTTGTAACAAGGAGAAAGTATCGTGAAAAGAGTAATTTTGTTCCTGGCACTATTCTTGGTAACGGTGCTGTTGCTTTCGAGCTGCACCAACGACAGCAACAGCCCAATCCCTGAGAGTGGCACTCAGGTTACCCACGTTTTAGACACAGCTGTGTTTCTGCAAGCAGCAAAAGACCTTCAGGAAGATTGTGAACGAATCGGTGGCTGCACTTGCTTCATGGATGGCATTCAAACCACTTGCTCACTTGTCTTTGCCTGTTTAGATGCTGGTTTTTGTGAGCTTGTTCGAGAATAGTTAACTCACGGCAACTGACCGCTTCAGGCTCTACTATGTAGCTATTTTGCCTGCGCAGGCAATCACCCTTGATATGGGGGAAAGTGTTAGAAACGTCAATTTTTGCTACTTGACCGACCAAAAAAGGCATGGTAGACTGTTCGCCGTAGAAAAAAATTGCGCTAAAATCCTTAAAGGAGGTACCCACAAGATGGCAAAAGTGAAAAGCAACATCTTCGGAAACGTAATCTTACGTTGTGTGGGTACACCTGTTAACTGCTAAGAATCCAACTCGAACCATTGGATGAAATTGCGGCCACGGGTGTACAAGCCCGTGGCTTTTTTGTTGCCTGTTAACGGCAACTCCGGCCACCATCACATGACCCTGATCGGTGGCTTTTTGTTTCTCTCACCCCAATCGTCAAGCCAACAAAAGCCACATTCTTCTAAGTTCCTAGCGGCTAGGGGCTGGTTATAGTAACCAGCCCCTAACCACCAAAACTAAAATAATGAACAAATTTGAGGCTTTTGAAAAATACGAAGCATACCAATTTTACGACAACAGCCGGAAAGCGCGGCGCAATCGTCCCGGCCCCAAAAAGAAGAAAGATCGTCGCACCGAGAAAAAAGTGCGCCAAATTCAAAAAGAGCTGCGCACGATGGATGACGGCATTGAAAGTTGGGTACCCAGCTACGCCAAAGCATTAGACCCCAAGCACCACGAACGCCAATGGGTGATTGAGTCGGTGGGCTATTTTTACCGCGAGCAAATCATCAGCGATGTGACCCGATTGGTGAAAGGCGGCAAGGAGGCCAACGTGTACGCCTGCACTGCGCATCCAGCCACGGGCCTGGTGCTTATTGCGGCCAAGCTGTACCGGCCACGCGAACTCCGTCACCTGAAAAATGATGCTATTTACAAGGCTGGTCGCCAACTGCGTGATGCCGAGGGCAAGCAGATAAAAGGGCGGCGGGTGAAACTGGCTCTAAACAAAAAAACGAGCTTCGGCAAATCGGTGGATATTCAATGGTGGATTGGCAATGAGTACCGCACCCAGACGCATCTGTACCAGGCCGGTGCCAACGTGCCTAAACCAATCGGCCATCAGGGCAATGCCATCCTTATGGAATACATTGGGGATGAATATGGCCCAGCACCCACTCTGAGCGAGGTGCGCCTGCCAGCAGAAGAGGCTGAACCGCTGTTCCGTCGCATTATGGAGAATGTTTGGCTGATGCTCGACAATCACCTGATTCACGGTGATCTCTCTGCCTACAACATTTTGTATTGGGAAGGATCGGTTTACCTGATCGATTTTCCGCAGATGGTAGAGGCGCGGCATAACCCACACGCTTATGAATTGCTGGAGCGGGACATTACGCGGGTGTGCGATTACTTTGCCAGCTATGGTCTTGAGCGCAATCCGCACCAGCTAGCGCGTGACCTGTGGGAACCATACATGGGGCCAGGAGGGTAAGTGCATGGAAGCAAAATCAGAAATGAATCATTGGCAAATGTTGTGGCGGTATTTACGGCCGTATCATCGACGCTTGGCTGGCTTAGGTGGACTGTTGGCTACTAGCATTGGTCTGCAACTGTACGCACCACAAATTTTGCGCGACTTTTTAGACGCGGCCGAATCTGGCGCGGCTGTTCAGCTGCTCATCACGTTGGGAATCGTTTTCTTTATCGTAACTGTGGCACAAAAAGCGGTCGCGTTGTGGACAACTTACCTCAGTGAAGATTTGGGCTGGGCGGCCACCAATAGTCTGCGGGCAGACCTGACGGAACACACGATGCGTCTAGATATGGGCTTTCATAAGCTGCAAACGCCCGGTGAGCTAATTGAACGCATCGATGGCGACGTGAGCAACTTGGCAGAATATTTTTCACGACTGGTGGTGCAGCTGGTGGGCAACAGCCTGCTGGTTGTGGGTATTTTGCTGCTGCTGTTCCGCGAAGATTGGCGCGTGGGGCTTGTTGGCCTAGCTTATGCCCTGCTAACGCTGGGGTTGCTGCAACTCATTCGCAAACCGACAGTGAATGTGTGGCGAGACGTGAGTAAAGCGTATGCCAAAATGCACGGCTATGTGGAAGAGCGCATTGGCGGCACCGAGGACATTCGTGCCAACGGCGGTGAGCTGTATGTTTTCAACAAACTGTATCCGCTGCTGGCAGATGTCGCTAAAAGCCGCGTTCGGGCAGATCTGATTGGGGGCTACACCTTTAGCAGCAGCTACATGCTTTATGTTTTGGCAATTGTGGCAACGCTGGCGTTGGCAGGGACGCTCTTTTTACAGCGGCAAATCACCATTGGTACTTTGTTTTTGCTGGTAGCTTACGTGCGGCTGATGGAGTCGCCAATTAAATATATACGGCGGCAAATTAGTGCCATGCAGCGCGCGATTGCCAGCGTCGGGCGCATCAATGAGTTTTTGCGTTTGGAAGCGGACGTGAAGGAATCAGTTTCTGACAAACTACCTGAACGAGCAACGGCCGTCTCCTTCCAAAATGTCTCCTTCGCCTATAAAGATCAGTTATCTGTAAGTAGCGAGCAGTATCCAGTAAACAGTAACCAATCTCCAATCTCCAATTTCCAGTCTCAAAATGTGCTGCACGACGTGACGTTTGAACTGAACGCTGGCAAAGTCCTTGGCTTGCTGGGGCGCACGGGCAGCGGCAAAACAACAATCACGCGGCTGCTGTTTCGGCTGTATGACGTAGACACGGGCAGCATCACCCTGGACGGTGTTGATTTGCGACAAGCCAGCTTGAGCGACGTGCGGCGGCACATTGGGCTGGTGACGCAGGAAGTGCAGCTGTTCGCCGCCTCCGTGCGGGACAATCTAACGCTGTTCCGCCGCTACGACCCCACCAAGTCACCCATTCCCGATGCCAAGATTGAAGCCGCGCTGGAAACGCTGGGGCTGGGGGAGTGGTTTGCCAGCCTGCCAGATGGTTTGGACACTGAGCTAAAAACGGGCGGACGGAGATTATCGGCGGGGCAGGCGCAACTGCTAGCATTTACCAGGGTCTTTTTGCGCGATCCGCAGTTGGTCATTCTGGATGAAGCGTCTTCGCGGCTGGACCCGGCGACAGAGCAGCTTTTGGAACGAGCCATTGATACGCTGCTGCACGGCCGTACCGCCGTCATCATTGCCCACCGCCTGCGCACGGTGCAGCGGGCTGACGACATTTTGATTTTGGAAAACGGCCGTATCCAAGAACACGGTCCGCGCGTGCAGTTGCTCAGCAATTCTGACTCTCGATTCTCGCAACTGCTCCGCACCGGCATCGAGGAGGCGCTGGCATGACAAGCAACAAAGTGATTTTGATAGGTGGCGCACCGGGCGCAGGCAAAACGACGTTGGGCAAAGCGTTGGCTGTTAAGTTGGGTGTGACTTCACTAACAATTGATGATTTGGTAACGGCCGTTATTGCCGTTACCACCCTGGAAACACACCCCGGCCTTCATGCTCTGCGGAAAGGGCCGCACACACAATATTTCACCAACAGCTCCGTAGACCAGCTCATTGCCGATGCCACCCTGCGGCATGAAGGCAGTTGGCCAATGGTGCGGCAGCTCGTCCAAAAATATACCAAACAAAGGCGCGGCCTTGTCATTGATGGCTGGCACATGCGGCCAGAGTGGGTAGCAAATTTGCAGATGGAAAACGTGTGGGCAGGGTGGCTGGTGATTGATCCAGACGTTTTAGAAGCACGCGAATGCAAAAATGAGGCTTGGCTGGCAGGATCGTCCGATCCTGAACGCATGTTGCGCAACTTCATGGGCCGCAGCCTTTGGTACAACAGCCTCATCAAAGAGCAAGCTGAAGCGTCGGAAATGAATGTTTTGTATCAAGATGGCACAAAATCTGTAGAAGATCTGTGCCAACTTGTGTTAACCGATTTGGAGAATCATGAATAATAACTTGCCGATTAGAACTGGCACCTGGTCACTCATCCGCTACCGACCCTGGCATTTCGTGCTGAGCGTAGCAATGGCAATTTATGCAATGGGAATGCGGTTGGTACCGGGTTGGCTAGAAAAAAGTTTTTTTGATCAGCTGGATGGTGCGGTTGATACGGCCGTTTCCCTGTCCAACGCGCTCTGGACCCTGCTGCTGCTCATCATTGGTGTGGAACTAAGCCGGATGCTAACGGACATTTTGGGCAACTGGGGTGCTGCCAAGGTGCGAATGGCCGGACAGTCGGTAATGCGCATCAATATCTTGAAAAATATCCTGAGCAAGCCGGGGGCAGAACCACTTGCTGTACCCACAGGAGACGTTATTAATCGGATGGATGACGATCTGGCTGATTTTGCCGATTTTCCTACCTGGATTCCTGAGGTGAGCGGCCACGCTGCCTTCACCATTTTTGCCCTGATTATCATGTTCCGCATTGCGCCGGAGATTACGGCCGTTGCCATCCTGCCTCTCATCGGGGTGTTTTTCCTCACACGGTGGGCGTGGAGCCGCTTTTTAAGCTACGTGCGCATCAGCCGGGTGAGCGACAGCCGGGTAACCGCCTTTTTAGGCGAAACCTTTGGTGCTATCCAGGTTATCAAAGTGGCGGATGCAGAAAGTGGCGCAATTGGCTATCTGCGCGAGCTAAGCGACGCACGGCGCGAGGCCAATGTTCGCTTTGGGCTGTTCTGGGCTATCTTCCAATCTGTTTCAGATAACATGGGTGACGTGGCCGTCGCGCTCATGGTGGTGATGGCAGGCTTTTCGATGCGCGAAGGGATGTTCAGCGTCGGTGATTTTGTGCTATTCACGAGCTACCTTTTCTTTGTCTCTCGCTTTCCGGCACAAATTGGCAGCTACCTTTCCGAAATTGCCCAGCAGCGGGTGGTTCTGGATCGCTTACAGGAGGTCACGCCATCTGCTCCGCCAGAAAGCATCGTGGCCCATGTGCCCATCTACGAAGATGAGCCTGCACCCGTCATCCAGAAACCAGTTAAAACGGCGGTAGATCAGTTGATTTTGTTGGAGGTTGAAGGATTAGAATTTCAGTATTCAGTACAGACTGACCCACTGATTACTGACCCACCGTATACTGATTACTGGTCGCTCAGCGACATCAGCTTCACCCTCCCGCGCGGCAGCTTTACGGTGATTACGGGCAAGATTGGCTCTGGCAAGACAACATTGCTGCGAGTGCTGCTGGGGCTGTTGCCTGCCAGCGGGGGTGAGATAAGGTGGAACGGCCGTCTCGTCCAAAATCCTGCCACCTTCTTCACGCCGCCTCGCACGGCCTACACGCCGCAGGTACCACGCTTGTTTAGTGAACCGCTGCGGGACAACATCTTGCTAGGTTTGCCAAAAGACGGGTTGGACTGGGCATTGAAAACAGCCGTTCTCCAACCAGACATCGCGCAATTGGAAGCAGGGCTAGATACGATTGTGGGGCCGCGCGGCGTGCGGCTATCTGGCGGCCAGGTGCAGCGCACCGCTACGGCTCGAATGCTGCTGCGTCAGGCGGAGCTATTCGTGTTCGATGATTTGTCTAGTGCGCTGGATGTGGAGACAGAAGCGCAGCTATGGGAAGGTATTTTTAATGGAGACTGGAGATTAGAGATTGGAGATGACGCAGCCCAATCTCCAATCTCGCAGCCGCAGGCTGCCAATCTCCAATCTCCGACCTGCCTAGTCGTTTCCCACCGCAGCTCCGTCTTACAGCAGGCAGACCAGATCATTGTGTTGGCAAACGGCCGTATCGCCGACATCGGCACCTTGGATGAATTACTGAAAACCTCGCCCGCCATGCAAGCGTTGTGGCAGCAGGAGGTGATCAATGGGTAATGTAGAAATGGCAGCAGAACAGCCATTGCAGTGGAACGGCCGTTATAAGTTTGATTTTGGAAACGGCCGTGGCAAAAAATTCATGTCCTACTACAAACCGTACATGCGGCTATTTTGGGCAGATATGACCTGCGCCCTGATGGTGTCCGTCACGGCACTGCTGCTGCCGCTATGCGTCAACCACATCACCAAAAACCTGTTGGCCGAGCAATCTGCCAGCACCCTCAACCAAATCTATGGCATGGGTGCTGTGATGCTCCTGCTCATCATCGTACACACAGCTTGCAACATGTTTGTCGCCTACCAGGGGCACATGATGGGCGCGAAGATAGAGCGAGATGTGCGCCAAGAACTGTTTGAGCATGTCCAAAAGCTGTCCTTCAGCTTTTACGATGAGCAGAAAGTGGGCCAACTGATGACGCGCCTCAGCAATGATTCGTTCGACCTGGCTGAGCTATTTCACCACGGGCCAGAGGATATTGTCATTTCGCTGCTGAACTTTGCCGGCACGTTTGTCATCCTGCTCTTCATCAATGCCCAATTGGCCCTGATTATCTTCCTCTTTTTGCCGTTGATGGCCGTTTATGCAATTCACTTTAACAAGAAGATGAAGATTGCTCTGCGCCGAAGCCACGACCGAATCGGCGATATCAACGCCCAGGTTGAGGATACGCTTGCCGGCATCCGCGTTGTGAAATCGTTTACCAATGAAGCCATCGAAGCCGAGAAGTTCAGACGTGAAAACGGCCGTTTCCTGAACAGTAGGCGAGATAGCTATCGCAGCGAAACCTACTTTTACGAAGGGCTAATCGCCTTTACCCAACTGATGACCGTGGCTGTGATCATCTTTGGTGGCATTGGCATTGTAAGAGCTGGGCTGGATTTGCCCGACGTAATCACGTTCTTGCTGTACGTGGGCATTCTCATTGAACCCATTCGGCGGTACGGCAACTTTACCAGACTGTATCAGGAAGGCATTGCAGGCTTTGAGCGAATCATGGAGATTCTGGAGATAAAACCGGATATCCAGGACTCGACGAAGGCTATTGAGCTGGCCCGGGTGCAGGGGAATGTCATCTTCAGAAATGTGAGCTTCAAATATAACAAGGGACATACTTATGTTTTCAAGAACCTTTCCCTTTCAATAAAAGCCGGGGAGTTTGTGGCCCTGGTGGGGTCTTCGGGCATTGGAAAAACAACCCTTTGCTCCCTCATTCCCCGGTTTTATGAACCGAATGAAGGCACGATATTGCTGGACGGAATCAATATTCGGCAAATTCGCTTAGACACTTTAAGAAGCAATATCGGCATTGTGCAACAAGATATTTACCTGTTCGCGGGAACAGTTGCGGACAATATTCGGTATGGCAAGCTGGACGCCAGTGATGCAGAGATTGTGGCCGCCGCTAAAAAAGCTAACGCCCATGCGTTCATTATGGCCTTGCCCGATGGGTACGAAACGAACATTGGGCAGCGCGGTGTCAAGCTATCTGGTGGACAAAAACAGCGGCTTTGCATTGCCCGCGTCTTTTTGAAGAACCCACCCTTACTTATTTTTGATGAGGCAACAAGTGCCCTGGACAACGAAAGTGAGCAAGCAATTCAGGAATCAGTGGAAAAGTTGGCGAACGCTCGCACAACCATTGTGATTGCCCATCGGCTATCAACCGTGAGAAATGCTGAAAGAATCATTGTCTTATCGGAGCAGGGCATTGAGGAGCAAGGAACCCATGAAGCGTTAATCGAATTGGGTGGTAAGTATGCCGATTTGTACAACAAGCAGCTAAGTTTCTAGCAGCAATAAAAACGACAATGCGCCACAGCGCTGACAATTAGAGCATTGTGGCAATGTAACTTGGAGGAACCGTAACATGAATGCACCAACATTTGCTGAAAACAGCATAGCAGTAGACGACACACCTGCCGTGCCGGGGTTGCACTTTCGCCGATTCCAAGGTGAAAGCGACTTCCCCCAGATAGTGGCTATCTTTAACAACTCCCGTGAAGCGGACCAAACTGATTGGCTCAATACGGTGGGTGACGTTCGCGCCGATTACGAACATTTGACCAACTGTGATCCGTACACCGACATGATTTTTGCTGAAATCAACGGCGAACCTGTGGGCTACGGCCGTTGCTGGTGGCGCGATCTCCGGGAAGATGGGCGCGTCTACTATCTGTTTGTGCGGCTGCTGCCGCAGTGGCGCAACAAAGGCATTCGCCGCGCCATGCTGCGCCATCTTGAGCAAAGATTGCGCGACATTGGCCGTGAACACCCGGCAGATCAAGAGAAATTCCTTTCTGGCTGGGCCAACCAGGGCGAGAGTCATTGGCACACCCTGCTTGAAAGTGAAGGGTACAAAATTGTGCGGTATGGCTTTGATATGGTACGGTCGTCGCTAGACAACATCCCCCACTGTCCCATCCCCGAGGGCATTGAGATTCGGCGCGGTACGCTGGCCGAGTTTCGCCAAATTTGGGAGGCGGCGCGTGAAGCATTTCGCGACCATTGGGGCATGCCGGAGTGGCCCGAAGCATCGTTTGAGGCGTGGCCCAAATACCCCACCTTCAATCCTGATTTGTGGCAAATTGCCTGGGATGGGGATGAGGTTGTTGGCGGCGTGCTAAACTTCATCGACCCCGCCGAAAACGAAGAATTTGAGCGCAAGCGTGGCTACACGGAGACGATCTTTGTGCGGCGCCCCTGGCGCAGGCGCGGTGTGGCCAAGGCACTCATCAGCCGCAGCTTCCAGGTGCTTAAGGACGCTGGCATGGAAGAAGCAGCCTTGGGTGTGGATGGCGAAAGCCCCACCGGTGCGCAGCATTTGTATCGTCAACTGGGCTTTGTAGAAACAAAGCGAGGGGTAACGTTCTGCAAACCATTACTCTCTTTAGATTAAACCAAAGTTCGAGGCAACTAATGAGTATGCAAATGAATACAATTGATGTGGCGATGGAAACGGCCGTTCCCGGCCTGGTTTTCCGTCGTTATCACGGAGAAGAGGATTTTCCGGCGATGGCAAAAATTATCAACGAAAGCAACCGGGTTGATGGCGTAGAGTGGGTTGCCACCGTCGAAGAAATAGACAACGATTATCAGCATCTGACCAACTGTGACTCAGCGCAAGATATGATCGTGGCTGAAGTGCATGGGGAGATGGTCGGATACGGCCGTTGCTCTTGGGAGCAAGAGGTAGACGGCGACCGCATCTACTTCTATTTTGCCCACCTGCTACCTGCTTGGCGGGATGAAGGCATTCGCCGCGCCATGCTGCAATTCAACGAAGATCGGCTACGCGCCATTGCTGCCACCCACCCAAACGATGGCAAACGTTGGCTAGGCGGCTGGGCTGCGGAGACTGAAACGCATTGGGAAAATCTGCTGCTAACGCACGGATACAAACCAATCCGCTACTTTATGGAGATGGTGCGGCCAACGCTGGACGACATTCCCAATTTGCCCCTTCCGGCTGGCATTGAGGTACGGCGCGGTACGCTTGAAGCGTGGCGGCAGATTTGGGAGGCAATGCGAGAAGCGTTTCAGGATCATTGGGGTCATACTAAATGGCCTGAAGAGGAGTTCGTGGGCTGGAGCAAAGACCCTAACTTTAACCCCAATCTGTGGCAGGTGGCTTGGGATGGGGATGAAGTGGCAGGTGGGGTTCTCAACTTCATCAACCAGGTAGAAAATGAGACATACGACCGTAAACGTGGTTACACCGAAGACATCTTTGTAAGACGGCCGTGGCGCAAGCAAGGGTTGGCCAAAGCGCTCATTGCTCGTAGCTTTCAGGTGCTCAAAGATGAAGGGATGACCGAAGCAGCCCTCAGCGTGGATGCGGAAAATCCAACTGGTGCCGTGCGACTTTACACCGGGCTTGGCTTTGAAACCGTTAAGCAATCCGCCGCCTACCGCAAACCATTGTAATTTTCGTAGGGGCAAGGCAGTTGGCTAAAGATGGTGCTAAACCCAAACGTTTCCATCCAACTGCCTCGCCTCACACTTACACAAAGGAGAGCAATTTGGCAGTAAACACAAAAGGCAAACGCAAGGTAAGGGTGAAAGGACGGCCGTATATCTGGTACGTCGAAAGCAAAGACAAACAGGTTCCCGAAGAAGGCGGCTTTGTAAACTACACGCCGGAGCGATATTTGCACATCATAGCCACCAACAAAAAGTTCATCGTGCATTACCGGCTGCCTCAAGAAGGGGATTCGCACGCCGTTTTGCGCGTGGAAGGGGAACAGTTTCCCCGCCAGCCGGGGGCAACAGAAGTGCAGGTGCCGCGCTGGAAGCACGACAGCAAGCCATACCCGACGAATGATTTTGTGCGCCGCCTCATCGGTTGGTGCATGAGTACGGAGTAAATCATGTCAGAAGCAGCAGTAATCACTATCAAACTTCGGCTAGAACCACTTCCAAACATCGCGGCCGGGCAGCTACAGTTTGGCATACAGCGAGGCAAAACTGTGGTATCTGTGCAAGATATTCACCCTGATGTGGTCAGGTTGACGGTGGAGTTAGAGGCAACGGCCGTGCCCAAGCCTGACCACACCTTTGATTGGAAAGGCCCCTTTGTCCACGGCCGTCCTGGTGAGCGATTTCTCTATCTCAACTGGGGCCGGGAGCAAGCAAATGGCTGGCACAATGTGCGCCGAGCAAAAATTCCGCTGAGGCTAATACCAACGGAACTCGTGGAAACGGCCGTTGCTCAAAACAAAATTCTGCATGGGACACTCACCGGTCTCGCCCGCGATGGTGGGCCTATAGCTGCCTCCGTAAAAACCGTACAGTGGCAAGCGCAACCAAAAGATTAATTTATGAGCAAAAAGAGAAAAGAGATACGAAAACAACAGCGCAAAGCATGGCACGCAGAAAAAGGCAAGCGCAAGAAAATTCGCCACAATACGGCCGCTAACCAGGAAAAGCATCGCGTCGATTGGCAACCGCTGCTGCCTGACGAAGAGGGCCAGATTGTCGATCAGCGCATCATGCCGCTGGATGAACGGGACAGGCGCGAAGCAGTTGAGGAGCAGTCGGCGGTTACGTTGCAAGCCAATTTGGACGATGCCCAATGGCAAAACATGGCTGACGAAACACCATTTTTGCTGGGCAAGGTGGTGGAAGTGAGCCGTGGCCTCTGCCGCGCCGAGGTAGATGGCAATACCATCGTCTGCGACGTGCGCGGTACGCTGATTGCCGAGGGCAGCGGCTACAGCAACATCCTGGCCGTGGGCGACCGGGTGCTGGTGCAGCCGCTCAGCGACGCACGTGGCCTGGTAGAAGGTGTGTTGCCCCGACGCAGCGGGCTGGCCCGCGCCGACAGCTTTGATACACACCTCAAGCAAATCCTGGCCGCCAACGTAGACCAACTGTTGGTGGTGGCTGCCTGGCTGGAGCCAAAGTTGTGGCTGCAAATGGTGGATGAATATCTGATTGGGGCACAGCGAAATGGATTGCAAACGGCCGTTTGCCTCAACAAAATCGATCTGGCCAAAAATATAGACGAGGTCGAAGCAATCGTCGCGCCCTACCGCAAACTCAACATCCCCGTTTTTCTAACCGCTGCGGCGGAGGGGGTGGGCGTTGAGCCAGTGCATGACTTTTTACGGGGACAGGCAACCGTGCTGGCAGGCTTGTCTGGCGTCGGCAAATCGACGCTGCTCAACGCCGTGCAGCCCGGCTTGCAGCTACGCACAAGCGCCGTGAGCAACCTGAAAAGCCGCGAAGGGCGACACACCACGACCCAGGCCATCATGATTCCGTTGGAGATGGGCGGCAACGTGGTGGACACGCCCGGCATTAAAGATATGGGGCTGCACGGCCTGCATCCTGAGGATTTGATCGACTTTTATCCCGAACTGGCAGATGTGGTGGGCTTTTGCCGGTTTGGCAACTGCACCCATTCGCATGAGCCAGGCTGTACAGTGAAGGCAGCGGTGGCAGACGGCCGTATTGCCCAATGGCGTTATGACAATTATGTAAACCTGTACGATATGCTGGTTGAGGCGGCTTAGATGAATCGGGAAGAAATTATGGCCCTGTATGATGTTGAGGAGCGCGAGAACAGCGAACATCCTTCTTACCTACGAGAAGTGGCAGATGGCGTGGTGCGCAGCATCAGTAAAAACCCATCCCGGTTGAGCTTCATCATTTATAGCCAGCTTACAACAGAAACGGCCGATGCGGCCATCCAAGCCCAGCTCGACTATTTTCAGGCAAGCGGCGGCTATGGCTTTGAGTGGAAAACCTACGCCCACGACACCCCAGCCGACTTACCACAACGTCTTTTAGCTCACGGACTCGAAGCAGATGAAGAAGAAGCTCTGCTGGTGATGGATTTGCACAACTGCCCAGCAATATTTTTGCAACCCGTCACGGCGGACGTGCGCCGCGCCACCACGCGAGCGCAGTTTGAGCAAATTGCCCAGCTTCAAACAGCCGTTTGGGGCGGCGATTATGGCTGGCTGGTAACCCAACTGGAAGATGATGTGGCCCAACAGCCAGATTATTGGTCAATTTACATTGCTTATGTCAACAGCGAGCCTGCCTGCGCCGCCTGGGTTTCTTTCCCACAGGGCAGCCAGTTTGCCGGATTGTGGGGTGGCTCAACATTGAAAAAGTATAGAAAGATGGGGTTGTATACGGCCGTTGTCGCCATCCGCGCCCAGGAAGCATTGCAGCGAGGCTATCGCTTCCTCATGGTAGATGCCAGCGACATGAGCCGCCCCATTCTGGAAAAACGCGGCTTCCAATTCTTAACGCACACCACGCCGTACACCTGGAAAAACCCGAATTTTAAGGAGAAATAGCCACGGATTTCGCGGATTTATAAAAATCCTTCTAATCTACGAAATCCGTGGCAAAAAAAGAGATCCCCATGCACATAGAAACTGGATTTGCCCCCGTTAACGGGGCGCAACTGTATTATGAAATCGCTGGCGAGGGCCAGCCCATGCTTTTAATTCATGCAGGCGTGGCTGACTGCCGCATGTGGGAGGCACAATTTGCTGGTTTTGCCGAGCAATATCGCGTCATTCGCTACGACATGCGTGGCTTTGGCCGCTCGGCTATGCCGTCAGGCTCGTTTAGCAACCACGACGACGTGGCTGGGTTGCTTGATTATTTTCAGATTGACCAAGCAATTGTGGTAGGTATCTCGTTTGGCGGCAAGATTGCCATTGATTTTGCCCTGGCCTTCCCGGAGCGCGTCGACGCCCTGGTTTTAGGCGCGCCCAGTGTGGGCGGCACAGAGCCATCCGAACGCATTCTGCAATTTTGGGAGGATGAAGGAGCAGCCGTTGAAAAAGAGGATTGGGAGACGGCCGTTTCGCTCAACGTGCGCCTGTGGGTGGATGGCATCCACCGCCAACCAGAAGAAGTTAACCCGGCCGTCCGGCAAATAGTCGGGCAAATGCAATACGAAATTTTCCAGATGGACATCCCGGATGATATTGAGGAAATTGGGTTGGAGCCGGTGGCAAACGGCCGTCTCCACGAAATCACTGCCCCCACCCTGGTGCTAGTGGGTGATCTCGACTTGCCAGAAAAAGTAGCACAAACAGATTGGTTAATCGGCCAAATCCCAAATGCCCAACATGCCATTATCTCTGGCGTTGCCCACATGCTCAACATGGAAGCCCCTGCACAGTTCAACCTACTTTCTCTCACGTTTTTGCAGGAAGCGATTAAGTGATTCATCAACTAGAACCAAACGATTTTGTGAAAGCGGCAGATGTGCTGTCTGGCTTGGCGGAGTGGAATGTATACGTAACGGCCGTTCTGCAACAAACCAGCCCCGGCCGCATCTATGTGGATAACCCGGAGCAACCGAGTTCCGTTTTTGCCATCTCCATTGATTGTGCTTATCTGGCGGGCAATCCGCACAATGACAACTTTAACGCTGGCGTGACCCAGGTGCTGGAAGCCACGCTCTTTGCTGGCGACCGGGTGAACCCTGCCGATCCAGAGTTGTGTATCTGCGTGGATTCGCCAGCCTGGGAACCGACTCTGGCAGACATTTTGAGCCATTGGCGTTGGCCGCCCATTTGGGGTGCAAACAATCATTACACTTTTGCCCAGCCCCGCCTCAACTGGCGCGATAAGCTGCCCGCCGGGTATGTCATCACCCAACTCAATACCGCGCTGCTGGCAATGCAAGGGAACCAGTTACCGCCAACCATCGCCGATTCCATTCGCATTGGTTGGCAAAACCGCGAGAACTTCTTGCAAAACGGCTTTGGCTTTGTGGCTCTGCACAATGATGAGATTGTTTGCACCTGTTTGGCAAACGTGACGGTAGGTGAAAAATGCGAGATTGGCATCGAGACAGTACCCACGCACCGACGGCTGGGGCTGGCAACGGCCGTAACCGCCGCCACCGTAGACTACTGCCAACAGGCAGGCTTTACCCACATTGGCTGGCACTGCGGGCAAGACAATCCAGGTTCAATTGGCACGGCTGTTAACGTGGGTTTTGTGCTGGAACGGCCGTACAACTTTTACAGTTTTTATTACGACGAACCACGCCACTATGCTGAGTTGGGCCGCATCTACTTCTTCGACGCGCAGCTGTACGAAGAAGCGGTCGACATGCTGGAAATTGCCATCGAAACAGATGAAGCCCCACCTGCCTACGTTTACTTTTTGGCCGCGCGCGCCCTGGCACACCTGGAAGAGCCAGTAGCCCTGGATTATTTGCAGGAAGCCGTTGCTGCCGGTTTCAAAGATTGGGAGCTTCTGCAAACCCTGCCCGAATTTGCAGCTTACCGAGATAACCCAGATTTTCCAAAGCAAGTTTCATGATTAATCCCCAAAAGGACCAATAAATGGCAGATTTTTCACAAGAACAAGGTGATTTTGACGATTTAAGTGTTGAGCAAATACCGGCTATCGATCCCAATATTGGCCGAGCCTTGTGGCATTTAGAGGCGGCGCGTGGGCGATTGAAATGGATCCTGACCGAGTTAGATGAGGTGCTTGAGCAGGAATTTCCACCAGATGTAGAGGCTCTGCTGCCGTACCCTGTCCGTGATGAAAGTGGCCGATTGTTCCCGGTAACGGCCGTTTCCCTCGACAAACATCTGCAACGGCTGAACACGGCCCGCAAGCTGCTGCTAAACAGCTACGCCCAGCTAACGCTAGACAACTTCCGCCGCGCCCGTAAGCTGCCACAATATCATGTTACACCTGAGTGGGTACTGTACCACCTCACGCAACACGAAACTGAACATCGTGGTCAAATTCAAGAAATAATTAGCTGGAGAAAATATCATGGAAGAGAAAATTCGTAGCCGCTTAAATGAGCAAATTGTAGCCGAAGCGCAGCAGCGGTATGGCATTGCCCCAGACAAATTTGAAGAGCTGGGCGGCTTTGAAAGTTTCATCTATGGCTATGAAAAAGAGGGCGCACAGTACGTTTTGCGCCTCGGCCACAGCCTGCGCCGCAGTCCGGGGCTCATTCAGGGCGAGGTGGATTGGATCAACCATCTGGCGCAGGGCGGTGCCGGGGTAGCCAAAGCCGTCAACTCAGACGCGGGCAATTTGGTGGAGCTGATTCCAGACGGCCGTGGCGAACATTTCTTGGCAACGGCCTTTGTCCGAGCCAGTGGGGGGTCCCCCTGGAAAAATGGCACCCTCACAGAACCATTTATGCTGAATTACGGCCGTCTCATCGGCAAAATGCACGCACTCACCAAACAGTACACGCTGCCCAATCCCGTCTGGCAACGGCCGCAGTGGGACGCGCCCAACATGACAGACACTACCAGTGCCCTACCCCAGCTTGATCCCGCCGTGATGGTGCTGGTAGACAAAAATCTGGCTTATTTACGCAGCCTGCCCACGCCACCAGACGCCTTTGGGCTGATTCACCAGGACGCGCACACTGGCAACTTGTTTGCCGATGAAAAAGACCAGATCACCCTGTTCGACTTTGACGATTGTGTCTACGGCCATTTTGTGTATGACATTGCTATGGTAATTTTTTACGCCATCACCAACCACCCGCAGCCAGAGCAATTTTGCCAACAAATTTGGCCGCAGTTTTGGCGCGGCTACTGCCAGGAAAATGATCTTGACCCCATCTGGCTCAAAGAAATCCACCCGTTCATGAAGCTGCGCGAGATGGATTTGTACGGCATTATTCTGCGAGACATACCAGATTATAGTAATGATGGCTGGGTTGCTGGGTTTATGAATGGTAGGCGTGAGAAGATTTTGGCGGAACGGCCGTACATCAACTTCAACTTCACAGAGATGGCAGATGATTCACAAAATAGCTGAACCAAACTAAAGATATTCAACCTGATTTTTCATTTCATCAGGGGTAAGCACATCATAGATAAGTTGTAAAGCGCGAATGAGTTCACCTATTGAACGAGAATCTTTGTGACAATAAGCGATACCAGCATGTGGGTCACCCTGCCTTGCCATACGCAAAAAATCGCTGTCGTGGGTTACCACAACACGCCCATCTTTTGTAGCATATTCCAAGTGCTCATGATCAGACAGGGTTCTCAAACCAGCATCTACGGTTGTGGTTACATCAATGCCATATTGAAGTAAAGCTTTAGCAATGACCGGATCAACGTTTTCATCTAAATGAAATCGAATACGCTTACTCATTACTTAAGGAAGATAATTTTTCCCTCAGAACGGAAGGGGCTTGGCGTTTCATCGTCTCGTAAAAAGTTTGACTTTGGTCTATTTCGCCGTCAATCTTCGATTTGTGATCAAAGTAATAAGAAATTGCAGCATAAACAGCAGACAGTGGCAAATCATATTTTGCGGCAATCTCTTCTAAGGATTGCCCCTGCCGAAAATGCATGATGACAATATCAGAAACCGTTATTCTTGTG
This sequence comes from Candidatus Leptofilum sp., assembly GCF_965223285.1. Taxonomy (GTDB): domain Bacteria; phylum Chloroflexota; class Anaerolineae; order Promineifilales; family Promineifilaceae; genus Leptofilum. The sequence continues at coordinate 5,124,073 of NZ_OZ244997.1, read as the reverse complement.
CCTACCAAGTATGGTTTGCCACTGCGAATCTCATCATTTTGATCAATGTGCCTTTCCAATATCAATGTCATAATATTTACCTTTTCTTTAAATTCACAAATGCATTATGCAGGTAGATTATAAAGGATACCATCTTCTTGTGGAAGTATAAGAGATACAAAACAAAATGGAAATTACCAATGCAACAAATTGAAGGCAACCGCCTGCGACTCCATGATTGGCAACTGGCAGATTTAGAAAGCTATGCAACCTGGCAGCAGCCCGGCCACCGTTGGCAACAGTTAGATGGCCCCTATTATCCCAGAACCAAGCCAGAAGAAATTCCTGAACAGATCGCCAAAATTCGAGGATGGATAGAGAAAAACGCCTGGCCCACCCCGCGCCGCCGCCTCAATATCTGCGACAAAAATACCGATCAGCTATTGGGGCAAGTGAGCTGGTATTGGCAAAGCCAGGAAACCAACTGGCTCTCGGTGGGCATCGTCATTTATGATCCAGCGTTTTGGGGCCAGGGACTTGGTTTTGAAGCATTGGGGCTTTGGTGCGACTACCTTTGGCACGCCATGCCCGACCTTGCCCGGCTCGATTTACGCACCTGGTCTGGTAATGTGGGCATGATGCGGTTAGCTGAGAAGCTAGGCTTCAAAGAAGAAGCCCGTTTTCGGGATGCGCGCATCGTAAACGGGGAATTTTTCGATTCGATGGGGTATGGCATGCTGCGTTCCGAGTGGCAACAGCGGTACCCAGAGGGCTTTGGCCGTTACCTGCACCAGCAACAAGCTAAATCTACCTTCAAAAAAGTGCAACCGCATGAAAAAACGGCCGTTTACACCCAACAAATCACCCAAGCTGAACCCAACCTACAAATTGAAACCGCACAACTGAACGAGGAAGGGTTGGTAAATGACGTGATGATTGTAAACGGCCGTCACGTTTTTCGCTTTCCCAAACATGAGTGGGCAGTTGACCATCTACGTCAAGAAGCCAACTGCCTAAACCTTGCCCAGCAGCATCTGACCCTGCCGCTGCCAAGCTGGAAAATGTATGATGGAAAGCTATTGGGGTTCCCCTTTGTGAGCTACGATTGGATTCCCGGCGAGGCACTTAGCCGCCACCTGTTGCTGCGTTTGCCCCTGACCGACCAGCAAGCCATCGCCGCGCAGCTTGGCACTTTTTTGCATCAGCTGCACACAATTCCTATGCCTGAGGTTGAACGGGCGGGAATACGGCCGTCTGTTACCAACCGCACCCCGCAAAAATGGCAAACCCTATACGAAGACGTAGAAGAGATGCTCTTCCTGCATATGATGCCCTTTGCCCGTGACTGGGTTGAGCACCATTTTGCCCCCGTGCTAACCCATCCCGATTTTATGGCACACGACCCTGTTTTTATGAACGGCGATTTGGGCGGCTACCACCTGCTCTACAACCCAAACACCCAACGGCTCAATGGCATCATCGACTTTGGCACCGCAGGCATTGGTGACCCGGCCACCGACTTTGCCTGTTTGCTAGACCAATTTGGCGAACAGTTTGTGCGCTTAATGAATCCATATTATCCAAATATCGCCGCACATATTGAACGCGCCCGCTTTTGGGCAGGCACGCTAGAGCTACAATGGCTGCTGGGCGGCTTGCGCTACCCGGACGAGCCTAATTGGTTCATGGTTCACATCGGCCACGCCGCGACGTTCTGCCCGTTGGCAGCGGTTGGTAACCAAATTGCACAAAATGGAGGAAATATGACATTTATGATTCGCCCCTTTACCCAAACTGACAAAGATTACGAGGCGATTTACGCCGTAGAAAAAGCAGTTTTCCCGAAAAATGCAACGACAATTGCTGAATTTAAACATGCTGATGCCACGCGCCCGGCCGAGCAATTTTTTCAAGCGTGGGTGGTGGCGCAAGACGGCCGTATCATCGCCTTTGGCAACAGTAAATATCACATCTATGCCACTACCCCAGGGCGTTACCGCTTTAACATTACCGTGCATCCAGATTTTGAAGGGCGTGGCGTAGGCACGGCCGTTTACAACCAAATTTGGCAAACGCTGCAAACCTGTACACCTGCGCCCGTTATTCTGGAATCTAGCTGTTACCAACACCACCCCCAGGCCGTCCGCTTTTTGCAACAGCGTGGCTTCCGCCAAACCATGCGTTGGGTCATCAGCAAGCTCGATCTGCCAGCGGCAGACACCGCTCAATTTGCGCCACTCATTCAAAAATTGGAAGCCGAGGGCATCACCTTCCACACCGTGCCAAATCTGCAAATCAGCGATCCGGCGTGGATGAACAAACTCCATGAGCTGGATTGGCAGCTTGTGCAGGATGAACCATTGCCCTACACGCCAAAAAAAATATCACTGGCGGAGTTTAAGAAAATGTATTTAGATGCGCCTACAGCGATGGTTGATTCGTGGATGGTGGCGGTGAAAAACGGCCGTTACATCGGCAACTCCTTGCTAGAAAAAGGGAGCCAGCCCGGCGTGGTCAGCACCGGTTTCACCGGCGTGCTGCGCGGCTATCGGCGGCGCGGCCTGGCAACTGCCCTTAAAGCCAAAACCATCGAATACGCCAAAAAGGCAGGCTTCCAGCGCATCCGCACCGGCAACGAGGAAAATAACTCCATGCTCACGCTCAACAAAAAGCTGGGGTTTGAAGAGTTGACAGCGAGTTTGGCGTTTGAAAAGCAGTTGGAAGAAAGAAAAGTAATTGAGTAACTGGGTAATTACCCAATTACCTCTGCACGAGGTATTCATGCGATCAATACCCATTTTAGAAAGTGAACGGCTGAGGATACGGCCGTTTCTCCCCACCGACCTCCCCCAACTCTTCCCCATCAAACAGGCCATCGGCTGGGTGAATCCCCGAAAACCAATGGAGGAGCAGCGAGCGGCCGAAGCCGACTATTTGGCCTGGAACGTTATGAACGAGCGGCATTTGGCCCAGCTAGGCCAGCCACCTTACGGCGACCGCGCCGTGGTGCTGAAAGAAAATGAGCAGCTCATTGGCTCAGTGGGGTTGGTGCCCTGTGTGGATGTGTACGGCCAACTGCCCAGTCTGGGCGGCCAGGCCGATGCCCTAGCCACCGCCGAGGTCGGTCTGCTCTGGCTCATTGGTCCCGCCCATCAAGGTCAAGGGTACGCGACGGAAGCAGCCCAAACCCTCATCAACTACGCCTTTGGCACCATGCGGCTCAACCGCCTCATCGCCACCACCGAGCATGACAACCTCGCCTCCCAGGCCGTCATGCGCAAGCTGGGCATGACGGTAGAGCAAAACCCCTTCCCTGACCCGCCTTGGCTACAAGTTGTTGGCACTTTAGAAAATAAGTTGCCATAATTTGTTTGTAAGCAAGAAGTGTGCACACTTCTTGCCGATTACAAAAGAAGTGGTGCCAAATGGATGAAAAGCAAACGCCAACGCAAGATGACAAAATTGTAGGTGCATTGGGTCATGCGGCCGCGCTGTTGCCCATGTGGGGTATCGTGGTGCCAGCGATTATTTGGGTAACCCAGCGAGAAAAATCAGACTATATTCGCCAGCAATCAATACAGGCACTAGCTTGGCAAGTCACCCAGATCATCTTGCTTTTTGGTGGCTTTGCCCTTTACATGGTCAGCTTTTTTCTGATGTTTGGCAGCGTATTTATTATGGAAGAGATGGCAGCCAGTGGTCCCCCAGCCGGTTTCTTCTTGCCGTTCTGTGTTATGGGCTTCATCTTCTTGATAATGATTGTAACCATTATTGTGGCGATTTATGCGGCCGTTCGCAATTTGCAAGGTCACGATTTCACTTACCCTCTCGTTGGTCAGCGCGTACGGGCTTATCTTGCCAAATAATCTAACAAGCTGCGATCTGCATGTGCATTTGGCTGGCTCCTTTTACGCCGAGGATTTGCTGGCCATCGGTGCGCCCATCTTCCGCGAGGTAGATTGGAACGCGCGTGGCTTTTTGGACGGGTACAATGCAGCTCTGCAAACTGACCTCAACCCGATTCAGCTATTTGCCGAAGCATTAGAGAATCCCGAAATTGGCTTCCCCAAACTCAAAGATGCTTACGTTTTTGGGGTGGAAGATGGCGGTGACTTTGAAAAGTTCATGTGGAAATACCGGCTCTTTACCCAATTGTGGGGATATGGCTGGGAGCGGGATAGAGAAACGGCCGTTTCCATGATTACCCAAGCCGTCGAACACCACAAGCGGCACGGGCTGAATTATGTGGAATACCGCGCCGGCTTTTGGGGAGAGGACGCCGAGCTGCGCCGGAAAATGCAAATCTGTACGGAAACATTAGCCGCCGAAAGCGATGGGCATTTCACCGCTCGCTACATTGTTGCCCTCCCCCGCGACGATCCTTGGACGATGTACCAAGCTGTGCGCCAACTATTAGCCGAGCAGCCTCATTTGGCGCAAACGCTCGTTGGTGTTGACTTCGCCAGCCACGAAGAAGGGTACTCGCCCAAGCTATTCCGCGACATCTTCCAGCAGATTCGCCGTGACAATGCAGCTGACCCAGCGCAGCAGCTCTCAATCGTTTACCACGTCGGCGAAACATTTTTTGATAAGTCGCTGGAAAGTGCCGTGCGCTGGTGCCACGAAGCGGCGCTGCTGGGTGCCAAGCGGCTGGGGCATTGTATTGCCCTGGGTCTAGACCCAGCCGTAGCGGTCAGCCGTCGGCCGCAGGCACATGAAGCGGAGCTGGTTAGCGAACGACTGGACCAGATCGCGTACGATTTGCGCCATGCCAAAGGATTGCGGCAGGTGGGCGTGGCAGTTGATGAGCAGCAATTGCGGGCGGAGCAAAAATCTTTGGGGAACTTGAAAAAAGATGATTTAGTGGAACGGCCGTACACACCCCAACGCTTCCAGGAAATCCGGCAGCGACAAGATTTTGCCCTGCACCAGCTCACCCAGCTTGGCACCGTCATTGAATGCTGCCCCACCTCCAACCTCCGCATCGGCGGCGTGCCTGATGCCGCCCATCATCCCGTCCACAAGCTGCTGGCCAGCCCGGTTAACCTCTGCCTCTGCACCGACGATCCCGGCACCTTCGACATCTCCCTCGCCTCAGAAGTTGAGTGGGTACTCCAGCACACCAGTTTCGACCCCGATGAACTGGCCCAACGTTTAGGCACGCCTTGCCGCTTTGCACTATAAAAAACTTCCCCGGAACCTTAAAGGTTCCGGGGAAGTGAAGCGCATGATTTAGTTTTTGGCTGAATCAAATTTGTTAACGGGAATTGGCCGAGTTAAGAGCTGGCGTCATAAACGAAATTGTCTGGTCGATGGTTTGGACTGCCAAGCCATAATTAAAATCATCCACCACGCCTGAATTCACGCAGGAGAGATATGCCGGGCGGGTACGATCCAGCGAGAAAATGAAGGAGATGAAGTAAACGCCGTCAATGTCTGCCCAATCGCCCGGAACGTCTTTGTAAAAGACACCAGAATACAAAATGTTGTTGTAAGCGGCCACGTACGTGTCGCAGGAAGCCTGGTCGCCAGCTTTGGCACCATCAATGCTGCCCCGCATCGTTTGCAATGAAGCGTAAATATTGTTCATGTTGGCTTTCAGCCCTTCGGCATCGAACGGCAGCTCAGGAAAAACACCCAAAATGTCGTTAGGGTTAGAAATGTAGTAAACGGTGATCATATCTACCTGATCATCATCGCCTGACTCATCGTCAGCATCTCCGCTGTCATCACTGTCACTGCCGTCGCCAGAGTCAGAAGGTGGGGGAGCGGCCGTTGGCGGCACAGGCGTATTGGTTGGTTCTGGCGTGTTGGTCGGCACCTCAGTGGGGGTCTCTGTGGGTTCTGGCGTGGGTGTATTAGTTGGTTCCGGCGTGCTGGTTGGTGTCTCAGTCGGTGTTTCGGTTGGTGTAGACGTGGCTGTATTGGTCGGTACCGGTGTCTCTGTGGGCGCAGGCGTTTCAGTTGGCGGCACGGGTGTTTCGGTTGGTTCTTCGGCTACCTCAGCAACGGCCGTTGACCCTAGTGTTGTCTCGTCCTCCCCACAGGCCGTCACAAACAGCAGAACGGCAAGAGAAAGTAGCACAATAGGGCTGCATCGTTTTCTGCAAAGGGTCGTCATTATATTCTCCTTGGTAATTGTTACTTGCAACAGTATGAAAACACGAAAGCGACACCAGTATGTACTATGTTTTCAATTTTTTGATGTGACATGCTACCAAAAAACGTACGATATATTTCAGGTTACAAAACGAACTGCACAGGTTTGACACATAAAAACTGTTCAAAATATGGACAATCTTACGTTTTGGTGCTAAAATATGGGTAAATCCGTTACTAAAAGACCTTGGTTGTACAAAAGGAGCAGCAAAAGATGCGCGTAATTATCACAGGCGGTACCGGCCTCATTGGGTCGGCATTGGCAAAAAATCTGGCAGCCAATGGGCATGAGGTCATTGTATTAAGCCGAAACCCGGCCAAATACAGCTTCCCGGCAAATGTTCGGGGAGAAAAGTGGGATAGCAAAACGGCCGCAAATTGGGGTCACCTGGCAGATGGGGCGGATGCCATTGTCAATCTGGCCGGGGAACCGATTGCGGGTACCGGATTATTGCCCAGCCGCTGGACAGATGAGCGCAAGCAGCGCATTCGCCAAAGCCGCATTGATGCCGGCACGGCCGTTACCGAAGCCATTCGCGCCGCCACCAACAAACCCAAACTGCTCATTCAATCATCCGGCGTAGATTATTACGGCGATACACAAAGCGACCAAATCATCACGGAAGAATCTCCCAATGGCAACAGCTTCCTGGCGGATGTTACCGTGGATTGGGAAAATTCCACCGCCGCTGTGGAAGCAATGGGCGTGCGGCGGGTCATCATTCGCACAGGCATCGTGCTAAGCATGGAAAGTGGCGCGTTGCCCATCACTGCCTTGCCCTTTAAATTTTTTGCAGGCGGGCCGCTGGGCAATGGCCAGCAATGGTGGCCCTGGATTCACCTGGATGATGAAGTACGAGCCATTCGCTTCTTGCTGGAAAGCGAAACGGCCGTTGGCCCCTATAACCTTTGCACCCCCAACCCGCTTAAAAACAAGGATTTTGCCAAAGTGCTTGGCCAAGTCATGAACCGCCCTGCTTTCTTCCCCGCCCCAGCCTTTGCCATTAAGTTGGCTCTGGGTGAAATTGCCGCGATCGTGTTAGACGGCCGTCGCGCCGTGCCTAAAAAATTGGAGGAGGCTGGGTTCACCTTCAAATACCCACAGGCGCGGAATGCGCTTATGGATTTGCTCAATCCGTAGCGAATGCCCGACTTTTACACCGGACCTGAGCATCAACCGTTCCAACTCGGCAATGGCTCAATTGGAGCCTTGCTGCTGTCGGCTGGCTGGTCCCGTTACCTACCGCGAGCTTCCTGGCGACCATAACTTCCCCAAAATGCGGCCCCCAAACCAGCACAACATCACGCCAGACATTTTAAATTTTGTCAATAGCGGCCACAATTAGGCCCAATTGCTACCCACTGGCAACCACTTTGTTGTACAAATAAGCAACCTTACCCGAACTAACACCAAAAGGAGAAATAGCTTCCATGTCCACTGTTCCAACTTTACCTGGTATTCAGTCACAAATGGTGCAAACCAATCGCCTAAACGTCCACGTTCTCGCTAGCGGCCCAGATGATGGAACCCCGGTTGTTTTTGTGCATGGCAACGTCTCATCCGCCACCTTCTGGGAAGAGACAATGCTGGCTTTGCCAAAGGATTTTCGCGCCATCGCTGTCGATTTGCGCGGCTACGGCGATACCGAGCCCCTGCCCATCAATGGCGCCACGGGCATAGCCGACTTCGCCGCCGATGTCCGCTCAGTTGTAGAAACATTGGGGCTGGGCAAACATCACCTCGTCGGGCACAGCATGGGGGGCGGTGTGGTCATGCTTTACGCCATTAACCACGCTGCCGACTTACTCTCAATCACCCTGACCGACCCGGTCTCACCCTACGGTTATGGTGGCTCAAAAGGTGCGGATGGCAGCATGACCTATGACGATGGCGCACCAAGCGGCATCAATCCTGAATTTGTGCAGCTGCTGGCTAGTGGCGAAAAAGGGCTGGAAAATCCGATGTCGCCACGCAACGTGCTGCGCGGATTCTACGTCAAGCCACCCTTCATTCCAGAACGCGAAGATGCGCTGGTAGACTCCATGCTTACCACCAAAGTTGGCGATGATCATTACCCCGGCAATGCGGTGCCGTCTACCAATTGGCCCGGGGCTGCCCCAGGAGACAAAGGGGTGCTGCCCGCTTTCAATCGCAAAAATTTTGATGCCAGCAGCTTGGCCAATATTGATCCTAAACCACCCATCTTATGGATACGCGGCGCAGATGATTTGATTGTGTCTGACTATGCGATGTTTGATCTCGCCGCGCTGGGCCATATGGGGGCTGTGCCCGGCTGGCCCGGCGACGAAGAATGCCCGCCACAACCGATGCTGGCCCAAACTCGCGCCGTTCTGGACAAATATGCGGCCAACGGTGGCAGCTACCGGGAGGAAGTGATTGAAGATGCTGGTCATTCCCCTTACCTGGAAAAACCTGAAGCGTTTAACGCGGTTTTCCATGCCCATTTGGCTGGATAAGTCGTAATTATGGGACGCGGACTAGCGCGGATGACGAGGAAAGTCGCTTAAAATCCGTACTCGTCCGCGTTCAGCCACGTCCAATTAGCTAATAATGTGGACTTTTAAGAAACTCGTGACAGCCGTTCGCATCGTTCACAAGAATAATTGATTTATGCTATACTTTGGGGACGAAAAAGAAGAATTTATTTACCAAGGAGTCTTTGTCAATGGCTAAAACAAGAAAACGACGTCAGCCAAAAAAGAAAATGCCACAGGTCAGCGAAAAGACGCGTATTTACAACCGTAAGCGCACCTTTGCCGAGAAATTTTTAATCGTCATGGGGATTTTAATCGTGCTCAGCATGGTTCTTTCTCTGATCATTACCAATAATGGTTCTGGTTTCGGCTTCTAATCTTTCACAATGGGACGCCCCGGTACGGCTCGCAAATGCCTGCCGTCTAAATCACAAAAGTATTTTGATGAAAATTGAGCCGCGAAATTGTGATTTACTCAAGTAAAAGCGGGAGAAACGGCTCTTTTTATTTCAAATTTCTTTCCCGCTTTTACACAGACGGCTTACTCCAAACAAATCGCGTCAGCTTCAATCTCTACCAGCATTTCAGGTTCTAGCAGCGAATTAACTTCCACCAGTGTGGCTGCTGGCCGAATTTGGCCAAATAGTTCTCCGTGCGCCCGCCCAATTTCATCCCAATCCGTCACGTCCGTCACATAAATGCGCGTCCGCACCACGTCTTTTAGCTCCGCCCCAGCCTTCTCCAACGCCGTTTCTATTTTTTGCAAGATGTAGATGGTTTGTTCATAAGGATCATCGGCACCAATGATTTTGCCGTCTTCGTTGACGGCCGTTGTCCCCGCCACGTGCACATACGGCCCCACCCGCACCGCGCGTGAGTAGCCCACAATAGATTCCCAAGGTGTACCAGATGAAATATTTGTGCGCATCATCGCCTGCTCCTTCTGCTCATTGCCAACTCAATTTGGCGGTTCGAGGAAAAAGATTGTAGCAGTTTTAGCGACGCAGACCAAACACCACGCAAACAAAAAAGCCCCAGGAAATAACCCTGGGGGCTTTTTTTAATGCTGCAAATCAGATAGCTGAATCAGCTAATCATCATCGTCATCGTCGTGGTCGCCATCATCACTGCCGCACGGACCCAGCGTATCACCATGCCCCAGATGGCCATTGAGACCAGACTGTGAAATGGTAAGCGTGTTGCCTTTGTGGCAAATGGTGACACGGCCGTTTCCATTCCCGCCATCATCATCGTCGTTGTCGTTCCCGTCACTGCCCGGAGGGGGTAAATCAATAATGACTTGGATAACCACAATGTTGACCACGAAGACCGTATCATCTTCGCCTAAACAAATCGTCACGGCCACGGTGCTGTTGGGTAGCAGATTTCCTTCAACCGATACATCATCGTCCAGCGTAAGCGCGGGCCAGTTGGTCAACACAATTTGTGACCCATTAACGGTGGTAATCTGGGCATGGACGGTGAAGCAACCGGTGGTAGGGGGCAGCAACGGCCGTAGCCACACAATCTCCCAACTACCATCTTCAGCCAGACGCGCCGCTACCTCCACCAGCGTACCTTCCGTGATGCCATCGGCGATTTGCGAATCATCCGTTAGCAGCAACGTTATGCCGCCAACAATCCACGGGTCGGTGCTTTCCACCACGCCCGTGAAGCGCAGTAAGATTTCATCGTCGTCATCGTCCAGCAGCTTGATCTCTTCGGCCAACCAGTTGCCATCGGGCAGAATGATGCCTTCTACCTTGACCAAGTCGCCCAGCGCAACGGCCGTATCAATCTCCGTCCATTCATCAGTGGCCAGGGCAATGTCTGCTACCAGCCACGGATCCACCGTCTCCACCAGCCCGATAAACTCAAACTTGGCAGTCTCTTCATCGTCGTCAGCTTTGATTTCGCGGGCCAGCCAGACGCCATTGGCCGTAATCTGACCTTCCACCTTAACAAGATCGCCCACCTGCGGATTATCTTTGATTTCGGTACGGTCGTTCACCGCCACATCAATCCCCGAAATTTGCCAACTATCCTCGCCAATAGTTTGCACCACGCCAATGAACTCAAACGGTGCGCCATCGTCAGGCAGCCGCTGCAGACGGCTGGCCAGCAAGCTGCCATCTTCCAGAATAACGCCGCTAACACGCACCCAATCGTCCAGCTCGATGGTCGGATCGATGACCGTTTCCTCATCGACTGAAACCACCAAATCGCCAAACTGCCACTGGTCAGTGTTAATTTGAGTGACAACGGCCGTTAGCGTAAACGCATTCTGCGGCACCTCGCGCACCAGCACAATCTGGTCCGCCACCTTGGTACCGTCGTCCAGCAGATGCCCCTGCACCGTCACCCAGTCGCCCACCTGCGGATTGCCGACAATCACCGTTTGATCATTGGTACCAAACGTTTGTCCGCCGATGAGCCATGTTTCGCCAATTTGGGTCACTTCCCCCTCGCCGCTCACCTGGAACTGCGGCTGCGTCGGCGGCAGATCAACCGGAATAGTGGTCAACTGCCCCGCCATAACCGAAACGGTCACGCTAATGCTGGTCACGTCTACGCGGCCTTCCAGCACCGTGTACCGGCTGGTGAGGCCGGGCAGCACCACCACGTCAAAGATGGTGCCGCGGGCAATGCCCGTGCCATTTGGCGATTTCACCTCGTAGCGGGAACCGCCGTCATTACGGAAAGCCACATCGTGGCTGCTGCTGCCTTGCCATTGAGTCATGACCACCGTGCGAAAGCCAACGTCGGGGCGCAGCGCGTTCAGATTGTCAATTGAAACTTCGCTGTCGGGGCCAAGTTTGGCCACGCTGCCGTCGTAAAAGGTGAGGCTGGCACTAGAAAGCGGCCCGGTGCGTACGCGGCTGCCCGCGCCCACGCTGCTCAGATAGCTTACCTGCTGCCAACGGCCGTCCGGCTGTTGCACCGTTACCAGCCCGTTCAGATCGCCGAGTACGGCCGTTTGCGACGTTGTCTCCAGCGAAACCAACAGATTGGGCAGGAAGGTTTCATAAGGCAAATCGGCACCAGCGGCGGCATCCGGCGCGGTATCGTCTGCTTCGGCCACGCCAGTGGTTTCTGGTACCTCGGCGGGGGCTTCTTCAACAATCGGTTCATCGGCGACGGGTTCATCGCCGCCAAACAGCCGATCCAGCAGCGAAACGCTATCCTCGTCAGCGGTCTCATCTGCGCCCTCTGCCGTCTGCGCGGGCCGATCTTCATCCTGGTCAGCAACGGAAGTGGCAGGCTCGGTCTGGCGGTTTAGCAAACTGCCGACCAGAAAAACAACCAGCACGGCAGCAACGGCCGTAATCCCCCAGGCCACGGTTCGATTATTGCGCCACCAGGCCAGCAGCACCGCCAACCAGCCAGTTTGCACCGATTCTGCTTTTGGTTTTGCAGCCGCAGCCTGCGCCGCCCGCACCGCCGCTGCCCGATGATAGAGAACGGCCGTTTCTTCCGGTTCTGGCAGCGTCACGTCTTTAAGTTCCGCAGCCAGCACCAGGGCAGCTGCTTCTTCTTGTGGCAAATCCGCCCCAGCGGTGGTCAACGGCTCTCCCGCTTCCAGACGTGCCAATCGCTCCTGAAATTGTTCCTCGTTTTGGTTCATTGTTTGCATCCTGTTTATAGTTCTACCTGCGCCAATGACGCCCGCATGATTTTGAGGCCCCGATGCTGCATCGCTTTCACGGCAGAGAGGCTGCGTTCCATGATGACGGCCGTTTCCTGCAATGAAAGCCCCATCATAAAACGTAAAATCAACACCTGCCGCTGGTCCGGCACCAGCGTCTCTAATGCTGCCAGGAGCGTCTCGTTATTCATCTGCTGCTCCACCCGCCGCACCGGATTTTGCTCCGGCTGGGCCACCGGCTGCGCTTGCGCCAGCGACTCTAGCGGCCTGCCGTTCTGTACCCGAAAATGGTCCATTGTCAGGTTGTAGGCAATGCGGAATAGCCAGGCCCGGAACGGCACACCTGCCGGCTCAAACGACGGCAGGTGATGCACCATGCGCGTAAACAGCTCGCCGGCCAAATCCTCAGCCTGCTGCTGCTGCCGCACGCGGGCGTAAAAGTAGCGGAACATGGTGGGGTAATGCCTGTCAAACAGCAGTCCCACCGCTTCCGCATTGCCCGCCTGCGCGCGCTGCACGAGCATTAAATCATCTTCCAAAGGTTGTTTGTCCATAGATTTTTTCGTTGTTGATCAACAAATTTCTACAAAGAGTAACGGGAATCCGACCAAAAGGATGCAAATTGGTCTAAATTTGGATTAATTTCTCGAATTTGTGGTTTAAAGCTGCACCTCTGCGCGGGACCATGCCTTGGGGAAGTGGCTTTCAATTTGATTTGATTTGGCATGGAAAACGCCCAAGCCCAGCGGGGTGCCTCGGTAGCAAACCACAACTTGGCCGGTGCTTGTGCAGCTAGCCGTTTGCGCTTGGTTGGGGGTCACTAGTTGGCGTTGCAGGTACGCTTTGGTTTGCTCGGTTGTTAGTTCAACGCGGTTGCGGGTGGCGTGTTGGCCCAGCAGCATCGTGGCGGCAGTGGTCATTTTGGGGTAGCGGCTGCCCGCCCGTATGAAGAACAGCCCCGGTGAATCGAGGCGGGGTTTGATGGGCAGCTGCTGGTTCTGGCTCACCAAATACACCCCCCGCTTGCTCCAGCGCACGATGTCCAGCCCTGCAAACACCGACGCCTCAAACCCAAACCGCTCCGTCACCGTCCCCAACCACGGCTCCATCTCAACCGCGATCTCCAAATACTGTTCACCGTTTACTGAATACTGATTACCAGCTTTTTCAAGCACCGCTACAAAAAATCCACCGGTGTCATTCTGCTGGGGCCAAATGCGGCTGGCGTGGCGCAAATCGGGATGAAGCTGTTCTCCTTGCCACTCTGTAAGGCCAGGCGAGGTGGTTAAACCGGACACACCGGTGGGGCAAAGTTGCAGCGTGTCGCCAGCATCGCGCAGGACGGCATCGACCACCAGCTCATTTTCTTCCGGGGCGAAGGTGCAGGTGGCGTAAAGGATACGCCCGCCGTGTCGGCAAAGCTGCACTGCCTTGCGCAGCAGCGCGGTTTGAATGCGAGCCATCTTCTTGGAAGCACCGACGGATGAACGTTCCAGCACGGCCGTATCTTTCCGACAGGTGCCCTCACAGGAACAGGGCACATCGACCATGATTTTGTCGAACAGCCCCATTTCGGCAGGCAAATTGCCCCCGTCGCGGATCATCGTGGTGACGTTGACGAGGCCAATCCGGTTAAGAGCGTGGCGGGCGGCACGCATACGGCCGTTACTCCGATCATTGGCTATCAACGTCCCCCGGTTTTGCATCATGGCCCCCATCTGCGCGGTTTTATTGCCGGGGGCGGCGCACAAATCCAGCACCCGCTCCCCCGGCTGCGGATCGAGCAGCAGCGCTGGCAGCAGTGCCGCTTCCTCCTGCACCTGGTACAGCCCCGCCAAATATTCCCAGCGTAAGCCAGGCATCACCCCCTCCGGCAGGCGAAATGCACCGGGATACCAGGGTACGGGCGTTAGCTCAACCCCACCCTCAGCCATGAGGCTTTGCAGCTTGTCTGGGGTAATTTTGAGCGGGTTGGCCCAGACGGTGGTGGGTAACGGCCGTTCCACTGCCGCCAAAAACCGATCCCAATCTTCAATAATGTCCCGATACCGTTCAAAATAAGCTGTCATAAAGTTGCCGTGTGTGATTGATGTGCCAAAATAAGTGATAGTCTGGTAATTAGTTTGACAATGTTAAATTAGGCTCGTGAGAGCCAATATCAGTAAAATTTGAAAATGGAAAAGAAAAAACTTCACGGTTAGCCCAGTGGGGGCTAAATGAAGCAGCTATCGATAAATTGGGTGAGCGGCTTGACCAGTATCATGAACGTTATCGTTATTGGATGAAAACCAAGACACGCGATACCAGTGAATATGGCTATCATTACCTGAGTGGCTTGTTACGAATGGAGAGCAACCGGCATATCAGCGGGATTGCCCGTGTAGCGGGAATCCCCGAACAAAATCTGCAACAATTCATCGCCGATTCACCTTGGGCCGGGAACGATTTGATCGCCGTCCTGCAACAAGATATCAGCAGTTTGCCCCACTACCAGCAAGGCAGTGTCCTCATTGCTGATGAAAGTGCAGAGGAGAAGGCCGGTGATGGCAGCACCGGCAGCAGTCGGCAGCACAATGGTCGCCTGGGAAAAGTTGACATGAGTCAGGTGGGTGTGTTTTTGGCCTTGGCCAAAGATGGCTACCGCACCTGGATTGATGGCGAACTGTACTTGCCAGAAAAATGGTTCACCCCGGCCTATGCGCGGCGACGCAACAAGCTAGCCATCCCCGCTGACCGGGAATTTCAGACCAAGATCGAACTGGTACTGGTCATGGTCAAGCGGGTCCTGGCCAATGGCGTCGCCTTTGACGCCTTTGACTGCGACAGCTTGTATGGCCGCAGCCACTGGTTGCGGGCTGAATTAGACCAGCTGTCCATCCAATACTTTGCCGATATTCCCTGCAACTTGTCGCTTTATCTGGAGAAACCTCAGGTCATCCGGGAACCAAAGCGCAAGCATGTCCAAATTACTGTGTTAGGCAGTCAGACCACACCTGAACAACTGGCATCGGCGTTCTCATTCACCGCCATCACCCTTCGTCCACATGAACGGGGCCATCTCACTGCCCAATTTGCCCGGCAACGGGTGTGGACCGTCAGTGAAGAGGGAAGTTGCCGCCAGGAATGGCTGCTGATCCGCCGCGCCAACGGTAAAGTTACTTATTCACTGAGCAATGCCCCGGCTGATATTCCTCTGGAGACAATGGCCCGGCACAAGTCGCATCGCTACTTCATCGAACGGGCCCATCAGGACGCCAAATCGGAGTTGGGGTGGGATGAATTTCAGGCCCAGAAGTACCCTGCCTGGGTTCACCATCTCGCCTTGACCATCATGGCCAGTGCCTTCATCACCGAAACCTTGCTCGAGTGGACGGAGGCATATCCTCGTGACCCGGCTTTGTTGGCTGCCTACGAAACGGATACTTTGCCCAATTTATCGATTGTTAACGTTCGTACCTTGCTACGAGCCGCGTTGCCGTTGCCGCAGTTGTCGTCACGCCAGGCGGCTGAATTGGTTGTCAAACACTTGGATAATCGTACTCGCTCACGAAAGTCACGGCTTAGAAAGGCTCGTGGCCCGTGAATCTAACATTGTCAAATTAGGTAATTGAGCAATTACGTAATTACCCAATTACTCAATTACATTCTTCAGGAGACCCATATGGACCTCGCTACCGTCGATAAATTATTAACCACCACCCGCTCTGTACGCAAACGGCTGGATTTGGAGCGGGCCGTGCCGCCGGAAATCATCGAGGAATGTCTGGAGATTGCCATCCAGGCCCCTACCGGTGGCAATTCGCAAGGCTGGCATTTCATGGTCGTTACCGATGCGGAGAAAAAGGCGCAAATTGGGGAGCTGTACAAACAATCGTTTTTCATTTACGCTCGCTCCAGTCAGGAGCAGATGGAAAGCCGAGGCAGCCGAGATCATGACCCAGAACAACAGGGGCGCGTCGTGAAATCGGCCGTTCATCTGGCGCAAAACATGCACAAAGTGCCAGTGATGGTCATCCCCTGCATTGAAGGGCGCGTGGAAGATGCGGGACCGATGGCCCAGGCCGGGCTGTATGGCTCCATTTTGCCCGCCGCCTGGTCGTTCATGTTTGCCCTGCGCGCCCGTGGCTTGGGGGCAGCCTGGACCACCCTGCATTTGCGCTACGAAAACGAAATTGCGGAAATTTTAGGGATTCCCAGCCACGTTACCCAGGCAGCGTTATTGCCAGTGGCTTATTACACAGGCGAAGGTTTTAAGCCAGCCAAGCGCGTGCCAGCGGTTAAAGTAACGTCTTGGGAAGGTTGGGGAAACAGGCGGTAATAATTTTGGGGCTTCAGGGCTTGGTGGGGCTCGCTGATTTTGCACCGAATTTACGCGAATTAACGCGAAAGTTAGCGTTCATTCGCATAAATTCGATGCTGACCCCAGGAAATCCCAAAGAGCCATCATTGTTTAAGCATATGGTTCATTTTACTCCAGCGAATCAATGAAGCGGCTTATGCCACCTTCATCCCAGTTGCTAGCCGGTCCCATAATCATCAACATCGCTGGACTGCCACTTTTAGCCTCAAACACGCCCAGAATCTGCCGGAAGCTGGTTCCATTTTCATCCGAACCTTCGTAAGTTCCCAGGGTAACCTCTTGACCGTTGATTGTGACCTCTTCGCTGCCTACAAACTCCAAATTCACATTTTGATTGCCCGTTTGGTTGGCAAAGGCGTCGCGCATCTGCTGCTGCATCTGCTCCTCATCCCCCGCCAGCGAGGCGGGGAACTCAGCCAGCATGATCATCGATTGTTCGCTGGGGCCAGTGATGAACGCCATGCGAAAGCCCAGAAAGTTCATGGCCCCTTGTTCGTCGTAGCCTGCGGGCAAATCATAATCAACGATGTCGTTGGCGACTTCGGCGGCGGCAGCGGGATCATCCACACTCTCGGCGAAATTTTCGAACACGCGCGGTAAAAACAGCGCGGCTACGATGGCAATAATACAGCACACGCCCAAAATACCGGCGATAATGCCTACCACAATTTTTGTATTGCGACTCATAAAAATCCTCCAAATTGAACCATATGGAAACGGTCGTACTCAACCATTATGTAAACATTTTCTACAAATCTCACGTTATCAAACGGTATTAAAGACCGTTTTGCCTCGTTTTGTCAACCAAGATTTGGAACTGGTTAAACAGTCGTTATAAAAATTGACCCTAGCTACAAAAGTTTAGTATAATTCGTTCAAAATATTTTGAAAGTTACGTAAGCTTGCTTAAAAGCACCACACAATTAAGGAATCTTGTGAACACCTTGCACCATACTCAACATACTCAAACAGTTTCAGCGGTTGAAACGGCCGTTGCTACCCAACCTGTACCCATTACGTCTGATTTTGCTGTAGGTCGCAGCAATGTTGTATTGATGGCTGGCCCCTGCTCTGTGGAAAGCTACGCCCAAACGCGGGCAGCGGCCGAAGCGGTGGCCCGCGTAGGCGGACGCGTGCTGCGCGGCGGGGCCTTTAAGCCCCGCACCTCCCCCAACAGCTTCCAGGGCTTAGGCCACGAAGGGCTAAAAATTTTGCGCGATGTGGCCGACGAGTTTGGCCTGCTGGTTATTACCGAAGCATTGGCAGTAGAACACGTGCCGCTGGTCGCTCGTTACGCCGACATCATTCAGCTAGGCAGCCGCAACATGCAGCATTATCCACTCTTATGGGCTGTGGGCGAATTAGACAAGCCCGTGCTGCTCAAGCGCGGTTTTATGTCAACAATTGACGAATGGCTCAAGGCCGCCGAGCATATCAGCAGCCGGGGCAATCAAAACATCATCCTGTGCGAGCGGGGGATTCGTACCTTTGAAACCGCCACGCGCAACACGCTAGACACCAACGGCATTGCCCTGGTGAAGCAGATGAGCCCCTACCCCGTCATTGCTGACCCCAGCCATGCCACCGGTCGCGCTGACCTGGTACTGTCGGCAGCCCGAGCGGCCCTGGCCGCTGGCGCAGATGGCCTGCTGGTAGAAGTGCATCCCGACCCGGCCAATGCCTGGTCCGATGGCCAACAATCCCTGCCGCTTGGCACGTTGCCCCAATTTGTGGCGGAAATGCAGAAGATTACGGCCGTTTTCAACCGCGACTTCACTTAATTTTTCGCCACAGAGGACACAGAGAAAGAAGAGAAAATTCTCTAAAATCTCTGCACCTCTGTGGCCAACATCTTCTGCCCCACAACGACTTAAGGATTCATGACTGAATTTTTCTTCAGCCTGGGCTACTTCGGGCTGTTCCTGATCAGCTTTTTGTCTGCCTCTCTGCTGCCGCTCGCTTCTGAATTTTTTGTGCTGGGCATGGCCCCACTTGGCTACAATGTTTGGTGGATTGTGGTTGTGGCCACTCTGGGCAGCTATAGTGGCTCTGTGCTCAACTACTTTGTGGGCAAAAAAGGCACCGATTTTGTGCTGGGTCGGTACATAAAAATTGATCCCAAGACGTGGGCCAGAGCCGAAAAATTTTATAACCGGTGGGGGCCAGTAGCCCTTTTCTTTTCCTGGGTTCCTTTTATTGGCGATCCGTTAACGGCCGTTGCGGGCGCACTCCACATGCACTTTGGTACTTTCAGCTTTTGGGTGATCTTTGGCAAAACGTTGCGTTACCGCGTATTGCTCGGCATTGCCTCTCGCTTCATTGACATTTTCTAATGAATTACCCCGCTGCAAGCAGGCGGGGTATCAAAACCAAAAGGATTCCTTTCGCCACAAGTGGCGGGGTATTCAACCCCTTTAGGGTAAATAAACCAACCCAGCAAAACTTCGTTACAAATTTACTTCACACCTGTACTATAATCCCTACATCATTAAGTGAAGACCCAAATGATGCTTAATCGCTATGCGCAAAAAGGAGACGTCTCGTGAAATTTATCGATCTCACCATCCCTCTCGGCATTGGCACCCCGCCCTGGCCAACGTATGAACCGCTGCAAGTTAAATATTTCAAACGCCTAGCGCCCAACGGGGCCAATGGGCAAGTTGTCACCCACAGCAATCACGTGGGGACCCATCTAGACGGCGAGATACATTTTTACACCCCCGGCAAAGATATTGCCCAGCTCAACTTCGATTTTCTGGCAGGCGACGCCGCCATTGTCGATTTAAGCGACATCTGTGGCGACTATGATGTGTACACGCCAGCGATGATTGAGGAGCGCGTAGAAGTGCGCGAGGGCGACATTCTCATTATCCATACTGGCTACCACCACTTTGGCTGGGACCAGCCGTACGGGAATGAGGTGCGCTACATGGTGATGCACCCCGGCCCGGACGCCCGCTTTGCCCAATGGTGCATCGACAAAAAGATCAAGTGGATTGGTGTCGATTGCGGCAGTGCAGATCATCCCATGAACACCAAAATTCGGGATTGGATGCCCGCCCAAGCAGAAGACGCCGATGCTCACTTCCAGCAAAAATATGGCAAACCATTGGCGGAATATTTCACCAAAGATATGTACCAGATGATGCACCTGTGGATGTTCGACAAGGGCATTATCCATGCTGAATGCGTGGGCGGCGATATTGATCTGCTAGTAAACAGACGAGTGCAGGTTGGCTGCTTCCCCTGGCGTTTTGTGGACGGCGAGGCCAGCATTGCCCGCATTGTGGCCATGGTGGAGGATGACGAATATGAGCAGCTCATGGCCCGCAAAGCCCAAATGCCCAAAACCAAGTTCGGCGACTGCTATGATCCGGTTCACGTGGAACGGCTCGGCGGTCGCGGGTCAGTGTACTAATTTTTTTTGCTACAGAGTTTACAGAGGAAAAAGAGAAATTCTCTAAAACCTCTGTGAGCTCTGTGGCCATTTTTCACCTTGACACTATACCATACGGTATGGTATGCTTTTCGCCATCAACCATACCAAAGGGTATGGTTTACTCTTATGCGGAAAACAAAGCGTGATTGGTTTATAAACAGCGTCCAAATTTTGCTGGCAGATGGGCCGCAAGGATTAACAATTGATGCATTATGTAAACACCTTGGTGTGACCAAAGGCTCTTTTTACCATCACTTTGGCAGCTATGAAAGGTACAAGCAGCAATTTCTGGCGTTTTACGAAGCAGAAGGCACACTCAACATTATTGAGCGTTTGGCGGATTTGCCTTCGCCACAAGCAAAATTGCAGCGGTTGCTAAACAGTGCCGTCGAATTTTCCACCCGCCAAGCTGAAGACCCTGATGTGGCTATGCGCGCCTGGGCTTTGCAGGATACGGCCGTTCGCCATATACAAACGCGCGTAGACGGCCGTCGCCGAGAGTATGTGCAGCAGCTTTGTGAAGAAATCATTGGAGATGCCGCCCAAGCCCAAACCATTGCTAATTTGCTCTATGCCATACTGGTGGGCAGCGAACAGATGCAGCCCCCCCTTGTGGGCGAAGACCTGCGGCACCTGTTTAACGAATGCTTACGTCTATATGATATTGAGCTAATCAAAGATTTCGCAGATTAAGCGAATGGAATTTGTTCAATCTGCGGAATCTGTTGATGAAGTTTTACGTTGCTCAGACAGGAGCTTAAAGATGAAAAATGAGGCACTTTTTGCGGCCGTTCCCAATCTGCCTGAATTGGCGAAAACAGCCGATCATATTGACATAAAAACGATTTCCGGCGAGGTCTCGCTGCGGCAGTTTATTGCCAACATGCTTTCTTACAATCCAGGCTGGGTCAAATTTTTGTACCGCGTGCGCTGGTTTTTTGTACGGCTGCTAGGGATGAAGCAGCAGGGTGTGCCGCAAGAGATGGCTTTACGACCAGAGGATGTTTCTTTTGTGCCGGGGATATCTGCCGCCTTCTTCCAGGTGCAAATGGCGGCTGAAAACGAATATTGGTTTGCCGCCGCCTCTGAATCTCACCTGACGGCACATTTAGGCGTGATTATGGAGCCGGGCACAACTCAAAATCGCTTCCATGTGCTGACGCTGGTGCATTACCATCGCTGGACGGGGCCAGTTTACTTTAATGTGATACGGCCGTTCCACCACATTGTCGTTGGGCAAATGATAAAGGCAGCAGTGAAACGGCCGTTACGCCTGCAGGAAGCTTAAAACCTGATCCGCAATTTCGTCACGGATGTGCCGGAAAACGGCCGTTACTTCCGCATCTGTCCCCGTTGTTTCGGCCGGGTCGTAAAAACCGATGTGTGTTTTTTGACCTGCACCATCCAGCCAAACGGGGCATGTCTCCTGGGCTGAATCACACACCGTAATTACGTGATCAAAATATTGACCCTTGAACAAATCGGTTGATTTGGATTCGTTTTGGCTTAAATCGATACCCAGCTCACCCATCACGGCAATCGCTTTGGGATGCACATAGCCGCTCGGTGCTGTTCCGGCAGAGTAAGCCACAAATTGCTCACCAAGCCGAGCATTAATTAGCCCTTCAGCCATTTGGCTACGGCATGAATTGCCGGTGCACAACACCAAAACAGACTTTTTCTCACTCATTTTTGACCTCCTGCCAATGTTCTTCAATCAAGGTTTGTAATTCGATTTGAGCATCGGTTACGGCCGTTTCCATCACACGACATTGTTGCTCTACTGAATCCATCTTCTTCCTGAGGTAATCATACAAACTCTCAAGATGCTTTTTCCAACTCCGTATTCTTTGTACCCTTTGCGGTTCGTTGTTCTCAAAGCTACTTTTAAAATGAGGCATTACTTCAGCCAATTCAGGAACTGCAAGATTTGGAGGCGGCATCATTTGTACGCCGATATCCTCTAATTCAAGTTGAAATAAATTCAGCATTGGCTGAACTTCATTCGCGGACAGAACGATTGCGCCCATTCCAGTGTACGTGTGGTGAATTTCATCTCTAACCGGGAGCATCTGAAGGCCGCGTGGGTTGCGCATGATAGGCGTTTTGGCAGTTGCAATCCTTTGGAAAAGGGCAGCAACCGCTTTTCCTGCCTTCTTACCAACAGATAATGCCTCAGTCGCCTCACGCAAGAATGATTGGCCTTCGCTTATTTGCTGGTTGAGCTGAGTGATTTTTTCGGCAGGCAAACGGCCGTTCGCCACCAAAAACGCCTGCTGCTCAGCCAGAACGGCGGTTAATTCCTCATCACACGTTGCCAAATCCACCAGCACCGCCTCAAATTCTTGCAAACTGTTCTGGATGCTCTGGATTTTGATTTCGCTGGCCTCATGCGCCATTTTGAGTGCGGCTAATTTTGCAGCTTCTTCGCTCAGCTCTTCTTCATGGTTGCCGATTAGCTTTTGCCAAACGGCCGTCCAGGTCAACCCTTCCAACTCCTCCACCCGCTCCTTAGCCTCGTCTAGCTCGACTGTAAGGTTGGTTATGTTACTCTTTTCCACTTCCAAAGATTCATCAAGCGAGGCCATGAGTGAGAGAATCCGATCACGCTCACGCACTGCTTTTTTGGCTTCAAGCAAACGGCCGTTTATTTCTTCAAACTGTTCACGGATTTGGTTCATCTTTTTCACCCCCAATTTCACAAAATTACACTCTGATCAATACGCAAGACTTTCAAATCAGTGTCAATCTGTGTTTATCCGTGACCTACCTATTTTATAAGTCCAGCGCAGCCATCACCGTGTTTAAATCTTTGTCGCCACGGCCGCTTAAATTTACCAGGATGATTTGATCCGGGCGCATGGTGGGTGCCTGTTTAATAGCTTCGGCCACGGCGTGGCTCGATTCCAGCGCGGGAATGATCCCTTCCGTTTTACACAATGTTTGGAACGCTGCCAACGCTTCCTCATCGGTGGCATAGGTGTAGCCTGCTCGTTCCTCGTCGCGGAGCAGGGCATGTTCTGGCCCCACGCTGGGGTAATCCAGCCCGGCACTGATGCTGTGCGTTTCCATAATTTGGCCATCGGCCGTTTGCATGACGTAGCTTTTAGTGCCATGCAATACGCCAACACGCGCGATGTTCATGTCAGCAAAGCGGGCGGCGTGCTTGCCGCTGGTAATGCTCTCCCCCCCAGCCTCCACGCCTATGAGATCAACCCCCTCATCGTTGCGGAAAGCATGGAAAATGCCCATGGCATTGCTGCCCCCGCCCACGCAGGCGATGATCGTGTCTGGCAAACGACCGCCTTCGTCCAACATCTGCTGGCGGGCTTCATGTCCAATTACGCTTTGGAAGTCACGCACCATCATCGGGTACGGATGCGGCCCTAGCACAGAGCCGAGCAGGTAGTGGGTTGTTTCCACATTCGTTACCCAATCACGAATCGCTTCGTTGATGGCATCTTTGAGCGTTTTGCTGCCGCTTTCCACCGGGCGAATCTCCGCGCCGAGCAGCTTCATGCGGTAAACGTTCGGCTGCTGCCGAGCAATATCCACGCTGCCCATGTAAACAATGCACTCCAGCCCTAGTAAAGCGCAAGCAGTTGCGGTGCCAACGCCATGCTGTCCTGCCCCCGTCTCCGCCACAATGCGACTCTTGCCCATCCGCTCGGCTAATAGTGCCTGCCCCAAGGCATTGTTGATTTTGTGGGCACCGGTGTGGTTCAAATCTTCCCGCTTGAAGTAGAGTTGGGCACCGCCCAGGCTGGCGGAGAGTCGTTTGGCATGCGTAATGGGAGACGGCCGTCCCACATAACTTTTGAGCAAATGATTAAACTCGGCCAAAAACGCCTCGTCCTGGCGCACCTCGTCGTAGACGCGAATAAGTTCATCCAGTGCAGGCATAAGCGTTTCAGGCACAAATTGGCCGCCATACGGGCCAAATTTGCCCCGTTCATCGGGTACTGACGCAGATTGGATCATAAGATTTTCCTCTCTTTGTTTTGCGAGGCTGATTATAGCAAGGGGTGGGAATTGTGGAAGAAATAATTTCGTTAGAAGATTCAAACAAGCTGCTGCAATCGTTCCGCTGCGAGCAGTAGAACCAGTGCCGACGGTGCGTCTGAGATTTGGCCGCTGCGGGCCATTTTAAGTACATTTGCGATGGGTTTGGTGCGGACTTCGATCACTTCAGCTGGTTCATGAGCGGTTTTGCCCAACGTGACGCCCGTTGCCAAAAAGAAATGGCCGACTTCATCACAAATGCCGTTGGCGGTGTAAAACTGTCCTAAATGCTCTAATGATTCACACGTGCCGCCTACTTCTTCATGCAGCTCTTCAAGAGCCGCTTCTGCCAATGTTTGGCCAGGCTTTACGCCGCCCGCTGGCAACTCCCAACACCAATCGTCCACCGTGTAGCGGTAGCTGTAGCAGAGCACAATTTCTTTTTGAAGCGTGACTGGCAATATCCAAACGGCCGTTGCCTTTGTCACCGTGTTGTAAACGCCCTGGCTGCCGTCGGGCAGCAAAATCTCATCCTGCCGCACGGCGTACCAGGGGCAAGACCAGGCAATCTTTGAAGATAATGTTTTAATCGGCTTCGTCATGTTTTTTTTAGCCACAGAGAACACAGAGGAAAAGGAGAAAACCCCTCTTAAATCTCTGTGTTCTCTGTGGCTTAATTTTTTTGCAGGCGGGTAAGCAGCCAATTTTTCCACGCTTCGGTGCCTTCGCCAGTTTTGCAGGAGAGCGGGAAAAATTGCACGTCTGGGTTAAGTGCCTTGATGCCAGCCTTGAAGTAATCAAGGTCGAAATCAATGTAGGGCAGCAAATCCATTTTGTTGAGGATGAGTGCGTCAATGCCCCGGTAAATGTTGGGATATTTGTATGGCTTGTCATCTCCTTCCGGCACGCTGGCGACGACGATATTGAAGTGGGTTCCTAACTTGAAGGAGGCGGGGCAAATGAGGTTACCTACGTTTTCCACGATAAGCAATTCAATCTTGTCCAGGGGAAGCTGATGTAGCCCGTTGGCGACCTGCACCGCATCCAGATGGCAGTTGCCCCCGGTGTTGATTTGGACGGCTGGCATACCGACGGCCGTAATCTTATCCGCATCTATGGTGACTGCGGCCGTATCCCCCTCGATGACCCCAATTTTTAGCCGATCTTGCAGCAGCGCAATCGTCTGCAAAATAACGCTGGTTTTGCCAGACCCCGGCGAGGCCAGCACATTGATGCCCAAGATGCCCTTCTCATCCAGCAGTGCCTGATTTTGGGCAGCCAAATCATCGTTGGCGGTCAAAATATTTTCGACGATGGATACACGTTGTTTCATGAGGTTTCTCCAACTGCTGGCTGATCTATTTCAATCGATTCGAGATAAAACTCTTCACCAGCAATGACTTTGCAGTGGGTGCTGCCGCAAGCGGGGCAGGGCAGCGACTCGCGGGGAGCGTAGGTGTGCTGGCAGTTTTGGCACTGCATCTGTGCCGTCACTCGGCGAAAGTGAAGTGTCGCCCCCGCAGCGATGGTGCCTTCGCTGACAAAATCCCAATAAAATTGCACGGAATCATCTACAATGGACGCCAGTTCACCAACCACCAGGTACAGGTCGGTGATGTGGGTAGCCTTACTGCCCTCGGCGTGCCGCAAGGCAATTTCTAGAATGCTTTCGGTGACGGCAAGTTCGTGCATGGCTAAACCAGTTCCTTAGCAACTGCCTCCACGCGCGGCTGCAACACCTGCACGTAATTCATCATCGCTGGAATCGCCTTTTGTCGCAGATTTTCTAGCTCATCTTCACTATCCGTAATATGCCCGTCGAAAATTTGGGCAATCCGCGAGGCGCGGCGATGGTCTAGCCGCTGCCAAGTTAATTCACAGCTAACTTCGGCTTCAATTTCCGCTTTTTGAGCCGCTAACCCATCATAAATTTGTTTGTTCAAGGTTTGGTCTCCGCTATCAATGTAAAGCTCAACGCGGAAGATGCTGCCCCGACCAAAAGAAAATGTAAAGGAAGCCAGCCCTTTGCCTTTTACAGATATTCCCTTTGTCCAATACCAGTTCACACCGTCTGGCATATTTTGCAAATGGTCAAACCCTGGTTTTTGACCCAATTCGTTAATGAGAACGCTGTAAAAATCAATATACGCTTTTTGCCGTTCTTTTATGCGGGCAAAACGTACCACCTCATTCGTCATGTTAACAGAGGCCACACGCCAATCAACATCCAGCCACTCCTTAGACCAGCTATGGCCAACGGAATCATTCGACCACCAGGCGCGATGCTCACGTGCTGACTTGGGCAACGCAAATCCCAAAATTTCTTCAATGTCATCGAAGCTAAGTTTTAACTGTTGGGTGTCTTCTGGTTGAATGTTGAGGAAGATTGCCAGTTTGGCATATTTGCTATCTTTTTCGTCAACTTCATCAATGATTTTTATGTCATTTTCGGGAATTTTCTCAAGAGTTTCTGTGGATTCTATTGGAAGAACTTCTTTTGCTGTATCAAAAGTACCTTCAGGATAAACTGGATCATTTCGCTTGAACCAGAGTTGGGCAAATTTTAGCTGCTTCCGCTGGGCTGGGGTTGGGTTTGCCCGAAAATGTGCCCACGGATTACGAATTTGCCGCACAATATCCAGCAAATTGGCCAATGCTTTTGGTGACACGGAAAAGTGCTTTTTGCCATAGTTGCTCCACGTTCTGGGATGGCAAAAAAGGCGCGTAGATTCCGACAATGTTAAATGATTGTACGGTTTTTCTCGGCCTAACACTTGGTGAATGGCGGAGGATAACTGTGAGTAGTTAACATCTCCGGTGTCGGGGTCGGTGTAGGCTGCTTCAATATGGTCGCGCAGCGATTTCTCAATATCTTCAAGCAAGATCATGTCATAGGCAAGGGCGTGAAAATAATCTGAGGTGTCGTTTACGGTGATGAGATTGATCAGGCAATCTTCTTGATCCACAACGGCAACCGCGCCAGACCTTTGAATGTCCTCGAAGAATTCAGCGACTTCTGCATCTTCCCGATAGAGAGCGATTTTTTCGGCCACGTCAATCACGCGCATTAGCTCTACGCCATCACCAAAATTTCGGAGTGCGTTGGCAACGGAATCGCCTGTTAATAAACCTATTGGCACTTTGCACGCCTCATCCTTTACCACTGGTAAAAAACGTTCGTCGTGGTCAAGCAAGTTGGTGATTGCCGTCAGTAAAGATTCTTGCGGCAGGATGTATTGGGGGGCAGGTTTATTTACAATCAGGTCGGTGGCTTCATACGACATTTCTAAAACTCCTAGTCCATGAGGCTGGCATTTTTCAGGCTGTATTTAGCGTTTTGGATGAAGGCGCGGATCAAGCGAGGGTCTTTTTGGCCGGGACTGGCTTCCACACCGCTGGCGACATCGACAGCAAACGGCCGTACCACCCGCACCGCCTCGGCCACATTTTCTGCAGTCAAGCCCCCCGCCAGCATGAGGCCAGGGATTTTCTGGGCAAGCTGGGCACTCATCTCCCAGTTCCCCGTCTCCCCCGTGCCGCCACGCAGGGTGGGATGGTAGGTGTCTATCAGCAAGCTGGGAGATTGGAGAGTAGAGATTGGAGACTGCTTACTGATTACTGAATATTGGTTACCGGTTACCGAATACCACTCCGCATCCGCCTCTGCCTCAGCCAAACTGGTGGGGCGCAGAGCTTTGTAGCAACGGCCGTATATCGGCGATCGCGCATCCCCCACCAAAAAAGGCACTTCCTCACCACTTAGCTGGGCCAAATCCAACCGTACTTCGTCTAGGATTTGGGCCATGCGCTCCCCAGCTTCATTTACAAAAACGCCAACGAGTATCGGACAATTGGGGGTGGCACGCAGCGATTGTACAATCGTTCCTGCTGTTTTTAAGTCAACTGAACGCTTGCTGGGTGGATAGAAGATGAAGCCCAGATAGTCGGCTCCGGCGGCAACGGCCGTTTGCGCATCTTCCAAATTCGTCAGGCCACAAATCTTTACTTTCATGCGCCTATTATGCCGCGTGGCGGCAGGCAAGCAAAAAAAGACCGTTTCACCAGATGGCAAAACGGTCTTTAAAAAGATAAGGCTAGAAATTACGGGGTAACAATACCAAAAATTTGGAATACATCTGGCAAGGTTACGACGGAGCGCACGCCAGTAAGCGCATCATACTGCTGCAATTGGCCATTGAAGTTTTCGTCGTAATCCAGGAACAGCAGCAAGTGCTCGTTGACCCAGAACGATTCGCCCCCGTTGTGAGCAATAAACAGCGGCGGCTGGCCATCCTGTGTGTAAAGCCACAGGCCATCATTCTCAGCCACGCCGGTAAACTGGCGCAGGGCAATCAAGTTGGGGTCTTCGCTAAAAACCGGATTGGGGTAAGGGCCGCCAAAAGCTGCGCCTGTAAAAGAAGGCAGGGTTGCGACAGAACCACTTTCCAGATCAAACACCGCTATCTGCACGCTCATCCCGTCAGAAACTAGCCAGGCCAGGAAACGGCCGTCCACTGACCACCCCGGCGAGCTATAAACCCCTTCCGGCGCACCAGAAAATAGTGACCGACCGAACAAGGTCACGCCACTATCAGGACGATAAATCCAGGTCGTCTGGGTATCGTCGGGGCTCAACATCACCGTGCTGTAAGCAATCGCCCCAGAGGCAGAAATCGCCGGAAAACTGCTCATCAGATGTTCTTCATTCACAACTGTTAGTTGCCCGGTTTCAATATTAATCAGTGCCGGATGGCCGACAGTGGGACCATCTTCAGCAATTGGGTCAAGCCGCACCCCAGTCAGAATCGTGCGATTATCGTACCAAAAGCTAAAGCCCGTCAGGTGGGTACCGTCTTCGTCATGGTCGCTGGTAAGCTGGCTGCTTTCGCCAGAAGCCACATCTAATACAAACAAATCCCCCTGAATCTGGTAAAAAGCGTGTTGGCCATTGGGCGACGGCACAGGCACAACCCCTTCCTGGAACAAAAACTGCTCTGGCTGGCCCTCAGCACTGACCTGCCACAAGCTGCCGTCAACTTTGGTGTACAGCAGGCCAATCGGGGCGGGCTGCTCGTCCATAATGGGCAATTCAGCCGAATCGGGCAAAAAGCCGTCAGGGGCTAAAATCATCGCTTTCCAAGCAAAACGGCCGTCTGCCAATTCCTCTACAAACAAAATCGCTTCATCTTGACCAGTTGCGCCCCAGCCAGAACTGTGCCAAACGGCCGCTACCGTCACATCGGGCCCCATCATTTGCTGTGGGTCTTGTCCATCCAGCATGGCGCTGATATCAGCGTCTGGATTGAACTGCACCATTGCCACTTCTGGCAGCATCATTTCCAGTTGCGCTGCCATTTGGTCTGGGGTCAGCAAAGACCATTCAGACCGGTACGGGCCAAAGCCAAAGGGATCGCTCATCAGGCCTGGCAGCGCGGCAAAATCACGCACAGTTAGCGCAGTTTGCAGCGTGGTTGTAAATTCGTCTAAAGCATTGGCGGGAACAGCTGTTTCTGTAGGAACGGCCGTAGGTTCTTCAACAACCGCCACAGTGGGGGTGATATTAGGCACGGCCGTTGGCTCACTGGTATCGATAACGGCCGTCGGTGAGGCCACAGCATCTGGTTCCGTTACGGTCGTACAGGCTGCCAACAGAAAAAACGAAAAAATAGTAGCAAGAACAAGCAATTTACGTGTGGTCATCTATTTTTTTACACAACGCTCCTGGTCCGCTTCTCGAACCAATTTTTTATTTGATGGTACTTTGACACATCTTGGCAAAGTATGACAGATCGGAGCATATGAAAATGGATGGAATGGGAACGGCTGGTGCACGCAAAGGCTACGTGACCAATGGCTTGCTTAAGCTACGGCCATGACGCTTTCATAACGCAGCCACACTATGCTAAAGAATGGAGCTGGTGAAATGGTACCAGCGTCGGGATGAGCTAGATACGTTGGTGGCAGTTGTTCAGGCAGAACGGCCGTCTTCCGTGCTGGAACTGCAACAAAATCAATAATCTAACCGCTACATCAAACCTGGAACCAGCTCGGCCAACGCCAGCACCAAATAGAGCAGCAGAACTGCCGCGCTGTTGGTGGTGATGTGGATAACGATGGGTATGAACAAGGAGCGCGTACGCTCGTAGGCAATGGCATTCACCACGCCAATAACGGCACTGGCAAATACCACGCCGATACTATCGGCATGGGCAACGCCAAAAATGGCGGCACTGGCCAACACCCGCAGCCAAACGCGCCCCGTTTTGCCCCAAAACCAGGTGTGCAGCAAGCCGCGAAAATACAGCTCTTCAGAGATTGGCACCAGTAGCCCAGCACCAATGAGGGTGGATAAGAAGCCAAACCAGCTAAATTCGGCCGCACCGCCCAAAATGAGATCGCTACGCGCCTGTACGCTGTCCAAATTCCCTTCAAGCAGCCACTGAACCACTAACCCCAACACGGCTCGCGCAGGCATCAGCAGTAGCGAAAGCCCAACGCCGATGAGTAGCCATTGCCAATGCCAGCGAAACGGCCGTATCCCCAACGCATCCCAGCGAATCCGCCCCCGACGCACGCCCAGCAGGTAAGTGGTGCCGCCTAGGCAAATAAAGTTAGCCAAAAAGAGCAAGAAGCTCGCCCCCGGACTCAGCTCCGTTACGATCAGCCCAACCAGTGCAGACAACAAAAAAAACGACCCAAAGCCAACCAGCAAATATAGCACCAAATCGAGCCAGCTTTGCGGCTTTGGCTCTGCTTCAGGCAACTTCTCGGGGGTAGGCTGTACCGTCTCAACCATTCGTCACGCCCTCAATAACTGGCTCCGCCCGACGACCAGGCCGCAATAAAACCAAGTAAAACAGAATGGCCATTACCCAAAAGGAAACCAGCGCATAAACAGGGTCTAGCTCTGTCACCAAAAAGATAGATTCGGATTGCAAGGCGGAGCTAGTGTAGTTGGCAAACAGCGCAGCGTACAAATTATTGGCGGCGTGTGCCCCAATTGCCAGCTCTGCCGAATTGTCGCGAAGGGTAATGAAAGCAAAAAAGGCACCGATGCTCAGGTAAAACAGGGGCAGCAAAATGGCACTGGCGGCCAATTCTGGATTGCCCAAATGGGGAAACATAAACAAGAGGCCATTGACAAACGCCAGCACCCAGAAGTTGCGGCTTAGATGCCCGGTCATTTGGAGCAAGTAACCGCGAAACAGCAGCTCTTCGGCAGTCGTTTGCATGGGAACGAGCAACAGCACAAACAGGGCAAAGGGCAAAAAGCGGCGGGCATCAAAGACCACCGTGTAAATTTCTGGATTGAGCAAATATTCTACACCGCTGGCCAGGGCAACCAGCAGCAGCCACAGGCCAAACCCCTGCCCCAGCCGTCGCCAATTTAGCTTTTTGGCAGGGGTGATAATGGTGCGAAACGGCCGTCCGTGTACAAAGCGCACCACAATGAACACACCCACAATCAACATGCCAAAACTGAGGTTGAGTGCCACGTAATTGATTATTGGGTTGACACCTTCAATGAAACCAGTTTGCAGATTTACGGCCGTATCTGGATTCCCATCCGCCATCACCCAAACTACAGGCACAATGACGAATACAGAGCCAAGAATAAACCAGAAAAACAAAATTAAAATGATGCCAAAGAAGTAGCGAAACCAATCCGTCTGGCCTCGCCGAACCTGATCCAAAAATGAAAGCGAATGTTCATTCTCCATGCAAAAATCCTTAGAAAAACTGTATAGAAACAATTAGCTATTTGCCATGAACCGGGCAAATCCTGTATATCATACCTCAGCGACACGTAAAACGAACGTTTGATTATTTACCGATAATTTTCGGAGGATATGCATGAAAAACCAGATTGATCACACGAAACGGCCGTTCCACACCCACCTACTCCTCACACTCATTTACGGCGCAACCCTGTTGCTTTTAACCCACATCCCGGCGCTGAATGCAGAAAACGGCCGTCCCGACTCAGAAAATGCGCAGCTTTATCTACCGCTGGTAGTGAAACCGCTCGACTGCGGCATTGCCGACGCCAGCTACAGCAGCCTCCCCATCGCTTCTGATCCCATTACCCGCCCCGCCTGGGACCACCCAGACATCAACCTTGCCGTCCGTGGGTACGAAGAAGTAAGTGCCAGCCTGATGCTAGTAGATTATGGTGGGGGCACCGACGCCAACGCCCCACAGCTAGACACGCTCTTCAGCCCCGCACGGGTACCAATCTTTACCAACGCTTATCAAATTTACCGCTGGGATTGGGCCTGCAACTGCCGCCTGGACCTGATGAGCACGTGGCCCACCACCCTGCTGGGCATGGGCACCAGCGAAGGCGACCCCATCCACGTGCCCGATTCCGGCTATGACATTGGCGGCGGCAACGACGTGATGGTGCTGTACGCCACCGACAACCGCATCACCCTCAAATACACCCGCGAAGACAATGTGGTGCTCGGCTACACCGTCCACATTGAGGATGTTTGTGTCGATCCGGCATTGGTGAGCCTGTACGTCACGCTGGACGCCGCCGGACGCGCTCAGCTTCCCGTGTTGGCAGGCGGGCAGGCATTTGGTCGCGCTCTGGGGGATGAGATTAAAGTTTCTATTCGGGATACGGGCAACTTTTTAGACCCGCGCTCGCGTAAAGATTGGTGGCAAAATCAGTGAGCTTTTTGCTTACGCTGTAGACGAGCGCGTCTATGCTCCAGTTCGGTACGCACAGGCTGCTGCCTGCGACCCCAACCAGCAACCAATGTGAGTGCCTGCTCTGTCCACAGCAACGCCTGATCCAGCTCCTGCGTTTGCCACTCATAATATTTGGCCAACTCTTCATGCGCGGTCACATCGTCAAAGCTGGTGGCGGCGATTTGCTGCCACAGGGGGAGTGCTTCGGCGGAACGGCCGTTTCGCTTCAAAAGCAAGGCCAGCCGGTGCAAATTCTGATGGTACAGTTCCAGCGGCAAATCTCCCTGCGCCGCCAGCCGCAGATTTTGCTCTGCCGCCTTCTGCAAACCCAAATCTGCCTGCCACCGCCCCAGGCTGTACAGATCGATGGGATGGTCGCTGGGGTCTGGCTGGCTGAGCAGGCGCGTCACCCGCGCCGCCAGCGTCACCATCGACACCATGTCAATCTGGTTGTGGTAGAAAACGCGCACCAGTTCGCGGGCATCGCCGCTGTGCAGATAGTTGTTGTACAGGCTGGGAATCAGCCAGCCCGGCACATCTTCCTGGCTGCGACGCAGTCCGAGCAGGTTGTTCTCTAGCGAGCTGAGGGCACAGGAACCAAGCCGATGCCGCCACAGCCGCCGAGCCGGATGCAGCAGATCGAAATGCGGCCGTTCCGCCAAATCAGTCGGCAAGCGATTCATAATAAATCGCCCTTCCAGCAGGGGGATATCAAAGGAACGGCCGTTAAAGGTCACCAATCCTGCTTTTTGTGTAAGCAGTTCATCCAGCAGCAGCAACATCGCTGGCTCATCACCATGATCTCGCAAAAAGTATTGGCGTACCACAAACCGTTCACCATGCGTGCTAGGCTCAAAGAAGCCAACGCCCACCATGAACGCTAGCGTACCTGCCCCAGCCAACCCGGTGGTTTCGGTATCCAAAAAGAGAAAATCTCGGAAATCATGCGCTGCCAACCGCTCATCTTTTATAAACGGAGCGGCCGCAGCAGGCGCAAAATCAAGCAGGTCTGCTAACCGATCGTCGCCATGCTGATGACTCAAATTGTAAACATTGTCCAATACAAAGCAGTCGCCATCTGCGGCGCTAACGAGTTGACCCCCAGGCAGCAACTTTTCCAGCGGCTGGATGTCGTCGGCATCAGTTGGGGCGAGCGGTTTTTGGTTGGGAAACGGCCGTAATAGTTCATCATCGACTGGCGGAGCAGGTTTGAGCGTGCGCGGCGTTTTTAGCTGCCGTGCCCCGCGCACCACGCCCAGGCGACGCAATTTTGCCTGTAAATCGCTGTTTTTATCGGCCATATGTTCTGATTGTAAGATGCCAAAGAGGGAATAGCAAGTTGGGGAAAGCAAGAACGCGTGAGTTAGTCCGTACGCCCTAAAACGCGCTCCAGCTTGGTGACAAGCTGCCCAATGGTGAATGGTTTTTGTAGCAAATTAACAGATTCTCCAGGCAACCCATGATTCATGATCACTGTATCTGTATAGCCTGTCATGTAGAGAATTTTGAGGCTGGGCGTTTGCTGCTGCAAATATTGTGCCAATTCGTGGCCACTCATTTTGGGCAACACAACATCCGTCAGCAATAGGTCAATGGACTCGGCCTCATTTTGGTAAATTTCCAGTGCCTCAACACCGTTCCGAGCCACTAATATGCGGTATCCACTTTTACTTAACCCCTCGTCCAGTAAATCGCGCACATCTTTTTCGTCTTCAACCAGCAGAATGGTTGCACCCCCACTGCGTAGGTTCAGGCCTGCGGTATCTGCTTCCGCTGCCGCCTTCGCTGCGGTGGAGCGGGGTAACAAAATCTCAAAGGTTGTCCCCGCCTTAATTTCGCTGTAGACTGCAACACCACCATTGCTTTGGGCTACAATGCCGTATACGCTTGACAAACCTAGCCCTGTGCCTTTGCCCAATTCTTTCGTCGTAAAAAATGGCTCGAAGATGCGCTTGATCGTCTCTTGGCTCATCCCCTTGCCCGTATCCTGAACCATTAGGCGAATGTATTCACCGGGTTCCAAATCTGGCGTGAAACGGCCGTCTTTCCTTTCCAGCGTATAATTCTCTGTCTTGATAGTGAGGTTACCGCCTTGCGGCATCGCATCGCGAGCATTCACCGCCAGGTTCATTATCACCTGGCTAATCTGCCCTGGGTCCCCCTCAACCTGCCACAAATCTGGTGCCAGCAGCGTCGCAAACTGGATATCTTCGCCTATCGGCCGTCGGATCATCTGCTCTACTTCGGTTATAATCTCGTTCAGATTCAGCTCTTCCAACTGTAACACTTGCTGCCGACTAAAGGCTAACAATTGGTACGTCAAGTCAGAGGCTCGTTTTCCGGCCGTATGAATCGGATTAACGTACTTAACCACCATCGGGTCTTGCCCATACAGGCGCAGCAATAAATCTGAATAGCTCATGATAATGGTGAGCACATTGTTGAAATCGTGGGCAATCCCTCCTGCCAGCAAGCCAATCGCTTCCATTTTTTGGGCTTGCAACAAAGCTGTTTCCAGCTGTTTACGTTCAGTCGCATCTCGCTCAATAGAAACAAAATGGGTCAGCTCACTGTTTTTATTCATGATGGGTGCAACCGTCATGTCTGCCCAATATTCGGTACCATCTTTGCGATAGTTTATTAGCTCTACGTGCACCGCTTCTCGATTAGATAATGCTCGGCGAATTTTTTCTAACTGGCGTGGATCGGTATTTGGTCCATGAAATACCTGGCGCGATTGCCCTACAATTTCTTTGTACTTATAACCCGTCGCTTTGGTAAACGCCTTATTGACATAAACAATCCCAGCCTGATTTAAATCCTCAGGCTGGGCTTCAGTAATAATTACCGTATCGCTCGTATTGACGATGGCTGCTTCCAGCAGGCGCAGTTGCTCATTGGCTAAAGCCAATTCGGCCGTACGCTCTTTAACGCGCTGCTCCAGCTCCTCATTTAGCTTCTGCAACGCGGCCTCTGCCTTTTTGCGGCGTGCAATCTCTTGCTTAAGTTCGTTCCGCTGCTGGGTAAGCGTTTGCTGTAAACTACCAAATTGCGTGCTGTTTTCTACGGTGAGTAAAAAACCATTTTGGGGATGCAGTGAATCGAGCAAAGCAAGCTGAAGTGTTAGGTAAGAAAATTGATCGCCTGCCTGTTTACGAGCAACATTCTCGAGCAAAAAAATATCCCGCTTGCCCGCTACAAGATCTTCAAAGGCAGTCTGAGAGCCTACCAACTCACCAAAGAGGTTTTCAATTGGCTGGTTGGTGAAAGATTCCATAAACGCAACTTGCATAACTTCACCCAGGTTAGGCGAGATATATTGAATGAGCCGCTCTGGAGAAAGGGCGAGGTAAGCATGCTGCTGCGAATTTTGCAGAACCTCAAAGAGCTGATTGGCCAGCTTGACGGTATCAAAGTCGGTTTCTGGCTGGCTCATATCAATCTTCTTCCAAGGCATCGGCGAGTTGGGTAAAGGCTTCGTTGACATTTTCGCCTGTCTTGGCACTGGTGAGCAAAAAGCTATCAGCGAGCGTTGCGAGTGCCAAACGCAAATGATGGTCAGTTACGGCACGGTCTATTGTGAGGTCAACTTTGTTACCAATAAAAATGAGTACGGCCGTTTCGTTGACAGCACGCATCTGTTCAGCATAGTAAGCCAGCTTCGGCACACTGTCTGGGCGGGTCAAGTCACATACAATCAATGCCCCGGCGGCGCCAAGCAAATAGTTTTGCCCAATCTTTGTAAAATCCTCACCACCAATTAAATCCCAAATAAAAAAGTCTAGAAAATGGTCGGCACGTTCCAGTCGCTTGCGCGACATATGCACCCCGATGGTGCTGAGGTAAGATTCGTCGAAGCGTTCTTCTACATAACGCCGGATTAGGCTGGTTTTGCCCACAGAAAAATCACCAAGTAGGCAAATTTTCTTTTGTACAATCTTCATTAACTATGATTCTCTAAGTACCTAATCCGAATATTGGCAACAGAGATTTTTGAGATAGGCTTCTTTCTCTATAGCTGTTTCGGATGAATTGTAAACTAAAATCCTCTAGTTGGTGTCGGCGTAATTAAATAATCAGGAATTGGAATACGCAAGTCTATCCATTGTAACAAAACCCAGCCTTCTTGTAAGCCATTTCGGTCAATCCATTCAATTTTGGCCCAATCAGCATAGACAGCAACAATCGTAACGGCCGTTCCCTCAATCACTTCACCCGTACGCGGTGCAAACAGGCGCGGTTCCGATAGCGTAAATACATTCCCAATCATAAGTGCCGAAATTGGCGTAGGCGTCAGTGAAGGGGTTAACGTTACGGTTGGCGTGGGCGTGTTGGTTGGTGCAGACGTATTAGTTGGCGTTTGGGTAGGCGTGGGCGTAAACGTTGGCGTAAACGTAGGTGTGTTGGTTGGCGTTTGCGAAGGCGTTAGCGTGGGAATTGGGGTATTAGTTGGCACGGGTGTATTTGTCGGGGATGGTGTAATCGTTGGCGTGTTGGTGGCTGTCGCGGTAGCTGTTGGCGTTGGGGATGGAAACGCCACCGGCAGCAAAGCAACCGTAAACTGCAAATAAAAACAGGAAAGTGCCAAAAAAAGTACGCCCCCCAACCCCAGAATAAAGATAAACCAACGCTGGAGTCGGCTCAATGGCTTGCTTTTTTCTGGTGCTCCAGCCGCAATTTCCATCAACTCGGCCAGCTTCGACGCCAAAGGCGGCAATGTTTCGGGATCGCCTGCGTAACTGCGCAACTCTTCCTCATAATCCAAATGCAGCTCTGAGGCAAACGTTTGCAGTTCTCCCCGGAACCCGGCTGGCTCGATACCATTAATTACAACCGCCAGATACGCATATTGTCCTCCCTGAATAATGATTCGATCATCCCCATACTGAATCTCATCAAGGTCCGTGTCTGCCCGTCCACGACCAAAAGAGTCCCGAGCAAATTGGCGAATGGCCGTAAGCATTCCACCAATCATGCCAGAGCTCAAATCTGCGTCTTCGGTTGGGTAAGTTGCCAACAGCAGCCCACTGTCACGCTGAATAAAGAAGATCTGCTCAACGTTGAAAGGAATTGCGTCCCGGAGAGCCAATTCTGAACGGGAAACACCGCGAATACGCGCCGTAAATTGTCGCCAAATATCCCCTGAGGTTTGCCGCAATCGTCTATCAATATTGCGCTGCAGTTCACGAAATGTTTCTGCCACTGACTTTTGCACCGAGGCACCAATGATTGGATAGATAGCATCAATCATATCTTGACGGCTGTTGCGAATTTGGGTGCGGATGGCTTGTCCCATGATAGGGCTAAATGCTTTAGCCATCTCCTCGCGATCTTCCTCGATACGCTTGCCTATAAGTCGGCCAAATACCGGGGAAAGTCTGCTCAAGAGGCTTTCAGAACGGCCGAAATTTTTGTAGTTTAAAATGGAAATATTGGTTTGTAGATCAAGCAATTGATCTTCGTAGGCACGTTCAACTTGTAGCAGCTTGGCCTCTAGTTGTTCAATTTTTTCTTGCAGCTCCTCAATCGTGCCTTCAGACTCCCGGTAAGCCGCAAGTTCCTCTTCTAACACCCGAATTCGCTCACGCTCACGTGCCAAAAGAATGGATTGCGCAGAGCGTAATAAATCCTCTTCACTGCGTCGTGAAGCAGGGTTATCATCAAAGGGAGGAATGGTCATTACAGCTTAGGCAGCGACTGTCTATCCGTTGTAGAGGCGGCGTCCTAACTCCATGTATAATTGTGCCAAATCGTGACGAGCGGCAGCTTTATCATCTAATGCCGCCGTTAGTTTCAAGGTTTCCTGGCGTAAATCATCATCCCGTTTTTGAGATTCATTCCGTGCAGCGTTAACTCGCTGCACCTGCTCTTCGTTGAGACGGGTAATTTGTTGGGAAAGCTCTTTTTGCACCTTGCCTATTTGGGTAATGAGGTCAGTGGCTAGCTTATCAAGGCGTTCGCCTAACTCTTGCTGGGCTTGCCGAAGATTGTTAGCCTGAGTGGAGGCCTGTTTGTCTACGTACTCCATCAGTTCGCGATGCAGTTTACGCATTTCAGCACCGTGATCATCTTCTTGCCGATCGAGCCGCTGGTTAATTTCTTGCTGAACGGCCGTTAACGCCTGTGCACTCTGCTTGCTCTGATTTTCTAACTGTTCAGCAAGTCGGGCTTGGGCATCAGTGAGTTTATTCTGTGATGTCTCGGCTAAAGCAGCCAGCCGCTCACCAAAAGAATTCTGCAAGGTACGGTTAACCGTTTCTAAGTTGGCTTCAACCGCATTAAATCGGCTCTCGGTAGTGCGAATGTGGTTGCCCCAAAAGATTTCGCGCAAATCTTCCAGGTCATTTCTGGAACCGAACCCGTTTTCTTTGGGCATGGGCGGCATCGCGGGGGCTGAGGGGGCTGATTGCGGTGAACTTTTTTCTGTGGTTACGGTTGTTTCTTGCTTGGCCATATCATTCTCCCTGGATATAAAGATATTTTGCCTTCTCAACTAAGTGCTTTGTAAACAAAGTATATTTAGAAATATAAGGCGTTAACAAATTACTGAACGTTAACAATTGGATAAAGTCGCTTCAGTTTAATGCGAGCATCAGTGCAAGTAAATTGCCAATCAACACCCACTTGGCGTTTATTGCGTTGTGTTTCCCAAGCTGCTACTTGGTTGCGAACTTCGTCAATATCCACCTTCCGTCGCTTCAATGCCTGACGACGTAAAACAGATAATTCACATTCAGCAATATTGAGCCAACTGCCATGCTCTGGTGTGTAATGCCATTCAAGTTTGTCCGCAATCCGGCGTGCTTCTGCTGGTTCATACCGTTCATATAAAGAAGCGATATGGTGAATGTTCAAGTTATCCACAACCAAGACAATCGTCTCTGCATCAGGATAAACCTCGTCGACTAATGATTTCAACACCTGTGCAAATTCAATCTTGCGGCGTTGTGGATAAATCCATGTTTTGCGAAATCCGGCTAATGGTTCGACGGCCAGAAAAAGGGAACACTTCCCATGTCGTTGGTACTCATAGTCTTCTCGAACGGGTTGTCCTGGTTGCAGCGGAATTTCACCTCTTGGTGTTGACCGCAACGCTTTTTGAATTTCATCCAGGCAAACCATCGGCCGTTTCGGGTCGTAGGGTCGTTCATAAACGGAGAGGACATCTTCCATTTTGGCGACAAAGCGTGCCCCAGGTTTGGGCAGACACCACGATTTTACTTGCCAAGGCTTGAGTTCATTTTTTTTAGCTTATTTCCTATGGCGGTGTGACTAATCTCATCAACCACCTCTAGTTTTACCAGCCCATCAGCCAATAATCTCAGTGTCCACCGGTCATACCCCTCTGGTGGTTCGCTGCATGTCAAGGCAATCAGTTGTGCTTCTACATCTCCAGTCATTTTTGTCACCGGCCGCCCTGATCGTGGTTGGTCGTACAACGCTCTGTCCACACCACTTTCAAAGTAACGTCGTTTGATTTGGCTGACAGTAACATTGGATAGCATGGTTGCTTCTGCGACT
Organism: Candidatus Leptofilum sp.; assembly: GCF_965223285.1. Taxonomy (GTDB): domain Bacteria; phylum Chloroflexota; class Anaerolineae; order Promineifilales; family Promineifilaceae; genus Leptofilum. The sequence continues at coordinate 5,083,774 of NZ_OZ244997.1, read as the reverse complement.
TGAGCCAAGGTTCTCTTCTCCCCTTCGCTGCGGTTGAGTAGAAGCAACACCCTTGCCCGACTGATCACCCTTGCTTTGTGTTCACCCGACTTTATCAATTGTTCAAGTTCAGTTTTTTCATTTTGTGGAAGTTTTATATGTTTTGCCATTCCACAAGTTTATTCGATAACTATGTTTACTAACAAATTTGCTTTACAGAGCACTAAGCATTTAGCAGTTCTATGGAGTAGGCATAAAAACCCTCTCTAACTTATTGTGAATTACTCACAATAATTATTTGCTACCCTTATGATTTGTGTTTCAACAATTTTCTTCTTCTATTTTTACGTTTGTGTGGATTTGTTATTGTAAAGCCCTCGAGCATTAAGTTAACACAAAATTGCATTGAAATCAATAATACCTCCCCAAATAAATGGCAGAATCTGCGCCTTGTTTTCTGTGTGGCTCTTTTCCGTTTGGGCGGCATTGTCATATACTTAAAGCTATGAAGATTTACCTTACCCGGCACGGACAATCTCGCTGGCAAGTTGAGCGCAACGACAACGATTGGAACAGCCCGCTTACGGATCTGGGCCAGCGTCAGGCGCAGCTTTTGGCTACCTGGTTAGCCACCCATGCCAAACTAGACAATGGCTCTCGCGTGGAGATTGGTTGCGTGCGGGTAAGTCCCTTAAAACGCGCCCAGGAAACGGCCGTTCCCATTAGCACCACTCTCAACTGCCCCATCCACACAGATGCCTACCTGCGGGAAGCAGATTTTTACGTTTCAGAGCATCTTCCCTCAGCAGAATCCCCCTACCAGGCAATGCCGATTTACAAGCCATCCAACCGCTATGCGGTTTTTAAGCAGCAGGCACGCGCCGCCCTGTACGCCCTGGTTGCCGACGCAGAAACCAGCGGAAAGCCGGTGATCGGCGTGGCGCATGGCGGCTTGATTTCTACCATTTTGCGGCTGGCCACCGGCAGTGACACCGTCTCTTTTTGGCTATATAACACAAGCCTGAGCGTGCTAGAATGGAAGCGTGGCCGCTGGCATCTTGTTCATCTGAATTTGTGGGATCATTTGCCACCAGCGTGGCGAACGTTTTAGATTCATTTTTGAGAAGTTTTCATGATCATTGTGATTGTTTTGCTGGTTGTGGGCCTGATTATTCTGGCTAACGCGGTGCGGCAACAAGAAGCAGAGACATTTCATAAACTGTTCGATTTGTTGTTAATCGGGCTAAACGCCCCCCTGTTTTTTGTGGGTGTGCTGCTGGTTTTTCAATACAATGAATTACGTGACTTTGTTGATCTTCAAGTCGATAGCCCGACGGCCGTTGGCATCTTTTTGCAGGCAACGGCCGTTTGGGGGGTCATCGTCTGTTTTCGCTCTACCCGGCACAGTCTGGAAAGATTCTTGCCCCTCGATCCACACTCGCCAGTCCATACGCTAGCCCTAGTGTTAAGCGGTTACTTTGCCGGGTTTACCATTTTGCAAGTGGCTGGCGGGCTGGAAAACTTAGCAGAGAACCTGACAGAGGTCTCGGTTGGCGCATTTTTAGTTCAGCAACTTGGCTTTGTGGCCTTGGCTGTTTTGGGTGTGGGATTCAGAATGCGGCGGGATTTAGCACATGTCTTGCGCAGGCTGGGTTTAGAGGTATTGAACGGCCGTCAAATTATAGAATCCATTGGCTGGATCATCCTACTCATCTTGCTGCAAACTTTAGGTGGCATCGCTTGGCAAATTACCAACCCAGAAGATGCAGCCCTGGTTGAAAGCATCAGCCAAACGCTTTACCGGGATTTTGGTTTTTGGCATTGGCTGGCCCTGGCCATTGGTGCTGGCGTTGGGGAAGAAATTTTATTTCGCGGTGCGCTCCAGCCAGTGTTTGGCATTTGGTTCACCTCCCTGCTGTTTGCCATCGTGCATGTGCAGTATGGCCTGCTCACCCCGGCCACGCTGGTACTTTTTCTGCTATCCGTGATTTTGGGCGTTATTCGGCGGCGACACAATACTACTATGTCAATTTTGGTGCATTTTGGCTACGACTTTGTGTTGGGTATGTTTGCCCTTTTGGCAACTTCTTTGTGAACGCGCTTCATTTGCTTGGCATATGGCCATTTGCTATAATCCGCACGCTGTCGGGGCATGGCGCAGCTTGGTAGCGCGCTTCAATGGGGTTGAAGAGGTCGTGGGTTCGAATCCCGCTGCCCCGACCAGAGAATGAGAGAAAAACGCCACGTTTCGTCGCGTGGCGTTTTCTATTTGTACAAGACACCAAATCTGGGAAGATGGAGTATCAGATGAGCAGTGAAAAGAGCGGCAAAACTGCCCTGCTGCGCCGCAATGTTACGTTGAGCTTATTTGGCATTGGCCTCATTTTTACGGCCCTGTCTTTGGGGGCTGAATTTTTGGGGTTAGACATTACGCCGGGGTTTGGCATGGTGCAGATGTTCCAGCTATTGCTGGGCATCACAGCCATCACGGCCGCACTTTTTTTGCACATTAATGCATTGCGTCAGGAAACCGTTCGTTCGCTACAGGCCGATATAGGGGTGCGACTGGCGGCCACGGGCCTGGTTTTTGCCTACGTGACGGGGCTGTCTGATCTCATTCGCATTGGGACGCATGTGGAGCCGCAGTTTGAACGGCCGTTTGTGGGGCCGCTTCAGCTAGGAGGCTTGGCACTGGCTGTGCTGGTCATTGTTGTGGGGCTGGCACTGTATTACACCAGCCGGGGAACGCGCCAAAAATCATCTATGGAATTTATTGTGAACGGGAACGGCAACAGCCACTAAATTTTCTTTTCCGTTACGATGTGTAAATCACAGAAAGAAATTTGACGTGAGGTGACCCGCAAAATAGTGATTTACTCAGGGAAAACGGGAGAATCATCGTATTTTTAATTCAAACTACTTTCCTGTTTTCACCTGTTAAGAGATGGGGTCTGGTAGCTCCGGCAGTGGGGTATCCAAACGAAAACCAAGCGACTGGGCAAGGCCAACAAATGAAACCCGGACGCTATTCAACCCAATCACGCCTGCCAACACCATCAGCAAAAAGTTAATGGCGTGATATAGCACCGCTAGCGAAGCAGCCGCCTCGGAAGGCAACCCCAACACGGTCATCGCGGCGATGACGCCCATATGAAAAACGCCAATCTGCCCAGGCGATGAGGGGGCGGCAACCGCAAACGCGCCCACAATCATGATGAAGGTGGCATTCATAATGGAAGCTGGCAAATGCACGGCTTGCAGGGCTGCATTGTAGGCCAACACCACGGGCACCCAAGTTAGCAAGCTCAAACCTAGCAAGCCTAGCGCGGTGCGCCAGTGGGTAAAGGCGGTTAGCCCGTCTAGGAAATTATCAAGATGATGGTGAAATTTTTCATCGCGGAGGCGGCTCCATTTACCACCTAGCCAAGTGAGCAGTTTGTGGGCAAACGGCCGTTTCATTGCCACTACCATCAACAAGAAAACCAATCCTACCGTGACCATCCCAGAAACCAGCGCGGCCTGCTGCAGCCAGTCGGGCAACGACTCAATTCGCAACAGTACCAGCGGCAGCAGCAGCACCATCAGCAGCATGTCTAGCAGCCGTTCTACCACCATCGTCGTAAACCCTTGGGGCACAGAGAGCCTAGGCTGTTGCCCCACCAGCACCGCTCGCGCCACATCCCCCAAACGGAAGGGCAGCAGCTGCGTCAGCATCTGGCCAATGTTTTGAATGTGAAACATCTTGGCTTGGGGAATGCGATTGCCTAGTAAAAAACGCCAGCGAACGGCTCGCAAAAAGAGATAAATTAGAAGATAAACGGCCGTTCCCCACAAGTAACGCACATCCGTTTGCTGAATTGCCTGGGCAATATCGGCCGGCTTAATGATCCAAAATATGCCACCCAAACAGAGAAGGCTCATGGCCATTCCCAGGAAGAATTGTCGTTTTTTCTGTGTGCTTACCTGCATTTTTAGCTCCATTCTGGTTACCTTCTTAATTCAAAGCATTTTCCCGTTTTCACCAGGCAAGTTACATTCACATTCAGATTCCCGTATCACCATTTTCAGGCAACCCAATAGCCATTGGCGTACAGGGCAGTGAATAAAGCAAGAAGGGGCAGGGAAACGGCCGTTACCACCTTATCTACCCACGGATGCTCTCCCCACTCCGCCAACAAAATGAAGGCGGGGAAGAGTACCCACATATAGCGTCGCTGGCTCATGAGCAGGCCAGAGCTGAAGGGGATGACGACGCCCAGCAGCACAAAGGCAGCCTCAGCGTACCGCCCTTTGTAAAGTAGCACAATGCCCAAAATGAGAAATACGGTCACAAAGGCAAAGTCAATCCAGTTGTCGAAATGGATTTGCCCGGTGATGAAGGTTTGCAGCCAGCCCGCAGACGGCCGTTGCAGCAAATTACCTACCGTTTCAAAGGGGGATTGCGGCACGCGCCCCCAGGCCGCCGAGGCGTTGGCAAAGGCCAGGGCATCATCAAAAACGTACCAGAGGTACGCCATGTAGCTGACCAACCCCAGCGGCGCGCTGGCCGGAACCAGCAATGCCCAAAAGGACGGCCGTTCCTCAGCCTGGTAGGTGCGCCACTGCCGCCACCACTCCAGCAGCAGCATGGGCACAATGATGATGCCTACCAGGCGGCAAAGGGTGGCGGCAATGGCAAACGGTACGCTGTAGTGCCACTGACCGCGCCGGGCAAAGTAGTAAGCGGCAATGGTCACCAGCAAAAAGAGGGATTCCGTGTAGATGGCAGAGCCATAAAAAGCCAGAGGAAAGATAAGCAGATACCAGACGGCTCGATCCGCTACCTTTGCCGAGTAATTTTCAGCAACAAGACGGTAAAAGAAGACGGCCGTTCCCCACAAAGCCAAGTTGCTGATGATGATTCCGGAAACGGCCGCGTCGCCCGTTAGCGGCGTAATGGCTGCCATGAGCAACGGCAGCAGTGGGAAAAAAGCCACTGACGGCAACGGCACCCCCTGAAACTTGTACCCCTCTTCCACAATGCTGATGTAGAAACCCGTGTCCCAGCGGCTGGCAAACACATCCAGCAGGATGTTTTCTGTGCCGCGCAAGTGGTACGGTGGCGGTGAAGTGGCCTCTAGCAGCAAGGGTACTGCCAAATAGGCCACAATCAGCACACCCAGCCGGGTTGCCACAAAAACCAGCGTGGGCAACCAGAGCCAGCGGGGTACGACAAGATTGCTTAAGCGGTTAAAAACTGTTTCGGATGAGGAACTGCTGTTTAATTTCACGTCCATCGCTTTGTCCGGCTAAACGACAAACCACATTTAACAGTGACTGTCATCTATAAATTGAGTACAATGAAGAAGCAATTCTGGCAGTCTGGCCTCACATTGATTCTGGGAAACCATTTGTTGTGACCAAACCACCAGAACGCCCAAGGCTGTAGTGGTGCAGATAGTGGCGCTATCTCACCATTACAGCTTTTTAATGGGGTAGCCGCGTGCCAAAGCCAAAAACCTGCCCGACAAACCCATCCGGCACCCACACCAAAGGTGCATCGCTGCTCAGGATAAAGCCCTGCGTCGCTGAAGCGTTCATGTCTACTTCCATGGTGATGTCGTAATGACCATGCGCCATTTCAGAGGCGGGGCTTTGCACCACAAACTGCGCCATGCCGTGTTCATCTGTCATGACGCGACCCAGGTAACGGCCGTTTACAAACAGGGTGGCTGGCTTGTGCGCCGGAAACCCGGAGCCGGTAAAGGCAAACGCACTGCCCGGTGCACCCTCATTGGCGTGTACCGTCAGTTCAGGCGAATACACACCGGCCATCATGCGCCATTCCAGCGCGGCGGCGGGACGCTCCACGTAAGGCACCATGGCTATTCCTGCCAACAGAATAGCCAGAACAAATACCGTCCGCACAAGCGTCCTCAGACTAAATTGTTTCATAGTTACCTCCTTCGCAACTACAAATAGGGTGGATAAAACAGAAACTTGTTAGCGGGAACGGCCGTTACCCAGCCGCCCCCGTCATAACCAAAACTAACGACGCACAAGCGGCAAAAACGCACTGTTGCCCGTCGTACCAAAAGCAGGACCTGTAAAGCCACCTGGCGGTGAGACAACAGGTTCAGCACTATCTACTGTAATGGTTTTGAAGTCAGACACATTGGCATCCGTTTCCATCACCACAGTTAGATCGCCGTCGGGTTCGTCAGTCGCATCAATAATGAACGTTGCCGTCCCGTTGCTATCTGTGGTAACGCCACCCACCACTTGACCATTCACAAAAACAACCGCCAGGCGATTCGGTTGGTAGCCACTGCCTGTAAAAGCAAACTGACTCCCAGGCGCACCCTTGTTCTCATCCACGCTCAAATCCGGGGTATATGCGCCACCAAAAAGCTCCCAATTGATGGCGGCGCGTGCGTTGCCAACATACGGCAACAGCAACAAACCACCCAGCAACACAAACGCGGTGATGATTAACCGGCTAACTGCTTCTTTTTTTTCTTGACTCATTGCATCTCCTCTGAAAATAAATTTGCCACAGAGGTCACAGAGAAAAGAGAGGAAAATCTGTTCAATCTGTGAAATCTGTTGATTTTCATTCATGGTGTTGAGCTTGCGCTCATATGCAAAATTAATTACCTCGCCGCTCCAGCTTGTAAATTGGCCCCATTGAGGTGGCAGACGTATGCTGCAGAAGCGTCATGGACGGATTGTTGATATAGATTGGTCGCTCGTCAATTTGGTTCAGCACAAGCTGCTCCATGGCCTCGCCAGAGATGAGAAAGCGGTTGATCGTTTTCACGTCGGGGCGTTGGCCTTCTACCAACTGCAAATATTGCACAGCAGGCACGGTATCCCACCAACCTAAGACCAGGGCGTTGGGTTCAACCTCCCGCAAAATCGTTTCTGCCATTTCGCGCGTGCTCCAATCCTCAGAGCGATCTACCAGCCCCCAGTTCAAACCGACCGCTACCAAAACCGCCCCCACAGCCACCAGACGCACCAGACGCGGCGCAATCAATGGCTGGGTATAGCTAGATAGCCATACTGTTAGTTGCTGGTAGCCCACACCCAGCCAAATAGCCCAAATAAAGTAAGTGGGCAGGAACATGGTATCTTTGTCTATAACGCGGTAGTTGATGTAGAAGATGGCGTTAGCCAGAAAGATAAGCAGCAACATGCCGCCCAGCCGCCAGTTACGGCGGGTGAGAATACCCAACCCCAGCAGCCCCGGCCCAAGGCCGATCGCCAAAAACGATGTCCACAATTGCACACCGTAGGCAGCAATCTGGGATCCAACTTCACTTAGCTGATAACCAAACATCTGCCCAGCAAAGGTTTGCCCGGTAATGAGCCACCACAGGCCAGAAAGGCTTTGCAGGTTCGCAGGGTGGAAGGTGCCGCTGGCATCATATTCGCCAGCGTAGTTGAAAATGGGCTGGCTGGCGTGGCGCAGGGGTAAAATGAGAAATACGGCGAGGCCAAGCAAGAGGACCGTTCCCGCCGCAAGCCACACCCGCCAATTTTTAAACTGGGTGGGATGGCTGGTAAGCACATACCAAACCGCGCCAGGCACCAGCAGCACCGTGGCCATGTGGTTGCCCATGCTGGCCGTCATCAAAAAGATGGGCACTGCCAAGCGCAGGGGAGAGGGCGCATCTGCCCAGCGCAGCAAGCTGAGGATAATGCCCGCCATAAGGGCAGTGTGCAGCGTGTACACCTCTGCAATGAGGGACATGGCCCAAAAATAAGGAGCTGTCGCCAGCAGCCCCAAAGCCCCCAGCCGCAGCCAAGGCCCCACCTTGAGGCGACGCAAAATATAGTCGCCTTGCAACAGCGTTAGGGCACTCAAAAATGCGGAGAAGAGATTTAAGCGGTAGCCCATGTCGCTGCTCAGGGGCAGCCATGACCAAACCTTGCCCAGCAGCAGGTAAAGCGGATACCCTGTTGCTCGGATGATGCCATTGGTGGCAACGGCCGTTGTAAATTCAGCACTATCCAAATTGTAAATGGTGGGTGCCAAGGTGAGCCAATAGAGCAACAAGGGCAAAGCAAATATGGCAATGGCAAACCAGTCCAGGCTTGCCAGCCATTCACGCAGCTCATTGCGTGATTCATTTGAACGCACAATTGAGGGCAAAGTTGTAAGCTTAAACATCTTTTTCTCCATAAAGCACCCCAGCAGGTTTGGTGAAAAGTCTGGTTTAAAACCAATGCAAGAGGTAAGCAAGGTAGTGGTATCCGCCAGTAAGTGGCATTTCCAGCTAAAAAGTAACGAAATTGGATTTAGACATTTGTCAAACTAGGTTGCCTCGCCAAAGTGGGCTTGAATTTGACTGAGTCCGTATTTCAGCCGCCGTTGTCATTATCGTTGTCGTTGCCGCCACCGTTGTCGTTATCGTTGTCATTGTCGTTGTCATTGTCGTCGTTATCGTTGTCGTCGTTATCGTTGTCGTCGTTATCGCCGTCGTTGTCATTGCCATTGTCGTTATCGTTGTCATTGCCAGGTGTTGGCGTACTGGTTGGTTGTGTCTGTCTGGTTGGCGTGGGTGGAACGGCCGTTGGCTGGGATGTCGGCTCGGGCGTTTCTGTGGCCGTTGGTGTAGCCGTTGCTGTTGCTGTTGGCTCTGGCGAATTGGTAACGGTGACACCGGGCATGGTTGTCGCTGTTGGCGATTCATTCGCTGGGGTGGTTGTTGCTTTTGGCGTGGCTGTATTGCCCACTGGGGTGGTAATGGTGGGCGTTCTTGTTGCTGGCGTAACAGACGTTGGGGTTGAGGTTGTTGCGGCTACGGCCGTTTCCGTAGGCATATTGGTGCTGGTTTTGGTTGGTTCTGCTGTTGTGCTGGCAGTGGCAGAAGGCGTGGCTGTGCCAGCCACAGGCTGCAAAACAGTGATCTGGCTGACGTAAAGATGGCCCCCGCTAGCACGGCCGTTTACCAATACCAGTGCCCCCGTTTCTGCACCCTCAGCCACCACGGTATCTTCTGTTAGGCGCACAGAAACACCGGCAATGACCCAGTGGTTGCCCTGCTTGGTGTTGATAATGCCTTCAAAAGAGACATTGGCCGTTTCATCCGTCCGCAGGAGCGATTTCACTTCACGAACCCGCTCGACATTTTGCTGGGTATTTAGATTGAAAACGGCCGTCGCGTCCACCGCCTGATCCAACTGCCAGGTTTCTACCCAACGCTTGGTGTCATACAAAAAATCCCCAGGAACTGACGAGGCCGAAGCAAACAAAAACGTGAGGCCAACCAAAATCGTTACCATGGCCATAGAGGCTAAAGGCATAAGCGTCCGCTGCAAAGCCTGCCATGAAAACCATCCCTGTCGCTTCTCAGCACGTAGCTTGGCTGCTTGATGTAAAAATAGCTTTTGTGACCTCTGTTTAGCTGCTAAAGTGGGCTGCACAGGAATGTGCTTTAGCTGAGCCGCTACTATCAAAAACTTTTCGATTTCTTCCGCTTCACTTGGATATTGGTGTTTCAAATTTTCAATTGAAACACCCGCTTCAAACTGCTCCAGACAATCAAACAAGATTTGCTCGTGCACGATTTTCATGCCAATACTCCTTGTAGCATGATGCGCTGTGAGATAGCGGCAATAGCCCGTGCCTGCAGCATCTTGACAGAACCCTCACTTTTACCCATCGTATGGGCAACTTCCTGAATTGGCATTCCAAATCCAAAGCGCAGAGCCAACACATTTTGCTGATCATCTGTCAGACTTTTCATCAAGGCTTGTAAATTTTCATTTTGCATTATGTCGGCAATTTGCTGATCCAAACTTTGTTCAGCAGAGGGAATATCTTCATGAAGTATTGTGAAGCTATCTCGTTTCTTTTTGCGGTAATGCTCTTTGAGCACGTGCGAGGCAACACCGTACAGCCAACCGCGCAGGGTTTTCTGGGGTGCAGATTTATCGCGGACGGCACTTAATAAGCGCAAAAAGACCTCACTGGTCAGGTCTTCGGCCGTTTGGCTATCATTTACACGAAAAGCAATGTAACGGTAGATAGATGTGTAATATTTATTGTGTACCTCGGCCAGAGCGTCCTGGTCGAGGGCGCGAACGCGGTTGAGCAATTTGATTTCGTCGTGCATAACAATTATTTCCATGTAAATCACAATTTCGCGGCTCATTTTTCATCAAAATACTTTTTGTGATTGACACCATTTCGCAATTTGCATGGGCAAATTGTAGATTTTTGGCCAGCGGCACAGTAGGGGAGAATGTCGCAAGATGGTTCAGACTGTCGAGCCAAATTTTTCAGACCATAGTCCATGTTGGGATTGGCTAAAGTCTGTATAATCAAACTTCCAGCGTACAAATGTTTTACGTCTTTGTACTGCTGCATGTTTTCCTGAGGAGTAGGGCATGATTGCCAAAAGAGAGCTGACGCTGGCCCAGCAATATATGATTGCTAGTTTACTGGTGATGTTGGGCGGCATGGTGGGGATAGGGTTGTGGATTAGCGAGCAGATTGAAACGGCCGTTACCAATCGCACCGCCGCCGTTACAGCCCTCTATGTAGACAGCTACATCTCCCCCCATCTGCAAGGCCTGGCAGAAAGCGAAGCGCAAAAAGCTGTCAATGTGCCTGCGCTTGAGCGTTTGCTTTCAGACACATCATTAGGTGCCCAAATTGTCTCATTTAAAGTGTGGTCGCCTGACGGGATTGTGCTTTACGCCACCAATTCTGAGCTGATTGGGCAGCAATATCCTATCGAAGAAGGATTGGCCGCCGCCTTTAATGGCGAAGTCGTCACCGAGGTAAGCAATCTGGACAAGCCAGAACAAGCTCTGGAGCGGACACAGTGGGGTTCGCTTATTGAAACCTACGCACCCTCACGAGATGCCAACAGTGATACCATCATCGCCGTCTCAGAGTTTTACCAAACGTCAGACGGCTTAGAGACAGAAATTCGGTCGGCGCAGTTTCGCAGTTGGCTGGTCGTTGGAGCGGTGATGATAACAGTGTACCTTTTGCTTGCGGGCATTGTGGGGCGAGCTAGCAACACCATCATCTCACAGCAAAATGAATTGCGAGCCAACGTAACGCAGCTAAATGAACTGTTGCAGCAAAACGAGGAGCTAAACGGCCGTGTTCGCCGCGCCGCCGCCCGCACCACCGCCCTAAACGAGAAAAATCTGCGCCGCATCTCGGCCGATTTACATGACGGCCCCGCCCAGGATTTAGCCCTGGCACTCCTTCGCATTGAGTCACTATCAGAGGCGTTTGAAGACGAAAACCCGCAAGTTAGCCAGGATTTCCGCACCATCCAACTGGCAACCGAATCAGCAATGGAAGAACTGCGTACTATTTCGGCCGGGCTGCGCCTGCCAGAAATTGCCCCAATCAGCCTAACCGAAACCATCCGCCGCGCCGTACACGACTTTGAGAAGAAAACCCGCTGCAACGTAACGCTCACAATAGGCACTTTGCCAGAACAGGCACCGCTGCCCGTTAAAATAACAACCTACCGCGTGCTTAAAGAATCATTGGCCAACAGCTTTCGCCATGCCAATGGCGAGGGGTTAGCCGTGTATGTGTACCACACCGAAGATATTGAACTAACTATAGAGGTTTCCGACAATGGCCCGGGATTTGATGTGACCCGGACGGCCGTTTACAATCGCTTGGGGTTGGTTGGTATGCGCGAGCGCGTTGAACTGCTGGGCGGCCAATTTGAACTGCACAGCGCTATCGGCCGCGGTACAACCATTCGCACCCGCCTCCCCCTATCTGTACCTGAGGTTGAAGATGTCTGATTCCATAAGAATTTTGATTGCAGATGATCACCCACTGTTCCGAGAAGGCGTGGCACAATCACTCTCTGGTGAACCTGGCTTCACTGTGGTTGGCCAGGCAGGTTCTGGCGAAGAGGCGTTCTCGCTGGTGGGTGAACTGCTGCCTGACCTGTTGTTGCTGGATGTAACGATGCCAGGCAACGGCGGGATTGCCACAGCTAGCAAAGTTGCGACTGCGTGGCCGGTCGTTCGCATCATGATGCTCACCGTCTCTGAAGATCAAGATACGTTATTGGCTGCCCTGAAAGCGGGTGCCAGAGGGTATGTTTTGAAGGGCGTTACGGCTCGTGAGCTGGCCAACGCCGTGCGCGTGGTTGCTGGCGGCGATATTTACATTTCTCCGGCACTAGCTGGCGGCATTTTGTTTGAGCTTACCGCCAACAGACAGGATGATGATCCGCTTACCACGCTCACAGACAGAGAACGGGATATTCTGAATTTAGTAGCTGAGGGGCTTACCAATCGGGAAATTGGCGATAGACTCCATTTAGCCGAGAAGACGATTAAGCACTACATGACCAATGTGCTGCAAAAGCTGCAGGTACGCAGCCGGGTAGAGGCGGCACTGCTGGCTCAAAAGCATGGCCTGGCAAAATAAATTGCAGTTTTCAGGCTACTTAACGCAAATTGGTTAGTTGGAAGCCCTGATTAAGCACACGAAAAACGGCCGTATCCGTTGGGGGGCGTTGGTAGGTGAGAAAATATTGTAACGTTTGGCCGGGGGGCACGGTCCACGGGAAGGGTGGATTCGTAGAAAGTAACAAATAGATAGAGCCATCATCTGTTTGCAATGCCACATCGGATTCTGAAATGACAATGGGCTGGGTGCCCAAGTTTGTTACCTGACCACCCAAAATAAGGCTCGTCAAGTCCGTCGAGACATCCACCCGCGCCAGCGAGATGGCGGAGCCAGCGGCAGCGGCCGAACCACCGGTAAATGGCAGGGTGACATATACCTGCGCCCCAGAGCTGTTGTTGGTCACAATCCAACTCAGCGTATCGCTTTCCAAACCGAGGGGGATTTGGTAGCCCGCGCTGGCCTGGGTGATCTGATTGGCATTCAAAAAGCCCGACAGCGTGGGAAAATTGCCAAGCTGGGTGGCGATGGGGCTGACCACGTATTGATTGCCCAAATTATCTGCCAAGCTAAGCTGCAATCTGCTGCTGTCTAGAGCAGTCAGACCCACATTTTGAATTTGATAATCCACCACAAACAAGGCAAACCCCGGCGGAATTTCTGGTCGATCGGCAATGTAGGTAGTGCTGTTGACGGTAAGCTGAACGTTTTCGAGCTGGGCTGTTTCGCCCAGGCTCACCACATTACCATTGAGGCTATCAGTTTCGGCGATGACGTAACGGCCGTTTACTACGAGCCGCTCGGTGCCTTCTGAACCCAACAACACCAGCGAGATGCCGGGGGTGTTTTGGGCAAAAATATCTCGATTGGTTACAGGAACGGAAGTGCGTTCGTTAAAAGAGAAAGTAAACCGCGTGCCGCCCCGCGTGGCCAGCATCATCTCATCTCCAGGAGCCAGCCCCTCTAGCATGGCGCGATTTGCCTCGGTGTCTGGCAAGCCAACCACATAGTTGACGATGGTACCGTACACCCAAACGGCCGTACCAGCCTCATCTGCATCCAACGTGGGCGTCCAGGTGCCATCTGCACCGATAATTTGCGTCTGCACATCAAACCGCTGCCCCGGCAAGCTCAGCGTAATGGGCACATCCACCGTCACCGAGATAGTGGCGGAGTCGCTCATGCCTATCACCAGAGAGTCACCAGCCAGCAAACTGTCGTCATTATTGTTGGAAAACGGAGTTGGCGTGCCAGAAACGGCCGTGTCGTCCCCGTCATCTGACCCTTGCAGCAAAATAACCGATAAAACCACCACTGCCAGCAAAGCAACAAGGGCAATGCCGCTGGCGATCAGCACCGCTGGATTCGAGAATGTTTCTCGTAGAGAACGGCTGCTGTTTGCTGTTTGCCCATTTTCTTGTGGCTCAATCGACATAGAAAAACCTTATTTTTGTGCTTTCATGTAAATCACAAAAAGAAATTTGATGTAAGATGATCTGCAAAATAGTGATTTACTCGGAAAAACGGGAGAATCCTTGTTTTCTTAATTCAAACTACTTTCCCGTTTTCACCCAATTTGCTGTTTTTTCTGGCAGGATTACGGAATGCCAATGGGCAGCGGCTGCGGCGCGACGCGCACCAAGATTTCGGCATTATCTCCAACGACGACCTGACTGTAATTTAGGAAGGGAACCACCACGCGAACCGCGCCTGTGGCGTTTACGGCCGTAAATCGTGCTACCCCAGTTTCATTGGTATTGCCAAAAGAAAGCAGTTCGCCCGTGGCATTGTCGTAAAGCGCAACGGCCGCATTTACAATCCCTTCCGTCAGTTCCGGCAGGAAATTATTGTTGCTATCGTAATAAAGCGTCACATTGATGGTAGCCGTTTGGCTGCCACCACCAACTGGCGTGGAAGTGGGCAATGGTTGGAATTGCACAACTGGCGGTGGCGCAGGCGTTGGCGTAAAGAATTGCGAAAAGTCGATAGGCGTTGGTGTGGGGAACGGTGTAGGCAACGCGACAGTTGGCTGCGGCGTGGAGGTCGCAAAGGTGCCTCCCGTGCCCCCACCACCCGAACTGGTGGGGAATGGCGTTGCTGTCGGCGTTGATTCTTGTGCTGTGCAAGATAAGTCGTATTCGTGCAGGGCCGCTTCAGCCAAAGGTGGTTCATTTACGGGGCCAACCACGATGAAGAGCCAGCCTGTGTACGTGGAGAAGTAGCTCAATTCACTGCCGAAATCCAGCCCGCCCTTGTCGTCGTTGCCTAGCCAGGGGCTAAATGGATTCCCATTATTGTCCCAAAAAATCATGTTGGTATCCGCCGCCGACCCAGTTGGAATGATGGTTTCGCAGGTGTAAAAAATGCCTGGCTTAATCCACATCTTGTAAATGTCGGTATCACGGGTGCTGCCCAGCGACGGCACAAAGTTCATGCCAATCTTGGTTTCGCCAGAAACAATGAGGCAAGCCGTTTCGGTGGTGCTGTTGAACTCACAAACATCAACATCAGACGGGAAGCCGGCGGGGGGTGTGGAGGTTGGTTCTACTGTGGAATCCACTTCAAAACAGTACAGCTTGTTTACCGGGTCAACAGGGGATTTGTTGGTGACCCTTGCGTAGTAATATCCATCTGAATTGGCGGTAAACTGAATTTCTGAGGCAAAAATGCCGGGGGCAATATCATCATTGCTGGCAATGAGCGATTGGTTAATGTCGTACACATCCAGCACGGTGTCTAATCCGGCATCCAAATCAGATGTGTAAATGATGTAGGTGATGCCAGCTTTGCCCCACCAGCGGAAGTAATCCTGGTCCCCGGGCGGGTAAAAGGTTAGATCACACAGTTCAGCGGCATCTGCGGCCGTTTCTGTGGCTTCGTTAAAGTTATTGTTTGGTTCTAGGGCATCGGCAAAAACCTGGGGGGTCGGGGTAGCCCCAGAATCATTGTCGGTAATGTTGATGGACGCAACGCTAGGAGAGCCAAGCGTGGCACTGACCGGATTGGAAATTTGCAGAAGAAACGATTGGGTTCCTTCAACGGCCGTATCGTCTACAATAGTAATGTTTATTTGCTTAGGGGTAGTATCGTTGACGCCAAAGGTGATGGTTCCAGATGCTGCCACGTAATCAGAGACAGCAACGGCCGTACCGTTGGAGGTGGAGTAGCTTACAGTAATCACCTCGGTGGGCGCACTGTTCACATTGACGCTTAGTGTGGCCGTCCCTGCCCCTTCTGAAACGTTGAGGTTGCTGTTGTTCAGGGTGAGAACGGGCAATGTTTGTGCCTGAATAGGGCTAGCTACCTGCGTAAGCTGGTAAAAAGAAAGTGATGCGATAATAAGGATGGCAAAACTCAGCAAAACCGAGATGATGCGCATCATTTTTTTGTTCTGAGAACTAACCATAGTGTCCTCAACCCACCTGAAAGGGCTGGCGGAGAGATTTAGCACAACGCTTTCTAAATACCGCCTCTAATTTTACATAACTGATTTCATTAATCTACAAGAGGGATTATAAGGAGTGTCAAAAACAATAGCAAGTGTGGGGCGAAGTCACATAGTAGTCCAGGCAAAGAAAAACGGCCGCTTCCATAAGGAAAACGGCCGTTCAAAAAGTCGTTTAGACTAGCAAACTACTCTGTGCCAGTCGCTGCGCCAGTTAGTACCTCATCCACCAGGCCATACGCCATCGCTTCTTCAGCACCCATGTAAATATCCCGGTCGGTATCCTCTTCGATACGTTCCAGAGATTGGCCAGTGTGCTTAGACAAGATGTTGTTCAAAGAAGTCCGCAAACGCAAAATCTCCCGCGCCTGAATTTCAATGTCAGACGCCTGCCCCTGCGCCCCGCCCAGCGGCTGGTGCATGTGAATAGTGGCGTTGGGCAGCGCATACCGCATCCCTTTGGTGCCTGCCGTCAGCAAAACGGTGCCAAAGCTGGCCGTAAAGCCAACCGCCACGGTAGAAACCGGGCACTCAATCTGCTGCATGGTGTCGTAAATGGCCATACCAGAATACACCTGCCCACCAGGGCTGTTAATGTACATGCTAATTGGCTTACTAGAATCCTCACGCGCCAGGTAGAGAAGCTGGGCCACAATCAGGTTAGCAATCTGATCATTGATGGGCGTGCCCAGCATGATGATCCGGTTTTTTAGAAGCAAAGAAAAAATATCGTACGCACGCTCACCTCGTCCATCTGATTCCAGCACCATGGGGACAAGCGACGTTGGCAAATTCATCATGAGTTAGTCGTCTCCTAAATGTCGATAGCCGTGGTTACTCCGTTTGCTCTGCCTTCTTTTTATGCCAAAAACGCTTGTTGGCAACCAGCCTTACGAAGCATTCAGACAGTAACGCCACTATCGCAACAATAATGCGGGAGCAAGTGTAGCCCGCCACCGTTAGATTTACGTTATTCTTCTGCTTCTTCCAATTCTTCTACTTCTTCTTCTACTTCTGCACCGGTTTCTTCGGCATCGTTCTCTTCGGCAGCTTCTTCGGCATCCGTTGTCACTTCTTCAGATTCGGCCGTTTCTTCTGCTTCATCACTCTCATCTTCATCTTCTACTTCGGCCGCTTCTTCAGCTTCCAACTCAGCTAAATCGGGGGCATTGCCAGAAAGAACCGCCTCAATGCGCTCATACGTTTTATCCATCAGCACTTCGCTACTGAGCATATCAAAGCCGGGGCCGCTCTTGTAATAATCTTTCATGCCCTCAAGCAGAGCCTCATTGTCGCTAAATTGGCTCACGCGCTCGTCAATGGCAGCTTCAATATCGTCATCGTTAACGCGCAGCTTCTCATCGAAGATGAATTGGCGCAAGACAAGCTGCCGTTTTAACTGCTCTTCAGCACCTTCACGGAAATTTTCACGCAAATCATCTTCCTGCGTGTTTTGCAGCTGCAAGAAATCTTCCCAGCTCCAGCCAGCCCGCGTCACCTG
This sequence comes from Candidatus Leptofilum sp., assembly GCF_965223285.1. GTDB lineage: Bacteria > Chloroflexota > Anaerolineae > Promineifilales > Promineifilaceae > Leptofilum. Next base: position 5,066,461 of record NZ_OZ244997.1, on the reverse strand, counting down.
GTTTTTGAAGTTATTCACCATGCCATCAATTTCAGTTTCAACGGCCGCAGGTGGGTAAATTAGCTCGGCATCTTCCAGCATGTCGTCAATCATGCCTTCAATAAGTTCATTTTTCGCTTCGCCTTCGGCGTTGTTTTGCAACTCCGTACGGATGGAGTCGCGCAGCTCATCTAGCGTCTCAAAGGTGCCTTCCAGCTTGGCCAGTTCATCATCCAACGGGGGCAAATTGCGACTCTGCACGTTAAGCACGTTAATGTTAAAGGTTGCTTCGCGCCCGGCCAGTTCTTCCTCGTCAAAATCTTCAGGGAAGGTAATGTTGAACGTTTTTTCGTCACCTGCCGCCATGCCGATAATGTTGTTGACAAAGTCACCACCCCAGAAAATCTGCTTGCCGTCCATGACCAAATCGACACTTTCGGTGTTGAAAATGATGTTATCTTCGGGGTGTTCGCTAGCTTCTTCGGATTCGGCCGTTTCTGCCTCGTCAGCTTCAGTTTCTTCATCAGCCTCTGCTGCTTCCTCGTCTTCATTTGGCAGCAGCTCCCCTTTGCCACTTAATGTCACCATGTCGCCTGGCTCAACGGGACGATCTGCGTCTTCCAATTCCTGATGCTGGGCTTGAATGCGCTCCAGAGCTTCATCTATCGCTTCCTCGGTAATTTCAACAGGCTCTATTTCTTTACGCAGCTCACGGTAATTGCCCAGCGTGACCTCTGGCGTAAGCGGAATGGTGAACTTCAGCACCAGCGGCTCCATTTCCATATCATCAAAGTTTGCTGGGGCGTAGATGTCGGGGTCAACCTCATCCAATGCTTCTGTAAAGACAGATTGGAGCATATCTTCGACGGCTTCGGTGCGCAGAGCTTCACGGCCCAACCGCTTGAGGAGCACCTGATAAGGCACTTTGCCCCGGCGGAAGCCAGGAATGTTGACCTCTTTGGCCAGCTTGCGGGCAGTTTGCCGCATCTGTTTTTCGACACGATCTTCCGGGACCTCTATGGTCATCAAAAGCTGTCGCTGTTCATCTTGTTCGGTTTGAATGTTTAACGTCACGAGTTACCTCTCATAAATGTTGGACTCACAGACCCCGCCAGGTTTTTGCCCAGCTCGATGATTGCACTATTTTAGAGAATACCTGTTCGGTCTGCGGGGTGAAAATCAATTGTTTACCCAGTCAGAAAAAGAAAGGAGCGTTGCCTGAGGAGCAACGCTCTTGGTCTTTAAAAATAGTGGGGATGGAGGGACTTGAACCCACACGCCTTGCGGCACATGATTCTAAGTCATGCGCGTCTGCCAATTCCGCCACATCCCCAGCAAGGTCGCAATTATACCACTGGAAAAGTCATTGCCAAACAAGTTGCGTCCAGGGCGCAATGCCAATAAGATTCGAGGCATGAAACAGTTTTTTGTGGGGCTTTTTGAGCTGTTGAAGGAAAGTGGCCAACGGTGGTCACAGGATAATGCATCGCTTTTGGCGGCGGCCATTGCCTATTACACCATTTTTGCGCTCGCGCCTTTGCTGGTTATTGCGGTGGCGGTAGCCAGCATTGTCTTCCGTGAGGCGGCTATTGAGGGGCAAATTGTGGCCAGCATTGGGGATGCGGTGGGGCAGGATACGGCCGTTGTCATCGAAAACCTCATTCACAATGCCAACAATTCCGGGGCCAGTACCATCGCCACCATTATCAGCACTGGATTGCTGCTTTTTGGTGCTTCTAACCTGTTTAATCAGCTTCAGCGCACCTTGAATATGATCTGGGGGATTCAACTCGCTCCTTCGAGCGGAGTGCTTGATTTCATTAAGAATCGCGCCCTAACTTTTTTGATGGTGCTGTTGGTCGGTGGCTTACTGCTGTTGTCGTTGATTATTAGTACGATGATTACGGCCGTTGGCGACAGTCTGGCGGTGTGGCTGCCGGGCATCGGTTCGATATTGCCGCAGCTCAACTTTCTTGCCTCTCTGGTTATTCTGACAGTGCTTTTTGCGCTGCTGTTTAAATTTTTGCCCGATGCCCAGCTAACGTGGCAGGATGTGTCTTTGGGTGCGGCAGTGACAACCGTGCTTTTTATGCTGGGTCGTTATCTCATTGGGCTGTACCTGGCACGGGGATCGGCCACGTCTACCTATGGTGCGGCGGGTTCATTTGCGTTGATTTTGCTGTGGGTCTATTACTCGGCTCAGATTTTCCTGTTTGGGGCCGAGTTTACCCAAGTGTATGCCAACAAGCATGGCTCTCGCCTGAAGCTGGCGAGCAATGCCGTTTGGCGCAATGATTTCAACGACCATTTATTTGATCCAGACACGGCACCAAGCTACCGCATCATCACAGCGCCGCCGCCGACTGAATTTGATGAAGGAACGGCCGCTCTGAGCAATGTCGAAGGAACCGTTCCACGCTGGCGACATTCGGTGGCAGCAGGGTTGCTGGGGTTGGCTGCTGGGTTGCTTTTTGCTTTTTTGGGCAGCCTACGCCGTGACAAAAGAAACTAACAACATACATTCCCACCATGACCATCCACAAAGTCACCGCTTTCATCACCCGTGAGCAGCCCGAAGGGCGACAACTGCTGCTGTTTCAGCATCCTCAAGCGGGGGTACAAATCCCAGCAGGCACGGTGGATGCGGGGGAAGATTGGCAAACGGCCGTTCTGCGCGAAGCAACAGAAGAAACCGGACTCACCCAACTCACCATCCACCGCTATTTGGGAAAAATCGAAAACGAGCTGGCCGCCGGGGAAGCGATTCTAAATCAGGACAGCTACATTTTTAGCCAGCCAGACAAAAGCTCGCTGCCGTTTGCGCCTTTGTTTAGCCGAGGGATGACGTTTGAAGTCGGGGAACAGGCTGCTCATTTTCACCACACCACCTACACTGAATACGATCAACTCCCTAACCCCACCCAAATCACGCTCTACATCGACGGCTGGCTGCCCAGCGAGCGACTAAGCTGGCGCAAAACCCGTCATTACGCCCACCTGCATTGCCACAAAGAGACTCCCTACCACTGGACGCTGCCCAGCGACCGCAGCCACACCTTTGCCCCTTTTTGGGTCAATTTACAGCCCAAACCCACACTCATTGTTCAGCCACAAAACCGCTGGCTGGATGATGTGTATGCAGCGTTGCTACGGCCGTAGCAAAATTGCTGTCCATTATTTTTTAGCTACAATTTGTTGTAAGTAAGCAGGTCTTCATCGTAGCCGTCGTTTCACAAACCAGCACGCTGTTATGTCAAATATTTCAGATTACGGGGGTATCAAAATGAGTCAGGCCACGCGCAGAAATCTAGCATTTTTAGCCATCTTTGTTTTCGTTTTTGCCATTTGTTACGCTCTCTCTTCACCGCTCACCACGTCAGCTTCTCAAGCTGGGGGAGGTACAAATAATACCTACCTGCCTCTCATCATGGTGCCGCGCGAATTCGAAGTTATCCCTACAAATGCCACGTTCAACAATGTCACCGATATAACCCACGCTGGTGATGAGCGACTTTTTGTAGCTGAACTGGCTGGAACCATTAGAATTTTGCAGCCCAACGGCACAACCTCTCTTTTTCTAGATATTCAAGATCGCGTATTGGACTCTGGCGCGGAGCAGGGGTTGTTTGGCCTGGCGTTTCATCCTGATTTTGCCACCAATGGCTACTTTTATGTGACGTACACAGCCAAGTTCCCACAAGATAACAATAAATCATACTTGCGACTGTCTCAGTTCCAAGTTACAGGCAATCCTGATGTGGCTGACCCGAACAGTGAAGCAGTGTTAATCAGTATCATCCAGGATTTTACAATTCATAACGGCGGCGCGTTAGAATTTAACCCCAGAGATGGCCAACTGTATATGGGCGTCGGTGATGATTCGCAAAATCTATTAGCCCAAGATGGTGGTTCTAAAAAAGGAAAGATATTGAGAATCAATGTTGATGCTGCCCAAGCGGCACAAAGCCTGACCATGCAACAAGTTGATGAGGATATGATGGCGGCAACGGCCGTCTCCATTGAAACATGGGCGAAGGGGCTGCGTAATCCCTGGCGGATGGCCGTCGATCCGGTGTCCGGCAATATCTACATCGGTGATGTTGGCGATCGTGCCTGGGAAGAAATTGATATGCTCCCCTTTGGGTATAACGGCAGTAATTTTGGCTGGCCTTGCATGGAAGGCCCTGATGTTTTGTTTACAGATGGTGACTGCAACAAAACGTTTGACCTGCCTATTCATTCCTATTCGGTAGGCTGCTCGGTCATTGCCGGGGAGTTTTTCCGCTTCGCTGGCGATTTAAGCCAAAAGGGGAGCCTGATCTTTGCCGACGGCTGCACCAGAGAAATTCAGGCACTCTCTTTTTCTAACGGGAGCTGGCAGGTAAACACCGTCGGGGATTTAGCCAATGCGCCAGATGGCTTCTTAACAACCTTTGGCCAGGACGTAAACGGCACCGTGTATGCTGGAATTCTGGGGGCAGATGTTCCCCTGTTGGAACTGTACATTCCACCACAGTAACGGTGTCCAATTTATTAACTGATGTTACGCACTTCGTCTAGGGAGACTACAAAAGTCTTGGCCGCATTTCAGACATTCGCCAGACTGAGGAAGACTTTTGTAGTCTTGGACTGCGTAACATGAGTTATTAAGCTAGTAGTAGCCCTGTCTCTCGACATCCGGTACACTTTGCCAGCCGCTAGCGGCAACCACTTGTTGTTTATAAAATTGGAGCGCAACATGAGTTATTCCCTCATCCACAATGGGACGGTGATTGATGGCAACGGCCGTTCCCCCATCCAGAACGGCGCAGTTCTCATCCGCGATAATAAAATTGAGCAAGTCGGGCGCAAAAATGAGATTCGCTTGCCCAACAGCGACGTGCAAATGATCAATGCACAGGGCGGCCACATCCTGCCCGGCCTCATCGACACCCACATCCACTTCATCTTCGACGGCATCAACTTTAATGAAGCGATGAACACGCCATTCTCCCTCAACTACTACAAAGCGATTGAACCCATGCGGCGCACGCTGGATGCAGGAATTATCAGCGTTCGTGACGCTGGCGGGGCCGATTTAGGCATGAAACAGGCGGTGGAGCAGGGGCTTATTGCTGGTCCGCGTATGCAAATCAGCATTAGTGTGCTGACCATCACCGGGGGGCATGGGGATAGCTGGCTACCGTCTGGCCTCGATTTCGGCCTGATTCCACCCACGCCGGGCCGTCCCAGCGGCTTGTGCGACGGCGTGGCAGAAGTCCGTAAAAAAGTGCGGGAGGTGCTGCGCGCCGGGGCAGACATCATCAAAGTTTGCTCCACAGGCGGCGTCCTCAGCCCCACTGACCACCCCGAATTTACCCAGTTCACGCCAGAAGAGCTGGAAGTAATGGTGCAAGAAGCGGCTTATCGACGCGGGGTGAAGGTGATGGCCCACGCACAGGGGGCTGAGGGGATCAAAAATGCGGTGCGGGCGGGCATCCACTCCATCGAGCACGGCATTTACGTGGATGATGAGGCGATTGAGCTAATGCTGGAGCGCGGTACATTTTTAGTGCCAACGCTGCTGGCCCCGCTGGCCGTGCTGGAAGCGGCCGAAGCGGGTGGCACGATGCCCGAATGGGGCATCCGCAAATCGCGCGAGGTGATTGAGATTCACAGCGAAAACATTGGCAAAGCGTTCAAGGCAGGCGTGAAGGTGGCGATGGGCACCGACGCGGGCGTGATGAAGCACGGCACCAACCTCCGCGAGCTAGGGCTGATGTGCAACGTGGGCATGTCGCCGATGGATTCGCTTGTGGCTACCACCAAAACGGCCGCACAATGCCTGGGTTGGGACGACAAGGTTGGCACGCTGGAAAGCGGCAAGCTGGCCGACGTCATCATCACGCAAACTGACCCGCTGGCGGACATCCGCAGTTTAGAAGATGTGGACAATATTCGGCTGGTGATGAAGGACGGCCGAATTCATAAAAACATTCTTTAGTGGCTGGTGGTTAGTGACTAGTCGTCGCAAAGAAACTAGCCACTAACCCCTAACCACTCGCAGCCAACCTATGGAAGTTCAACAAAACCACAACCGCCAAGTCATGCTCCAGCGGGTCAAAACGTATTGGCTCGTGGGGGTGCTGCAAGAGTCGCTGCACGGTGCGGAGATGATCGATCTCTCCATGACCTACCGCACCAACGCCGTTGCCAGCTACGCAACGGCCGGCTACCAGCAGCCAGACAATCTGCTCCCCGACGAAGTGTTCGACACCCCCCTGCCCATCGGCACCCAAATCACCGAAGTGTATGACGAAGCAGAAGGCACGCTGCTCATCATGGGCGAACCGGGCGCGGGCAAAACCACCATTTTGCTGCAACTGGTGAGCGATTTGCTGCTGCGGGCGCAGGTAAACACTACCCACCCTATCCCCATTGTTTTCAGCTTGGCTAGTTGGTCAGATAATTTGCCGTTGGGCGACTGGATGGTCAATGAGTTAGCCAATCGGTACGAAGTGCCCCGCCGTCTGGGGCAACTGTGGCTCAAAAACGGGGAGCTGCTCCCCCTGCTGGACGGCTTGGACGAGGTGGAGCAAGAACACCGCGTCGCCTGCGCCCAAGCAATCAACCAGTTCCGCCAACGCTATCTGACCCTGCCCACCGTCGTCACCTGCCGCATCAAAGATTATGAGGCGTTGGCCACGCGGCTCAATTTGGCGCAGGCGATTGTGCTACAGTCGCTCTCGCTGGAGCAGATTGACCACTATTTAGGCAGCATGGGGCCGCGTCTGGCGGGGCTGCGTGCCGCGCTGCAAACGGACATGACGCTGCGCGAACTGGCAGAATCGCCCCTGATGCTGAGCATGATGACGCTGGCCTACTACCGGATGCCGGAGCAGGTGGCGCTGTCGCTGGGTGACCGCAAGATGGGGCGCACGCTGCTGTTTGATGTGTACGTGGAGCGGATGGTGCGCTATCGTGGCGGCGAAGATCTGTATGAACCGACGCAAACGGTGGGCTGGCTGGGCTGGTTGGCGCAAAAGATGTCCCAGTTCAACCGCACCATATTCTTTTTGGAAGGGTTGCAGCCAAATTGGCTGCCCCGCGAGCAGCAGCGGCACTTTGTGTCGGGTCTGCGGAATCGGCTGGTGGGGCTGTTTGTGTTGATTGGTGTGCTCATCGGGCTGCTGGGTTTAATGATTGCTGATTGGCGGGCGTTGCTGGCTGGCCTTGGCGTGGGGCTGCTGACGGGTAGCTTGCTGGCTGGGTTCCGGCTGCTGCTGGTGTGGGCACGCGTCTCCTGGTTCCGCATCGAGACGGTGGAAACGCTAAACTGGCGTTGGCTGCGCGGATTGGTTGGCGGTGGCCTGGGTGCCGCTGGCGGAGCGGTGTTGGGTAGCTTGCTCTGGCTGGCAGGGCGCAGTTGGGAACTGTCTCCAGCGTGGATTTTGCTACTGGCCTTGTTGGGCTTTGTGAGCCAATTTGTGGCGCATGCGGTGGAGCGGGACGAGACAAAAATGCGAACCGTGCCGGGTCAGGGCTTTGTGCGGTCAGCGCAAAACGGCCGTCTCGTTGGCGCACTCACTGGGGTGGGAACGGCCGTTATGCTTGGGCTTGGCTGGCTGGTCAGTAATCTGCTCAACTGGTCACTCAGTTGGCAAACATTTTTGCTGTTTGCCTTGGGAGCCACGCTTTATCTAGGAATCTCTGCGGGATTGGCATATGGCGGCTTAGCAGCTTGGCAGCAGCGGCAGCTCAGCCGGGTGCTAGCTGAAAACCAGCTCATCCCCGAAGACTTTCTACCCTTTTTAGATTACGCCGCTGAGCGCAACCTGCTGCGCAAAGTGGGGGGCGGCTATATGTTTGTTCATCTGCTGCTCCTGGATTACTTTCGGGAGAATGGCAGCCGTCAATCTCCATGAACAAGCCCAATTATCCGGCGGCCACCTCATTTTTAGGCAAGATGGTAACGGCCGTTATCGATCGCCCTATGCATTCACAACATCCAGAGTGGCAATTTGTATACCCCCTGAACTACGGCTACCTACCTGGCGTACCTGCACCAGATGGCGACGAGCTGGATGTGTACGTGCTGAACGTAAACAATCCCTTGCAAACGTTTACTGGGGAATGCGTGGCGGTCATCCACCGCCTAAACGACGCGGATGACAAGCTGATTGTGGTACCACCAGGGGAAATCGTGACCGACACGGAGATTCGCGCACAAACCCATTTTCAGGAACAATTTTTTGATTCGATCATTATTCGCTAAAATCGTGCAAATTTTTTGCACTTTTTGAGAACAGAACTTACGCAATGAAGACTACAAAAGTCTGGTTCTCTCTGGAATTTACATCATTAGGCCCAAGACTTTTGTAGTCTAGTTAGGGCGAATGCGTAAGTCCTAGAGAAAATGAAACGCCATCCCACTCTCCCATTTTAACTAAACCAAACGTGAGATATTATGGAGAAAATCGTCTTGCTGAGTGAGACGTGATACGCTACAACATTATGGAATTTTTACAGGAACTCCCATTATTTTTACTTAATTTCAGTGTGATTGCCCTGGCATCCTGGCAAATTGGGCGACTGTTTGCCCACTTTAATTTGCCCAAAATCAGCGGCTATCTGTTTACGGGGCTTATTGCTGGCCCGTTTGTGCTGGGCTTTGCCAGCAATGAAGTAGTGGAATCGCTCCGGTTTATTGACGAGGTATCGTTGGCGTTCATCGCTTTTGCGGCGGGCAGCGAGCTTTATTTGCCAGAGATTCGGGGTCGGTTGCGAAGTATTGGTTTAGTAACGGCCTTTATTGTGTTCATCACGGTGGTGGGCGGTACGCTGGCGGTTTTCTTGCTGGCGGACTTTATCCCGTTTATGGATGAATTCTCGGTGAGCAGTCAAGTTGCTATTGCGCTAATGGCCGCCACCATCATGGTAGCACGTTCCCCCTCTGTGGCCATTGCCCTCATCAACGAACTGCGGGCGCGGGGGCCTTTTACCCAAATGGCACTGGGTGTAACCGTCATCTCTGATGTGTTGGTGATTGTCTTTTTTGCTATCAGTGCCGACATTGCCGACGCGATTCTGACCGGCGTTTCTATCAATTTGGGGCTTTTATTGCTGTTGGCGGTGGAGCTGCTGCTGTCTGTGGGATTGGGCCTTGTGCTCAGCCGGATGCTGCTGTGGGTACTCAATCGACATTGGCAACTCACGGTGAAAACGGCCGTTATTCTGACGTTTGGCTATAGCGTTTATCTCCTCTCTGGCTTTATCCGCGAATATACACATGATAACTTTCCTGTAGAGATTCTATTGGAGCCATTGCTCATTTGCATGGTCGCCAGCTTCGTCATCAACAACTTCAGCAGTTGCCGTCTGGAATTTTCTGAGATTTTGCACGATGTTGGGCCATTCATTTACGTTGCCTTTTTCACCCTGGTAGGCGAAGGGTTAAAGCTGGAGATTTTGGCCCAGGTGTGGCCCATCGCCCTGGCATTGGCACTTATCCGCATCGTCGTCATTCTGATTGGCTCCTTTGGCGGTGGTTTGCTCGCTGGGGATTCCATGAAGAGCAATCAGTACAAATGGATGGTGTTTGTGACGCAGGCAGGTGTCGCGTTGGGGCTGGCCAAAGAGGTGGCGGTTGAGTTCCCCGGCTGGGGCGACGCTTTTGCCACGACCATCATTGCCATGGTGGTGCTCAATGAGATTGTTGGCCCCATTTTGTTCAAATTTGCGCTAAACAAAATGGGCGAAACGCACGTACAGGCGGAACCAGCACCATTCGACGGCGTGCGGGATGCTATTATTCTAGGGTTCACGCCGCAATCCATAACGTTGGCGCGGCAGCTCAAGGCGCATCATTGGCAGGTTCGCTTGGCCGCACCAGAGAATGAAAAGACAAAAGCGGAGCTGGCCCGGCTTAACAACGGCATGGAGGTACATCTATATGATGAACTTTCGGTAGATGTTTTACAATCACTGGAGGCACCTCAGGCGGACAGCTTTGTTTTGATGTTGCCCAATGAGCAAAATCTGTCCGCCTGCGAGCTTATTTTTGAGCATTTTGGCACCGAGACGGTGGTTGTGCACTCTACTGACCGTGAACTCCGTCCGGCATTCCAAGAGCTTGGAGCCTTGATTGTGGAACCAGATACGGCCGTTGTCTCCTTACTTGAGCAATTTGTGCGCGCGCCATCTGCTTCCTCTTTGCTGCTGGGAACCGAGCATCAGCAAGAAATTGTGGACATCGAACTGCGCAATCGGGATTTGGATGGCATCACGCTGCGGGAACTGCGCCTGCCGCTAGACGTACTTATTTTATCGGTGCGGCGCGGGCAGCAAACGCTGGTTTCGCATGGGCACACGCAGCTAAAATTAGGAGACAAAGTGACATTGTACGGCGTGCCAGAGCGATTGGATGAAGTGATGCTCCGCTTCGACGCGCAAAGTGCGCCGGTAGCCCGATAACTTTTATGGCCCAATTACCAGATTTTTTCTATATTCTCGTTGCCTTTGGGGTCATTGCCCTGGCGGCGCGGCAAATTGGTGAATTTTTTACACGGCTGCGGCTGCCGCTAATTACGGGGTACCTATTTACCGGCCTGCTCGTCGGGCCATTTGTGCTAGGCTTTGCCAGTGAAGAGTCGCTAGAGCAATTGCGCTTTATTGATGAGATTTCGCTGGCGTTTATTGCCTTTGCCGCTGGACGCGAGCTTTATTTGCCAGAGCTGCGCGGCCGTTTGAGCAGCATTGGCTGGGTCACAGCGGGGCTTGTCCTCACTACCCTGGTTTTTGTGACAGTGGCGATGCTGCTCCTGGCAGATTACATTCCGTTTATGCGGGTGATGGAAGGCAACGGCCGTTTTGCCGTTGCTTTACTCGCTGGGTCCATCCTCACCGCCCGCTCCCCCTCTTCAGCTATTGCCATCGTCACAGAACTGCGGGCGCGGGGACCGTTTACCCAAATGGCTTTGGGTGTCACCGTCATTATGGACTTCATTGTTATCATGCTGTTTGCCCTCAGCACCTCCATCGCCGATGCCCTTTTTGCCGAAGTGCCGCTGAACATTAACTTCATCTTTCTGCTGCTCATTGAGCTAGCATTGGTGTGCACACTTGGCTTTGCCTTGTATTGGGTGCTGCGCTGGGTTTTGAGCCGTCGCTTCGACGCCTCGCTCAAAATCGGCCTGATTTTGTTGGCCGGGTACAGTACGTTTCTCATTTCTCACTGGCTGCGGGATTACTCTCACGACAATTTACCGTTTGAACTGTTGGCTGAACCGCTGCTTATTTGCATGATTGCCAGCTTTTTGGTGAACAATTACAGTTCTCTGCGTGCCGAATACGGCCGTCGCCTCAACGACATTGCCCCCTACATCTACATCGCCTTTTTCACCCTCACGGGCGAATCGTTGGAACTTGGCGTATTGGCCGATGCCTGGCAAATTGCCCTAGCACTGTTTCTTGTCCGTGTCGTGGCAGTGATGCTCGGGTCTTTCACGGGGGGTGTCCTCGCTGGCGACCCAATGCGCTACAACCGCGTGAAGTGGATGGCCTTCATCACCCAGGCAGGCGTGGCCTTGGGTCTGGCCAAGGAAGCGGCCGTAGAATTCCCAACGCTTGGCTCTCAGTTCTCTACCCTCATTATTGCCGTTGTGGTGCTAAACGAGATGATCGGCCCGCTCTTCTTCAAATGGGCCATTAACCATCTGAAGGAGGCCCACACCAGAGCCAAAACGCCAGAATTTGACGGCGTGCGGGATGTCATCATTTTTGGGGTGGAGGGGCCATCGCTGCTGTTGGCGCGCCAGCTAACCCGCCACAACTGGGACGTGAAAGTAGCCTGCCTGGAACCAAATTTGGTAGAAAATGCCAACGGCTCAGATTTGTCTGATCTCAGCCTGATTGCCATTGAAGATTACTCACTAAAAAGTTTACACGCCTTGGATGCAGAACGGGCAGATGCGGCCGTTCTGATGCTGTCTGATGAGGAAAATTATGCCATCTGCGAGCTGCTCTACGAACAGTTTGGCACCGAAACTGTCGTGGTTCGCTTAAATGACCGCATCAATTTCCATAAATTCCATGCGTTGGGGGCACTCGTTATCGACCCAGCCACGGTGATGGTCGGGCTGCTGGAACAGTTTGTCCGTTCGCCGTCGGCAGCTTCGCTGCTGCTAGGCATGGAAGAAGGGCAAGATGTGGTCGATATTGAGCTGCGCAATCCAGCATTGCACGGCATTGCTCTGCGTGATCTGCAACTGCCGCTGGACACGCTGGTGCTGTCCGTGCATCGCAACGGCAACACGATCATTTCGCATGGCTACACCCAGCTAGAGATGGGCGATCGGGTAACAATTGTGGGCAAAAACAGCAGCCTGGAAGAAGTGATGCGCAGGATGGATGGATAGCCATGCCGCTGTATCCAGGTGAATTGCTCAATAAGCGGTATCGCATTGTTGGCTTGTTGGCTGAAGGCCAATATGGGGCTGTTTATCGCGCGCGGGACGTGGTTGATGATCTTGATGTGGCCGTGAAGGAGTATCGAGACAGTTCAGTTGCGATGCAAAAGCGGTTTCGGCAAGAAGCTCGCCGTCTCAGTGAATTGTCTCACCCACAGCTGCCCAACGTAGTCGATCATTTCGCCATCGAAGAAACAGGCCAATATTTGGTGAGCCACTATGTTGATGGGGTGGATTTGCAAAGTTTGCTGGAGCAATACGGCCGTCTCCCCATCGACCGCATCATTGAATGGCTGCAAGCCGTCTGTGAGCCACTTAGTTACCTGCATCAAAAAGGTCAGCTACACCTCAACATTAAGCCTGCCAACATTCGCGTCGCGCCAGACGGCACGGTTTTTCTGGTAGACAGCGGCTTGCCGGGGCTGGGCGTGCATCTGCACAGCCAGGGATTTGGCGCACCGGAGCAGCAAGCCCAGCTAGATGTCTCCCCAGCTAGCGACATTTACAGCCTGGGGGCAACGCTTTATACACTGCTCACCAGTCAGGTACCGCCCAACGCCCTCAGTCGCGAATCTGGCCTCACAGATTTGCTGCCTGCCCGCGAGGTAAATGACGAAGTGCCGCCGTACCTGTCGCTGGTTGCCAATCGTGCGCTTTCACTCCGCCCGGATGCGCGCTATGAAACGGCCGAATCGTTTGCCAACGCCCTCACCAAGCCCAACAGCCAGCCAGAGCCCGTGCCAGAGCTGCCACGGCGCAGCCCCGATCGGCAAATTGGCCGCCCCAAGCCGCCGCTCATTGCTCCGCGTACCCGCCGCCAGATGGAGCAGCGCACGATTATCGCTCTAATTGTTTTGCTGTTGCTGATTGTTGTTTCTGGCATCGTTTTAACTTTATCGGGGCTGGGTGAGGATGATCCAGTTGCTCAAGCGGAAGCAACTGTCACCTTGGAATCGGCCATCGTTGCTGCTCTCACCTCGATGGCCCCGACGCCATCGCCGCTGCCTGCCCCCACTCTGCCGCCCACGCCCAGCCCGGAGCCGCTGATTACGGACACGGGCGCACGAATGGTGTTTATGCCAGGCGGGCTGTTTAGGATGGGTACAGATGAGGAGGAAGCGGATGAACGGCCGTCTCACCTTGTGCGCATCGATCCCTTTTTTATTGATGAAACGGAGGTCACCAACGGGCAATATGCCCAATGTGTGGCGGCGGGGGCCTGCAATTCGCCACAGCGCAGTTCGGCCACCTATCATCCCGCCTACTTTGGCGACCCCACCTATGACGATTATCCGGTCATCTTCGTTTCCTGGTACGATGCAGACACTTTCTGCGATTGGCGCGGGGGGCGGCTGCCGTCTGAGGCAGAGTGGGAAATGGCCGCCGGATTTGATCCTGTGCAATCCATTGTGCTGCGCTTTCCCTGGGGAGATGCGTTTGACGGTACCAAGGTGAACTTTTGCGACACAGGCTGTACCCGCGACGTGCGAGACAACAGCGTAAATGATGGACATCGAGATACCGCGCCGGTTGGTAGTTTTGTAGACGGCCGTTCCCCCATTGGTGCCTACGAGATGGCCGGGAACGTGATGGAGTGGGTGAGCGATTGGTACGACCCGCGTTACTATGAAAGCAGCACCGACACCAACCCGCTTGGCCCAACCGACGGTGATTTCAAAGTGATCCGGGGTGGTTCCTGGCTCTCCTCCGCCGAGGAGTTGCGGATTGTCGCCCGCGGCTCATTTGACCCCACGGTGGCCCGTGCCAACCTGGGCTTTCGCTGTGCCATGACGCCACCGTAAAACGGCCGTATCTCCCGTAAATCATCAATTTGTGGCACAATAGCGTGGAAAAATCGGATAATGATCTGTGGCTCATTCAAGAAAGAAGTGAGAGGAATTATATGAATATTTTTCGTCGCGTTTTGCGCTGGCTGTTTATTTTAGGAGGCATCGTCGCTGGACTCATAACCGCAGTTGCTGCCTTTATTGCCCAGCGATTGATCCAGCCATTGCGCCAACCGCTTTGGGGCACCCCCGATCAGGTAGATATGCCCTATGTAGATGTCACTTTCCCGGCGACGGACGGCGTGCGCTTAAGCGGCTGGTTCATTCCTGCACCAGGCAACTCCTTACGGAAAGGGGCAACGCTCATTATGGTACATGGCTGGGGCTGGAACCGGCTGGGCGAAGCGGCCACCGACGTTGTGGCCAACATGATAGGGGCATCTCAGGTTGATCTGCTGCGGCTGGCACACAGTTTGCATAACGATGGATTTAATGTGCTTATGTACGACGGCCGTAATCACGGTGAAAGCGGTAGCCAGCCCCCGATGCAGTTTGGCGAAGCCGAGGCGCAAGACGTTCTGGGCGCAATTGCTTATCTGCATAGCCGACCAGAAGTCGCCGCCAACCGCATTGGCGCGATTGGTTTTTCTGCTGGAGCCAACACAGTGCTGTACACGCTACCAGAAACAAATGAAATTCAAGCAGCAATCGCCGTGCAGCCTACCTCCCCAGCCCATTTTGCTGAACGATTTGGCGCACATCAATTTGGGATGTTGGGGAAGGCCATCTTGCCATTGGCGGAGTTTATCTTCCAGCAGGCTGGCGGACGGCCGTTAAAGGAATATCGGTTAGGAACGGCCGCATCTCAGGCAGGCCAAACCCCCGTTTTGTACATTCAAGGGATGAATGATCCCTGGGGCAGCCCCGATGACGTACAGCAAATCGCCATTGCTACACCCAATCCCAGCGGCCCCCTGCTGGTTCCCGGCACCGATCGGTTCAGCGGCTACCAATACCTCATCGACAACCCAGCCATTGCCACCGCCTTTTTTGAACAGCATTTACCGGAGTAACAAAAGGTCATTTAACCGTAAGCCCGCCTTAAATGGCAGAGGGTGGTGAAGGCAGCTTCGCTCACCTGGAAATCGGCATCACGTGCGGCCGTTTCCAACGCAGGCATCGCATCCAGGGCCGGTAAATGGCTTAGCAAGGTAGCCGCAGAGGCACGCAATTTACTGTCGTCAGATTCGCTGATGATCTGCACCAAAAAGGGCATGGCGGCTGCCCCATCGGGCACGATACGGCCGTTTGGGCGGAACGCCATCGTTAGCCAACGCTGGTCGGCAGGATTGGGCGGCACCCATTTGGCCGCTTTGCGCCGCGCCCGCAACGTCTCCAATGCGCCATTCGCTGCTGAACGGACAAACCATTCATCATCGTGCCGCTCCACCTGAACAAGCTGCTTCTCCACCCAGCGCTCATCCAGAGTTGCCAAACCCAGCACAGCTGCCCGGCGAACCTGAATATCCGCATCCCCCAGAGCCTCTTTCAGGATTTCCGTGCCCCGCGAACCATTCATGGCCAATCCCTCGGCCACGATCTGGCTCAATGTCTCATCTTCGCCAATGAGTGCCGCTAGCAGCGGCTGCTCTGCCAATGGGTGATGTTGATGAAGCAGCAAGCCGTAAACGGCCGTTTGCCGCACCAGTTCATCTCCATCAGAAACCATATTTGCCAACAGGCTCATGGCCCGGTCATCTCCCAACTGTGGCAAAGCGGCCGTGCCCAACTGCCGTAAAAATGGGTCGGATCGCTCTAGCAACTGAGAAACAAAGGTCATCACCCCCGTCTCCTGCGAACGCGCCAACGCTGCCGTCGCCCGTTGGCGTATGACCTGGGTAAACGATGGGCCAGAGCGAATCATCTGCCCCAGCAAAATCATCGTCTGCCGCCGCCACTCTCCCTTGGCCGTCGTTAGCGGCAGCCAGGAAGCCACCTGGAAGACAGACTCGCGCGAGGGTGAATTGTCCTGCCCTTGCAAAAGCTGCTTTGCTAACGCTGCAGGGTCTCGCTGCGCGGCATAAAAGCGAAGCATCTGCACCCAGGCACCGTCGTGCAGGTGGGCCGCCACAGTCGCCTCATCTTCCTGCGCAACCAGGTAGCCTGCTGCTAAAAAGTCACGCCACAACGCACCCCGACAGCTCACGGTGCCATTCCCCCACGTCACAAAAATAGGCGTCTTTTTGACCGATTTTTGTAGCTGGTTGGCAGCACTGCGATCTGGTTCGCCTTCGGCGTTCAGGCACATTTTTTCGGCAACGGCCGTTAGCTCTGTGTTGCTCAGTGCCATTTTGCCGTCGTTTAACATGATGAAAGCCAACCGCTGCCAAAAAGCAACTGTCTGGGCATCAACCCCCGATTGCCCAGCCATGACGGGCAAACTCTTTTGCAGCAAATCACAAAGCGGAAACGGTCGTTTCGGGTCATCTGCCACTTTCGATAAACTACGTAGAAAAAAGTTCAGGGTAGTAACGGCCGTGGTTTGTCCCGGCTGCCAAAAATAGGGCAAGCGGGGTGGTTTACTCACAGAAAGTGCCTGCGTTGCCTGCTCAGAAAATTGCTCAACTTCCCCCAGCCGCCACGGCAGCAGCGTACTCCAGGTGAAATTTAATTCCAGCAGCAAGCCCTGCCCAGTTATGCCAGTAGCCACAAACGTTTGCGTGTTTTTGTATTTGCGCAACAATGCTTCTAGCCATTCCGCCACATTCGGCCGTTTGGGAGCCGGTAGCGCATCCCAGCCATCTAGTAGCAGCAAAACCTGCCCAGCCTTTAGCTTCTGGTGCAGCAAATCTTTAATGCCCGGTGCCGTCAACGGATTTGCCCGTTTTTGCAGTGCGCTGGCCAAGACTATTTCAGCATCTTCCAGCTCACCCCCAGCGGCCACACCCAGCTCAGCCACGTGTACCAGCACAGGCATGATGTTCGCCAAAGCAGCATCTTTGCCCTCCGCAGTAGCCACAGCACACCGGTAAGCGAGGTGAGCGAGCAAAGTGGTTTTACCCACGCCCGACTCCCCGGCAATAATGACGCGACGGCCGTTTCTCAATAGTTGATCCACACCCATCATTGGTGGCGGGGGCAACCCCATGCTGCCAGACCACTCTGGCCATAGATAGCTCAAAGCCGTTGCCGCCCTATCTTCAGGCAGCAAGGCAGGATCATCCAACGGTGCCTGCAAGCGGGGAGGGACAAACAGGGCATCAAGACCAGCCTGGTCGCCTAACAGATGGTGGGCATTGGCATAAGCGGCCGTTTCTGCAGAATATCGCAAGGCGACCCCAGATCGCAAATACGCGATGCGCTCCCGCACCCAACCTGTTAAACGCGCCAAACGACGGCGTAAGAACGGCCGTAACCGCAAGAACCCATACGCCACCACCAGCCCCAAAACCAGGCCAACAACAAAAGAAAGTATATCGAACTGCCAATTTCGGAATATTTGCATAAGTTAAGTTAGCTAATGTGTTCGTCGGTGATATGTGCGACGAGATTATAACACGGCCGTATCCACCCAAATAAAAAATTTACGTCCCTTACACATACATTTTTTTGAAGATTCACAACATATGCAATCCAGAAAGTCACACGAAAACCACAGAGCGAGTGTGGTTTGCTCAAATAAAAACCAAATGTGAGCCATTCCTAATTCAAAATCTTTTTGGCTTCACAAATTTATGAAAACAAAATGTGTGCTTGATGAAAAATAATTGTCAAATTTATGGGAACAGCATAACATTAGACAACAATCTAATGAGAAAAA
This sequence comes from Candidatus Leptofilum sp., assembly GCF_965223285.1. Classification (GTDB taxonomy): domain Bacteria; phylum Chloroflexota; class Anaerolineae; order Promineifilales; family Promineifilaceae; genus Leptofilum. The sequence goes on along the minus strand of NZ_OZ244997.1, from coordinate 5,048,429 downwards.
ATAGTTGTATTGGACCCACAATTAATGATTCCGTAAGCATAAATGTAACCAATTTTAAGTATGTTTATCTGGTCTCATAATAAGCTAGAATCGTACAATAGTGCAAAAATTTTTCAGAAGAAGTTACCCCGTACAAAAAGCAAAAATAAATAGATCCGGAAGCTAACAACAGATCACGAAAGCACGCAAACAATATTGATCAATTTATGGAAGGTGCTACATACACACCCTTGAACCGGGCAATAGCAAAGAACTACCCGCGAAAACTTGCCATCTAATTAGATGAGCGGGTTCTTCCTGTGAGCAGTTTTCTTTTGCTGCAACCTGAAAACATAAATCAGGCTAGCAGCTACCCAAACAGCCATCAATATGATTTGTAGTTCGTACCAGCACCAACCAATAAAATGAAAAATAAATATTTTAAGGAGGTGGTTTATATAGAATTAAACATCTTTTACAAGTTAAATCGGAAGATTAACTGAATTAGCATGAAACCTTACATTGTAAAAACAAAACAGGAGAACAGATGTTTAAGAAAAATCCCAAAAAGAGTGTGCTTACACTACTGCTCTTAGCATTACTCACACTCGTTCTGGTGCTTTCCTCAGCCTCTTTAGGCTTTGCCCAGGACGGTGGATTTACTGCTACGGGCGATATTTCAGGTAATTCAATAGAATCTGAATTTACCAATAGCAAAACGGCCACCGCTGGCCGTGTTGAAATCGGTGATTTAGAAGAAGTAAACGTTATTATCACCATCGATGAAACTATCGATGCTGGTGCCCTCAAAGATGCCCTCGGTGCTTACGGCGAGGTAACTTACGAATATAGTCGCATATTCAACGGTGTTGCTCTTTCACGTGTAGCTGGCGCTAATATAGATGCGATTGCCTCCATGTCTGGCGTTGTCGGTATTTATCTCGATGAAGAGGTTGAACTGACAACCGACGCTGGGCCACAATGGATTGGTGCGCCGGCCATGTGGAGTGAGTTAGGCGGCCAGGAAAACGCCGGTGAAGGCGTCATCGTTGGTATTTTGGATTCCGGTGTTTGGCCAGAAAATCCATCCTTTGCCGATCCTGATCCCAATGGCAATCCTTACCCGGCTCCTCCCGGAACTTATGGCTGTGATCTAGGTAGTGTGATGGTCGACGGAACCGATTTGGGGCTTGATTTTGAATGCAACAACAAGCTCATTGGTGCTTACCGCTTCATGGAAACCTTCGAAGCCAACCGCACGATGATGGATGGCGAATTCCTCTCAGCACGTGACAATGATGGACATGGTTCCCATACTGCCAGCACGGCTGCTGGTAACAGCAATGTCTCCGCTGACTTGTTGGGCGGATCGTTAGGCATCCTCTCCGGTGTTGCTCCCCGCGCCCAAATCATTGCTTACAAGGTTTGTGGTTCTGTACCTGGCACCGCCAGTTGTTTCGGCTCTGACACGGTTGCAGCTGTAGAGCAAGCAATTATCGACGGTGTTGACGTGCTAAACTTCTCCGTTGGTGGCGGTAGCGATCCTTACAACGATATTGTGTCTCTGGCCTTCTTGAGTGCTTACGACAATGGTATCTTTGTTGCCAAATCTGCTGGCAATAGCGGCCCTGGTGCTGATACTGTTGCTGGCCGTAGCCCCTGGGTTACCACAGTTGGTGCAAGCACGCACGATCGTGGCTTCGTTGCCAATATCGAACTTACAGCAGACGGTGGCGCTGCCTTGACCCTTGATGGTGTTTCCATCACCGCTGGTTTCGGCCCTGCTCCTGTTGTTTTAGCCGATGACTTTGATGGGCTGGATGAGACAGACGCAGAAAATGGTATGTGTAATACCCCGTTCCCGGCCGGTACCTTTAATGGCGAAATTGTTGTTTGTAAACGTGGTGTCATCGCCCGTGTAACCAAGAGCGCAAACGTAGCTGCTGGTGGTGCTGGTGGTTTTGTTCTGTACAATCCGGCACTGCAAACGCTGAATAATGACAGCCATTGGGTTCCCGCTATTCACATTCAAGATACTGAGGGCGTTGAATTGCTTGACTTCATGGCAAACAATACCAACGTTATGGGTACCCTCAGCGGTGGTATTAAAACCACAGTTCAGGGTGACGTGATGGCCGCGTTCAGTTCCCGTGGTGGCTCCGGTCAAACATTGGGCGTGAGCAAACCAGATGTTACAGGACCTGGCGTAAATATTCTGGCTGCTATCACTCCTTATGAGGCAGAACCGCTTGGCCAACCAAGTTTGTTCGGCTTCAAGAGTGGTACTTCCATGTCCAGCCCGCATACTGCTGGCTCGGCAGCACTGCTTAAAGCATTGCATCCTGACTGGACACCAGGGCAAATTAAATCTGCCTTAATGACAACAGCAACAGTAGATGGTGTAACCAAAGAAGATGGTGTCACACCCGTTGACCATTTCGATGTTGGCTCTGGTCGTATTGACTTGAACTACGCTGGCAACCCAGGTTTGACGATTTCTGACTCTGCTGCTAACTACGTTGCCCACGAGGATGATCTGTGGAACAGCAACTACCCCAGCCTGTACATCCCCAGCATGCCCGGCGAAATGACCGTTTACCGGACGCTGCAAAGCGAACTGGATTACGATGCATGGTGGTATGTTTCAATTGAATCTGATGAAGGGCTTGTGGTTGATACACCTTCTGTTGTACCTATCCGTGCTGGTCGTGACCGCACTATCCCGATTACTGTTGACGCAAGTGGTATTGGCCTCGGCGAAACCGCAATGGCTGTGATGCACCTGACACATGGTGATCACGCGCTGCGGTTCCCCATCACGATCGTTCGTGAGCAAGCACTTGTCAGCATTGACAAGAGCTGTGATTCCGCTAGCTTGGCTCCTGGTGAAGCAACCGAATGTACCGTCACTGTAACCAACAATAGCTTTGCCTCCGAAGCCAACTTTGACTTGAGCGACATTCTGCCACGTCGTTTGCGCTTAGTGAATGGCAGCGTGGATGGGGCAACCCAAACCGGCTCACGCTCCTGGAGCACAAGTGGGTCCTTGTTCGCAGCTTCTCCGCCAGTTGTGGATGCAGCTGTTGACCCGACAGCCTCCCCAGCAGGTTACTTACCATTGGCGCTCTTTAGCTCTACGGACCTTGGTGCAACTGATGAGAGCATCGTCAACGTCACTGTTCCAGCATTTGAATATGCTGGTGAAACTTGGAGTACGATTGGCGTTGTCTCTAACGGTTACATTGTTGTGGGTGGTGGCACCGGAGCCGACGTTCAGTTTACCAACACAACTGCCTTCCCCGACGATAGCATTCCCAACAACGTTCTGGCTCCTTTCTGGACAGATCTTGACCCAAGTGCTGGTGGACGCGTTTTGGTAACGACCTTGACTGACGGTATCAACTCCTGGATTGTCGTAGAATGGGAAATGGTTCCAAACTTTGGTGACGGCGAAATCAATACGTTCCAAGTATGGATTGGCTACGGTTCCGATGAGGACATTAGCTTTACCTATGGGCCAGCCGATCAGCTCTCTGATGGTGATGGTGGCTTGTTGACTGTTGGTGCCGAGAACATGTTCGGTAACACCGGTACAGCTATCTACCAAGACGGCGTTGGCGACTTGCCCGCACCTTCGTTCCCGGATGGCGATTACGAGATTGACGTATTCTCTGCGCCTGGTGCCCCAGGTGGGTCTCACACGGTTACGTTTAGCATGTACGGAACCAAAACTGGTGACTGGACGAACTGTGCTGAAATGACTTCTGATCTGTTTGAAGGTACGGCCGTTTCCTGCTTTAGCGGTGAAATTACAAGCGGTGCTGAATAACAGCTCCTGTCAGGCAGCTTAGTCTGCCAGTAAGGTAAAAAGAGCGGGTTGGCAACTAGTTGCCAACCCGCTTTTGTTTTCGAATTAAAAATTTTTTGGCTGGTTAGAGCTGGATTGGTTTTTGCCGAACCCGGCAGTGTGCGGCCTCGATAATGCTTAGGATTTCCCGAACGGCGCGCTCTTGTTGTGCTTCTGCATTAATCACCCAGTAATCAAATTCTTTAATTCGCTTCATTTCCTGTCGAGCGGCCGCGATTCTTAGTTTCAGTCCTTCGGCCGTTTCTGATTTGCGCTCTACCAAGCGACGTACTAATTCCTCTTCCGTTTCTGTCGTTAAAAAGACAGAAATTGCATTGGGTAATAATTTTCGGATGGTTGCTGCCCCCTGAACATCGACCCGCATAATCACATCCCGCCCGCTTTCTAACGCATCCCGAATTTGCTGCTTTGGAATCCCTTTGTAATCGTTGTAAACAACTGCATACTCCAGAAGCTCGTTGTTTTCTATCATTTCGGCAAATTCATCATTGCTAAAGAAAAAATAATCTTCACCATGAACTTCACCGGCTCTTGGCGGACGAGTAGTAGCAGTCACCACAAAATAAAACCGCTTGGGATCTGTATCAATTAAATTGCGGGCAATGGTGTCTTTACCAACTCCAGAAGGGCCAGAAATAATGATAAGTTTTGGGTGATTTTCTTTTCGGTACAAGCTGTCTGTTACCACATTCTACCTCGTTTTGACTGTTTGATATGTGTCTTATTGAAACGTATAATCATGAAAAAGTGTAAGGATTCTAGCAATGCCTTTTTATGATTTTCAATGTTCGGCATGTGGCAAATATGCCAGATTACAATTTTCATACAGTGAGTATGGCAAGGTTCCACCTGTTTGTCCACATTGTCAAAGCCAGGAAATGAAGCGACGGATTAGCCGGGTGGCTGTGGCGAAATCTGAGGATGCGCGGCTGGATAGCATGATGGATGCGGATCTTTCTGGTCTGGATGAAAACGATCCCCAATCTTTGGGCAAGTTCATGCGAAAAATGGGGCAGGAAATGGGGGAAGATATGGGGGATGAGTTCAATGAGGTGGTTGACCGTTTGGAAAAGGGCGAGTCACCAGAATCAATTGAACAGTCAATGCCGGATTTAGCTGGTGGTGCAGACTTGCCTTTAGATGCCTAATGTTGGGTTAACGAACGGCCGTTTCCTTCAGCCTTTCTAGTAGTTTTGTGCGTAGTTCCTCTTGGATTAGTGACAACGGCCGTTCTGCATTGACGACTACCCACCGTTCAGGGTCAGCATCGGCCAGCGCATGGTACCCATCCCGTACCCGCTGGTGAAAGTGAACCGTTTCTAAATCGAGCCGATTCATCTCCAAGCCACCGCTGGCACGGCGTGCCAACCCTTGTTCCACATCCACATCCAGCAAGAAAGTGATGTCTGGCTGCAAACCCTGCGTTGCAATTTGGGTTACCTGCTGCAACTGGGCAATGTCAAGCCCACGGCCGTATCCCTGATAGGCAATAGTGCTGTCAGCAAAACGGTCACAGAGCACAATGTGGCCAGCAGCGAGGGACGGCCGTATCAACTCCCCCACGTGTTGCGCCCGCGAGGCTGAGTAAAGCAACATTTCGGCAACAGGGATCATGGCACTGTTTGCCACATTGTGCACACAGGCTCGGATTTCATCCCCAATGGGCGTGCCGCCCGGCTCTCGCGTGGTGACAACTGAAAATCCTTGCGCTTGCAGAAATGGAGCCAGTAGAGCAATCTGGCTAGATTTCCCACTGCCCTCTGGCCCTTCAAATGTAACAAACATGCACAAATCCCTAAATCGAAATTATTAGCCACAGCGGGTGAAGAGGTTTTTTTCTATACCCGCTGTGGCTAAAAGAGTTTAGCTATTTTCGCGGCTGGCACTGAAGATACGCACATACCGATTTGGCTCTTTGCCGTAGCTGTGCGAAACCAAATTCGCCTGCCGCACCATTTGGTGCTGATACCGCCGAATAGCACTGCCCACGGGCCGTAAATCAACAGAGGCTTGCCCAGCCTGAATTAGCTCAATGCCGCGCTCTGCCTCGGCAATGGCAGCCTCAAACGGGTCCGTCGCTTGCGGCCCCTCCAGATTCATCACCTGAATTAGAAAGCTCTCCATTTGGTTAATGGTATTGGCCCGCAGCACATACACGGGCGTCCGCCGCCGCTCGGCATCATTAATGAGCTGCCGCCGCTTGCGATAGTAGCTTTTTAGCGTCACCAACACGTCCGCTTCGCTAAGGGTGTTTACTAAAGTAATATGTACCTTGAGTCGCTTGGCTGCCTGAATCAGCCGATTCCGCGCTACGCCGTAGGCGAACACATGCAGCGATTCAGGACGTTCTTCAATGAGTGCCTGCTCTGGCGGTAGCTCCACCTGCTGTCCATTGGCTTTGCTGCCGCTGCCATTGGTGAAGATACGGCCGTTCCTGTCTTCTCGATCCTTATCTTTACGGGGGCGGGTTTCCCGCCGCCCAGTAACGGCCGCTGATGTGACCACCGCATTTTGCTGCTCCACCTGCACTTTGCCCGCTTCATCCCGCGAGCGGAACTCCACCCGGAACGGCTGGCCGCGCAGCATGGAATCGACAGATGCTGTCACGTCGGGGTGAACCAGCAGCTTTTCTCGATCCTGAATTTCAATCAGCACGTCAAACGTGGGCGGGGCGCGACGTTCCAACACTGTTTTTTGCGTCCCGCGCCGCCGCGCTTCATCATCGGAGAGCGTGACGCTTTCAATACCGCCCACCAGATCAGATAATGTCGGATTCAATAACAGATTTTCTAGCGTATTGCCGTGGGCGGTGCCGATGAGCTGCACAGCCCGCTCGTTAATGGTGCGAGCTGCAGCCGCTTCGCGCTCACGTCCAATCTCGTCAATAATGATCACTTCGGGATTATGATTCTCAACCGCCTCGATCATCGTTTCGTGCTGGTGTGCGGGACGCGGCACCTGCATTCGGCGGGCGCGCCCCACAGCCGGATGAGGAATATCGCCATCGCCGCCAATTTCATTGGAAGTGTCTACGATGACAACACGCCGTTTTTCGGCCAGAATGCGTGCCATCTCGCGCAGCATCGTGGTTTTGCCTACGCCAGGTCGCCCCAGCAGTAAGATGCTATGTCCATCGGCGATAATGTCTTCGATAATATCGATGGTGCCGTAGACGGCCCGTCCAACGCGGCAGGTAAGGCCAACCACTTCCCCTTTGCGGTTACGAATGCCGGAGATGCGGTGCAGGGTGCGGGCGATGCCAGCCCGGTTGTCATCATCAAAATCACCAATGCCGTTGACAACGGCCGTAATTTCGACGGCCGTTACCTCTTCCTGGCGAAGCACAATCTCGCCGTCAGTATAGCGAGCCGTTGGTTGGCGACCGAAATCCATCACCACTTCTAGCAGCTCAACCTCACGACCAATTGATTTAAGTTTTTCTGTGATTGACGCCGGCAAAATTTGTAGCAGCTTTTGTAAATCTTCTTTTGCTTGTTCTGTTTGTGATAAATTCATAAATTCTATAGCGTGATTACGCTTTGTTTTAAATTGGTTTCGGGGTTGATTGTTTCTCTGATTGCCCCGTGTTTTGGTATTGTCGAATCAGTGGCGCAGTGGGCGTAATACCCTGCGCTTCTAATGCTGCCGATAAATCTGTGAGTGGTTTGGCTGCTTTTTGCACAATGTGCTTCACCATCACGGCTTGGCTCCCCCATGAAGTAAAGCCAGATCGTTCCAGTGCGGTTTGTACCCAGCTTTGGTAACGACGCACGCAGCAGTAGATCGGCCTTGTGGCGGCAGCAGGTGTTTTTTGCACAACGGCCGTAATAATCCGCTCTGCCCGTATTTCTGCGCTCGGATGGATAAACAGTCGCATCCAGGTAGCCACTGGCCCCACATGAACATGCACAAACGCAGCTAATTCATTCTCTTCATGTAACACCCAACCTGCCCCGTCGTGCAGTGGCGGCATTGGCTCCACCAACTGCACCAGGCGCGGCACGGTGTTGGCATACAGTAGCTGAATATCCCAATCGTCCTCCGCCTGGCGGGGTCTCAATAAATTTGTTTCGTTTTCTGCCTGGCGCGCTTCGTCAGGGGCCAATACCCACACATCTTGTCGGGTATAAACCACAAAGCCCGCACGTCGCAGCACAGGCAACTCATCACTCAGCTCATCCACTTCGGCCACAAGGCTATGAATGCCACGCTGTCCGGCTTCGACAACGGCCTGGTCTAAAAGCGGCAGCCACACATTTTCATTCACCAGATACGGCCGTTGTCCCGCCACACCTTTTGCCCCAGATACGGCCGTGCCGTTGCCCGTTGCCTCCATTGGCCCATCATGGGTAGAGCTTAGGTACAAAATATGAGCATGAACGCTCTCCTCATCCAGGCAAAGCTGAATAAAACCCGCCAAGCCGTTGCTGTCCGACTTCCACACATATGTAGGAAAATCGCCGCCAACCAAGCTAAAAAGCGCACCCCGTGTTGGGTGCAAATTCTTGGTCAGGGCAGATTCCGTATGGAGGGAAACCCCCAACTCGCTCAAACGGTGAACCAGCGGCAGATCGCGTAAATTAAATGGTCGTATCATTAGAAATTAAGTGTAGCAGTCGCTAAAAAGCAAGACAAGCATCCAACTATCTGGTATCGAAGATATTCACAAATTCATAAGCCGAAATGGCAATAGTTTGTGTCCGTCACCTAAAATATGGCCCATTTTTGCCAAACGAACTCTGCTGCAATTATACCGCAAAATTGATTGTATCCCCTTACGATATTCCTTACCTTCACCAACAAACGTGCTATAATCAGCGCAACTTGGTTTTATGTGAAAACGATCCCCAAATTGTCGTTTTCATTGAAGTAAACGGCCGTTAAGTGTAACTATAAATTGGTAATGCCTCGAAGAGTACGGCCGTTGTCATCACCATCACATCCACACAGCAGTGGAAGAAGGAGCACTATGTCATCTTTGATACTCACCATACGTGAAAGTGTAAGGTATCGCGGGAAAAGCGGGCATTATAGCTGGATAGCCCATCGCGTATCTGGCCTGGCTATTCTAGCCTTCCTTGTTTTACACGTCTGGGACACGGCCAACGCACACTTCTACCCCGAACTATATGCTTGGTCTATCGCCGTCTTCAAGTATCCCGTGATTGCCGTTAGTGAACTTGGCGTCATGGCGGCTGTTTTGTACCACGCCTTTAATGGCATTCGCATTACTATTCTGGATTTCAAACCAGAATGGTGGATGTACCAAAAAAAGAGCGCAACTATCGTTTGGGTTCTATTCGCTGTCGTCTTCGTGCCTATTGCCATCTACATGCTGTTCGAATTTTTTAGCCGCTGTAGCGAACTGGGCGCAGCTGCCTGCTGGGCATTCCCCCGTTTAAGTGATTATATTGGGTAAGGGAGCAAAAAATGACATCTGCAACATCAACCATGACGCGCCGCAAGGTGCAGGTAAAATTCAACTTTGAACGATACGCTTATATGTTCATGCGTATGTCTGGCCTTATCCTGCTCATTTTGGCAGTGGGCCACATGATGATACAACACATCCTCAATAGTAGTGGCAACCTCACACTTATTTTCGTGGCGGAACAGTGGAACTCCTGGGGGTGGAAGGCATATGACATCTTCTTGCTTATCTTTGCCATTCCGCACGGGGTCAACGGCCTTCGCAACGTGCTGGAAGATTACATTCACAACCCCCGGACAATTCGCATTGTGAACATTGTCTTGGCAATCTTTGTGGTTGTAACCGTCATTTGGGCCGCTGTGGGCATCGCCCTATTTGATCCCGAAGCTGCCCGGCAAGCCGCTCAAAATTTACCCAGCTAAGTAAGTCACGGATGGCCCTTGAAAAACGCTTGCGTGAATCGTGATTTACTTTGCTTAAAGGAGAACGAAAGTTTCTTTGCCAACTTGTTTCTAAATCACTTTTCGTTCTCCACTAATTGAATTGCTAATCAGACTATTTAACCAAAAAGTGCAGGATAACATGGCTAATGTAAAAACTCACACGTTCGACGCCGTCATCGTAGGTGCAGGCGGTGCCGGACTAATGGCTGCGTTGTACGCCAGTAAAAGCGCCAACGTTGCCGTCATTTCCAAGCTGTATCCCACCCGCTCCCACACCGGAGCGGCACAAGGTGGCATTGGTGCCGCCTTAGGCAACATGGAAGAAGATAGATGGGAATGGCACGCTTACGATACGGTGAAAGGTTCAGACTATTTAGCTGATCAGGACGCCGTAGACGTTTTATGTAAAGAAGCAGTTGAAACCGTCATTGAACTGGAACATATGGGGCTACCCTTTGATCGCTATCCAAACGGCACCATTTCACAGCGTCGCTTTGGCGGCCACACCAACAATGATACGGGCAAACCAGTACAACGTGCCTGCCACGCGGCCGACCGCACTGGCCACATGATTTTGCAAACGCTGTACCAACAGTGCATTAAGAACAAGGTCAATTTCTTTGATGAGTTCCATGTGGTAGACCTGATTCGCGTGGACAACACCGTACGTGGCGTGGTGGCCATCGAGATTAGCACCGGTGATTTTCATATTTTCCACAGCAAAGCGGTGCATTTTGCCACTGGTGGCTGGGGTCGCTGTTGGGAGGTCACCTCCAACGCCCATTCGCTCACTGGGGATGGGGCAGCCATTTGTTTGCGGCGCGGCGTACCGCTGGAAGATATGGAGTTTTTCCAATTCCACCCCACTGGCATCTTCCGTCTGGGTGTACTCATTACAGAAGGTGTGCGCGGTGAGGGTGGCGTATTGATAAACAGCAAAGGGGAGCGTTTTATGGAAAAATACGCGCCCACTATTAAAGATTTGGCCAGCCGCGACGTTGTGAGCCGTGCCATCTTCCTGGAAGTACAGGCTGGACGCGGCATCAACGGACAGAATTACGTTCACCTGGATATTCGCCCGGAAACGGTGAACCATTACTTTGAACAGGCGGGGGAAAAACGCCGCATCGACCGAGATTATATTGAAGCGAAGCTACCAGATATTGCTGACTTTACGCGAACCTACCTGGGCGTGGACCCTGTACACGAACCAATGCCTGTACAGCCAACGGCTCATTACGCAATGGGTGGCATTCCGACGGATGTAGACGGCCGTGTTTTGGCCGATGTGGATGGCAGTTTGATTGATGGTCTGTATGCGGCTGGTGAATGCGCCTGTGTTTCGGTACATGGTGCTAACCGCTTGGGAACCAACTCGCTGGTAGACCTGGTCGTGTTTGGCCGCCGTTCTGGTATGCACATGGCAGAATATTGCAACCAGGCTGATTTGCTGCCGCTGCCGGACAATCCGGCCGCCGAGGTGATGGCAGAGTTTGAGCGGTTGCGCAATGGCAGCGGCGGCGTGAAGCCAGCCGAATTGCGCACCAAAATGCAAAAGACGATGACGGCCAACGTGGGCGTATTCCGCACAGAAGAAACGATGGGCACGGCCGTTTCCGACCTCCAAGAACTGCTTGAATCATTCAACCGCAACATTCAGATTGATGACAAGGGGAAACAGTTCAACACGGACCTGCTAGAAGCGTGGGAGCTGGGTTGCTTGCTAGAACTGGCTGAAGTAACGGCCGTTTCTGCCCGCGCCAGAACCGAAAGCCGAGGTGGTCACGCCCGTGATGATTATCAGAAACGTAATGATGCTGAATGGTTAAAACACACCTTCTACTTTCGCGACAAAGAGGGTGAGTATCGCCTGGATTACAAACCCGTCACCCTGGGCCGCTACGAGCCTAAGGAGCGCGTCTACTAAAAAGTAGGCGGTAATCAGTGGCCAGTAATCAGTTAGGGTACATAAACTGAATACTGCTAAGCTGAATACTCTTTACTGAAAATGAGGAGATTCTATGCAAGTTCAATTACGCATTCGCCGCTTTAACCCGGAAAAAGACAGCGTACCGTGGTGGGGTGACTACACCATTCAAGACGTTCGCCCCAACGATTCCGTTTTAGATGTGCTGCACCGGGTGAAGTGGGAACAAGATGGCACGCTCTCGCTGCGCCGCTCATGCGCACACGGCGTTTGTGGGTCTGATGCGGTTCGTATTAACGGCGCTAATGCTCTGGCCTGCAAAACATTGGTGGCCCGGCTGGCAAAAGAGGGTAGCAACAGCGTCAAAATTCAGGTAGAGCCGATTTTGGGAATGCGCGTCCTGAAAGATTTGATTGTGGACATGGATGCATTCTTTGATCATTATCGCTCGGTGATGCCTTACTTTGTGAACGATTCACCCGTGCCGGAAAACGGCCGTGAACGGCTGCAAACCCAAGAAGATCGGGCGCGGTTCGACGACACCACTAAATGTATTTTGTGTGCCGCCTGTACCAGCTCCTGCCCCAGCTTCTGGGCCAACGAGCAGTACATCGGCCCCGCAGCTATCGTACAAGCCCACCGCTTCATCTTTGACTCGCGGGATGAGGCCCACAATGAGCGACTCGATGTCGTGGGCGATACAATGGGCGTCTGGCGGTGCCGTACCAACTTCAACTGCACCAACGCCTGCCCGCGCGAAATTGAAGTGACCAAAGCGTTAGCAGAAGTGAAAATGGCTCTCACCTCTGGTGAAATATAAAAAGCATTTAAGCCAATTCCAGGTGGCAGCTATCTTACAAAACAGCTAGTTGTCACCTGGAAAGCATGAAATTAACGAGTTTCAACCTGCAAACTGCACTCCAGTCGTGTGCGGCGTGCCTAACAAAGAAAACTAAAACGAACCATGCCGGAAATTAACCATCTCCTGCAAACAGCGATCCAGGCAGCTAAAAGAGGTGAGCGCGAAAAAGCCCATCAACTTTTGTTGCAAATTGTGGAACAAGACGAGCAAAACGAAACTGCCTGGCTATGGTTAAGTGGCACGGTAAAAACCAAAGAAGACCGTCAAATCTGCTTGGAAAACGTACTGGCTATTAATCCCAACAACAAGATGGCTCAAAAAGGGTTACAAAAGCTGGGTGTCACATCTTCCCCCCCTCACCCCACAAAAGCAGAAGAGAAAGAAGTTTGGGCTGAGCCAGTTTATGATGTGGTTCTGACAGAAACAGGCGATCCCCATGCGGATCGATACCAGGATGCTTGGAGCAGTCCTGCAAATTTATGTGCTTACTGCGCCCAACCCGTACAACGCACCGATAAGAGATGCCCCAAATGCACCCGCAAAATGGTGGGAAAGGAGCCAGTTTCCCCCAACCGAAGTCGGTATTTGGAGAATTGGATTTTATTTCGCGGTGTGAGCCATTTTCTTTATATTCTCATTATTTTGGGAATGTTCTCGTTGATTACATGGCTTGTCTCTATAGGTGCGTTTAGAAATCGTGAAGTAGCTGGTGCCAGGCTCTTCTTGTGGATAATCTTGTCCTTACTGCCCTTGTTTATTGGCATCACGGTTGCACTCTATTTTCGCAAAGTGTGGGCTTATTGGCTGGTTATGGTGAGATTTGTGATCGTTTTCATCATCACTGTTTTGGTCGCTATTTTTTCACCACCCATTCCGGCAAATGTTCCCACCGCACCCTGGCAATTTATTGTTGCCTGGGTGATTTTTATTATTTACATGATTTCAGATTTAGCGTTGACGCTTTTGGCTGGGCCAGATTTCAGACGAGAGAAGCGTTGGCGCGTTGCGGCTGCGGATGATCGCATCAAAGACCCACTGGTGCTGGATAAAGCCGGGAAATTATTTGCTCAACGGGGGATGTGGGCAACGGCCGTTCTCTATTGGCAGCGGGCAGTCGGGCGGTCGCCGGGCAATGTGGCTGTCTTGCGACGCTTGGCAAACGGGTATGCCCGGTTGGGCTTCCCAAAACGCAGCCTCGACACTTTGCAGCAAGCCCAGCAAAAGACACACGACCCCAAAACGCGACAACTTTTAGCCAAGCAAATAGAGTTAATGCGCCGAAAAATAGAACAGCTTGCTGAATCATAACTGGTTGTTTTCCCCACCGTCCTGCCTTATACTGTTCAAAATCCACATAGTACCCCGCATCGTTCCCCCTTAACTCGAAGTCCTGGAGGGAAAAATGGCAGAATTAAGTGAAGTCCGTGCAGCAAAAGCAAGCCATACGGCCGCGCTCATGGCGCGTCCTAACGTCGTAGGCGTGGGCATTGGTCATCGCATAAAGGGCACAGAACAAACCGATGAGCTGTGCCTCTCAGTGCTGGTAGCTGACAAAATAGCCATCGAAGGGTTGGCTACTGAAGCGTTAGTCCCCAAAACGGTGAACAACGTGCCGACCGATGTGGTGCAAATTGGCACCGTGCGTGCCAATCAGGTGCCCACCGGAAAGTTTCGGCCGGCACCCGGCGGCGTGAGCATTGGCCATTACCAAATTTCGGCCGGAACGCTGGGCTGCATTGTGCGCGACCGCACCACAGGCCAACGCCTCATCCTCTCCAATAACCACGTGCTTGCCAACAGCAACGACGCCCAAGTGGGTGACCCCATCATCCAGCCCGGTGGTGCCGACGGCGGCAGCGTGGCCAACGACCACATTGCCAATCTGGAGCGGTTTTGCACGATTGATTTTGGCGAAACGTCTGGCTCTGGCTGTGGTATCGCCTCAACCTATGCCGGTATTGGCAATGCGTTTGCCAATTTTCTAGGTTCTAGCCATCGCGTTTCCGTTTTTCAGGCGAATCCGCAGGCCGTTAATTTGGTCGATGCGGCCGTCGCCCGCCCCTTAAACGATGGGGACGTGCTGGATGAGATTTTGAACATTGGCGAAATCAGTGGCATCACAGAAGGCGTGCTGGGGATGCAGGTACGCAAATCTGGCCGCACCACAGGGTATACCACCGGGGTCATCACCCAAATAGAAGCGACAGTGAGCGTTAATTATGGCTCTGGCAGAGTGGCTACCTTTGAAAATCAGCTCATCGCTGGGCCAATGTCGGAAGGGGGCGATTCTGGCTCACTGGTTGTGGCTTTGGATACCCAGGAGGCCGTTGGCTTGCTATTTGCCGGATCGACGCAATCTACCATTTTTAGCCCCATTCAGGCGGTTTTAGATTGTTTAAACGTGGAATTTTAGGCCATGAGCGATTATCAAGAAGCAATTGAACGCATTAGAGTGGTAAAAGAGGCGCATCAGGCGGAGCTGATGGCTAAAGCAAACGTGGTTGGCGTAGGGATTGGTTTTCGGCATCGGCACAAGACACGCACCGATGAGGTGGTGCTGGTGGTGATGGTAGAAAAGAAGGTGCCCCGCGCCCAGCTTGCCCCGGAAGACATCATCCCCGGCCTACTTGATGGCGTGCCAGTGGATGTGCAGGAAAGCGGCCGTCTTGTACCGCAAGGCAATTGAGAACAATTCTAAATAGTGAGTTACTATAGTAAGTAAACTCTAGCTTCAACTCGACTATAGTAACGCAGGATAATAATATGTTAGGCAGGCTAGTGCAGCAAAACGAACTATCCGAAACACTCTCCCCCCGCCTAACGCGAGCTTGAAGCCGACGCGCCAAAGGAATCGAGCGCGGCATAAGCAACTGAACGGCGGACATTTCTTTATAACACTATGAATCAACCAACCGAATTTGACACTTTGAAAACGCGAATACGTGAGCTAGAAGCGGAGAACGAGCGGCTTAAACGGTCACTACCAGCAGAAAGTGCAATGTACTTGCTGGAAGCGATTACAGGAGCGTGGGTTCACAATATATCTGGAGATATATACGCGATAAGGGATTCTGTTTATTTGCTGAGGGAACGCATTACTAGAAACGAGGACTCAGCCCAGATATTGAAGTGGCTGGAGCGTCTTGACAAGATAACTCAGAAAATGGCGGACCGAGATTTTCCGTATTTATCGCGGTTTAGAGATGGCTCAGATCAGACAAATGTAAAATGCTTGGTTCAATCAGTCATAGATCACTACAAAGAAGAATTTGATTCTTTAGGTGTAAAAGCAACAACTCAAATGGCGGTTGGTGACTCAGTTGAGGTTCGTGGTAATAAGCAGTGGTTAATGTCCTGTATAGAAATTGTTGTAAATAATGCAATAAGGTCTATGAAAGTTTCTGAGAATAAAGAGTTGACTATTTCGGCTAAGGAATCTGATACGACAGTCTCTATTGAAATCACTGACACAGGGCAGGGTGTTCCCGCTCAAGTCAAAAAGGACTTATTTCGTAGACCGATAGAACGCAATGAGCGTGGTCGAAAAGGATTCGGATTGTTACTGGTAAAAGTAATCGTTGAATCTGTAGAAGGCCAGATTCAACTAGCTGAAACTTCAGGGGATGGAAGCACTTTCGCTTTAGAGCTAAGAAAAGTTCGTGTCTCAGATTAACGTCATGAATTACAACATTTTGTTTTTGGACGACAATGTCGATTATGGCGAATTGATATTAGCAGTTCTAGGAGAACGGGGCTATTCAGTTCATGTGGCTACCACTCTTTCGCAAGCCGTTCATATTCTCAGTTCGCAGGCGATTGACCTTATCATTACAGATGTGCGGTTAAAAGAGGATTTGCCAGAGGATCAATCAGGTATTGAATTTGCAAAAACGGTAGGGAGAACAATACCAAAAATTATCTATACAGCTTATCCTCAATATACCTCAATACGTGAGGTGCTATCAGCGTCAAACAACTCATTACCGATTGCGATAGATTACGTGACAAAACAAGCAGGTCTTGAAGAGCTTGTGCAAGCGGTTGAGGCTGCCCTAAGCGGACGAGACTTCGGATTAGTTTCTGAATTTAAGGCTGGAGGGGCTCTGACATCTGAAGACGCGGCAATCTATACTCCCCGCGATGCAGAACAAAAGGTGGTCACGTATCTTAAACAAAATCATTACATTCTCATAGTAGAACCGAGACAGCAAGGCAAAACCAGTCTAATCAACTTTTTGCGGCGAACAAAATTGCTAGATGACTCATTGGTATTATCCATTGATATAAGTTCGTTGAGCACTGACATTGAGAAGCAATGGTATCAAAAACTCTGCTTCTTACTGAATCGACAATTACAATTTGCCTTATCAAAGACAACTGTTCATTTGCCAGAAGATAGTTTTGGATGGAGGGAGTATCTCTTTGAAGTGGCGGGATTGGGGAATGAACTAGGGAAACAGATTATCATTACTTTCGATGAAATTGGCTCCGTAGACATTCCAAATTCTGAAAGATTCTTTACTGTCTTAAGAGACGTGCATAACGCACGCGATGCCGAAACTGAATTTAATAGTCTAACTTTCTTGTTGGCTGGCTCATTTCATCCAAAAAATCTAATAAATAACGAACGGATTTCCCCGTTCAACGTAGCTCAGAGAGTTCGTCTACGTGATTTTGATCTGGCTGAAATAACGCATTTGAGCAGACCAATACTTCTAGCCGATGAAAGGCGGAGGGAAATTGTTGAAAGAGTGTTTAATTGGACGCATGGCCAGCCATACTTAACTCATAAACTTCTCTCATTGCTTGATAGATTCTCAACTGCAACAACTGTAGACGAGGTAGCGTTATCACTAATTCGTGATGATGAGAATCATTTACCTTCTATAGTAAAACGCATTACTGATTCTAAGATATTACACTCATCACTCTCCAAAATCTACAATGGCGAGACGATTTGGTTCAGTCCCAACACAAATCCTATAGTCGAAGATTTAGAATTGATAGGGGTAATTTGCTCAGATGAAAACGGGAACTGCAAGATTAAAAATCGTATATATCAAACTTTGTTTGTTCGTGGTGGAATAATAAAGTCCGTATAGATTTAAGATGAGTTCGTATGACGATCAACTTACTACATCAAATTCAAGGCGAATTGGTCGAATCCAACAACGACTTCTCAAATACTCTTCGTAAATCTCTTGTTTTGGCAAGTCGACTTAATTCTGAGGCACTCAAAATGTGGGCGAGGAATGAACTAAATAGCTATCAAGATTCGGCAAATCTACCCGATTATCGCAAAGTACCTGCTCAATCATATAGTAATTACCATACCTTTTCGAGCGTTTCAGTACATCAAATATCGCGCGCACCAGTTAAGCCCAACTTTGACTACGCATATCAAGCTGAAATATTTGCTGGAATGAGCAGTATTGAAGACATGATTCGTAAGTCTGAGAGAGAAACCAGTACTGTTTTACAGATTGACTGGGATCGACCTATGTTCGATGCTCTATCGAAAATATTTGCAAAACAGGGTGGACAGCTTCTAAGAGCGTGGAAAGAGGTTTCATCAAGCAGTTTAGTCCAAATAGCGGATTCTGCGAAAAACCGCTTGCTTGACTTTGTTATCGAACTAGAGAATCTAGCGGCGGATTCGGGAGACCAATTAGGCGGTCTTCAAAAACCAGACGTTGAGAATCTAGTAAATAGAATCATATTACGCAACCCGGAATTTGTAATTCAAGAGGTAAAAACAATGACAATTTTTGATCAAAGAGGACAGAACGTCAACTATCAATACAATGCTGCTGGGAACATCAATTTCTCAAATGTGAAAAACCGCAATGAGTTGATAGGGCAGTTAGAGCGACTTCAAAGCGAGGTAGAGAATGCAATATCAACTGGTCAGCTTGATGAGGACGCCGCCACAGATGCTTCTTATCAAATGACTAAAGCAGTACAGCAAGCAAAAAAGGAAGATGCTCAACAGGGAACAATTATTAAGCATCTAAAGAATGTCAAAGGGTTAATCGCTGGCGCAGCATCGCTAGCAGGTTTGATAAAGGGCGTTTCGGAAGCAATTGAAGCTGTACAAAACTTCTTTTGATTCAGTGAATCAGCTACAAAACGCCGCCTAATAGTACTTCAACCTGACGCGGCGATTGTGTCTTAGTTGGAATTGTGCTGTTGACGTGAAGTTGTCGCTAATCCCACCGCGCAGGTTTAGCGGGCGTTAAACGGCCGTTCTCTTTCCTCCACCTACCTGCACCAACACCCAACTCAACGTGCTGGGCTGCAAGATTAGCTCTTTCACCTCGTCCCCTGGCAGCATAATGAGAACATGACGGCCGTTTTCATCCACCCATTGCCGCCCCTGCCCCACTGATTGCCAACGGCCGTCTAGCAAAATCTTCTTCACTTTCACAATGCCATCTTCGCCAAAGCGGCACTCAACACCAACTTGTTTCATAAATTGCCCCCTCTCAACGATTCTTCCGCCAAAACCAATTTAGCTTACGGTACTTCACCCACTCATAGTACGCCATGTACAAACTAAGACGCAAACCGTGCAGACCATCCTTGTAACCAGCCAAGGTGATCAATCGCCAATGAAATTGGCGCAGGGGCTGCAAAATGTAGTTGTGTGGTTTTGGCTTTATGCCTTCATTGTACAAAATAGAGGCGTCGTAGCTAGTGTAAGCCCGCTGTTTGGCCCGAAAATGGCCTACATCCCGATAATTGTAATGGATGAGCGGCTGCTGCAAATTGCCAATCTCTCCATCCACAACTGCAACTTCGTGGACAGGCCGCTCATAGCGCACATGGCCGTGCTTAAACAGCCGCAGTTGATAATCCGGGAACCAGCCCGCACCCTTGGTGAGTTTGCCAAAAATGTAGTTGTGGCGCGGCACGTACCAGCCCCGTTCTAGCCGTTCTGCCATCACTCGCCGAATTTCGGTTCCTAGCTCTGGCGTTCCCCGCTCGTCGGCATCGACAAAGAAGACCCAGTCGGTTTGCAGGCTGTCTAGTGCAGCGTTGCGCTGCTGGGCGTAGTTTTCAAATTTTGAGTACAGCAGCTCGGCACCAGCAGCTTCGGCTAGAACGGCCGTATCATCTCGGCTATACGAATCGAACACCACCACCCGGTCTGCCCAGCTAAGGGACTGGATGCACTCTGTGATGTGGTTGGCTTCGTTGAGGGTGAGAATTACGGCCGTTAATTCCTGTTGTTTTTGGATCATGGGGAAGTTGTATCAAAGATTTCGCAGATTGGCACCGATTTTTCTTGACTTCCTCTTCACGCTCTGTGACCTCTGTGGCAAATTAAATGCCCTTCCAAATTTGGATGATCGTTTCGTAGGCTTGCTTCATTTGGGGATCGGTAGACTGCTTGGCACGGCGGCGCATGCCAATTTGTACCATTTTTTTGGCGATGGCCAGCTTGAAACGGCCGTACATCTCTGCATAGAGCTGCGCCCGACTCCGCCACAAGTTAATCACCGACGTAGCTGGCACCTGGCGCGTGCTTTCGCCGCCGTAATGCACAATTTCAGCGGACGGGACAGCATAAATGCGCCAGCCCGCCTCCTGAATGCGCCAGCTCCAATCAATTTCTTCGCAATACATATGAAACGATTCGTCAAAGCCGTGGGTCGATTCGGCTACGTCTGCACGCACCATCATCGTAGCCCCTAACGGATGATCGATAGCAAATGGCTCATTGCCCCGCGCCAGCCATGCTTGTGGGTAACGGCCGTTCCAGCGGCTCTCATACAGTCGGGCGGGCAAGGGAAACAGATCGAAGGCCAGCTGGCGCAATCCGGGGAAATAAAAGGCACTGTGTTGGAAACGGCCGTCGCCATACACCAGCCGCGCCCCGGCCATGCCACCATCAGAATGCTCTTCCAGCGTGTTAATGAGTTCGAGTAGCGCGCCAGACTGCACTTTGGTATCTGGGTTAAGCAAAAAGTAGTAGCGAGGGGCATGCGGTTTGGCGGCGGTCATCCCCTGGTTATTTGCTGCGCCAAACCCAGGATTGCTCTGGTTGGCAATCAGATGGACGTTGGGGAATAAATCGCGCACCAGATTGGGTGTGCCGTCGGTAGACGCGTTGTCCACCACCCACACCTCGCCGCGCAGCCCGGATCGCTGCAAATCGGCAAAGACGGAGCGCAGGCATTGCATCAAATAATCCCGCACGTTCCAGCTAACAATAATGACGGCTACATCAATCATAAAAATATCGCCTGTAAGGGCGGCTCGCGAGCTGCCCTTACTCGGTTATCAAAACCGCTTCATCTGTCCAGCCCAGCGTGTCGATGACAAAGTGGAGCGGATCATAGTTGGCAGGTACGGCCGTTTCCAACCCAATCCAGCCGTAAAAGTCTGGCGCACACAGAGAGTCACTGCACAAATCAGAAGCGACAAACTCCGTTAGCAAGTCTGCAAACTGCTGCGCTGGCCCAATCGGGAATTCGCCGCCAACGGCCACCGATGCGGCCGGGATGGGCGCACTCAACGTTAAGATGCGCGTCTCCTCAAATATCTCTTCTGCCGTGTCGAAAACGCCAGAACGAGCATCTCGCACCCGGTAGCCGCCGTTTTCTGGCCTGCCCAATACCACCACAAAGCCAATGCCGCTGCGGCTGGGCGACACGCCGGTCTGTCGCCAAATTTCTGGATCATCTTCACCAAATACCCAATCACGCTCTAAAAAGGGCATGAGCGGCGGCAGGTAGGTGCCGGTGGCAAAATCTACATCGCCATTGAGTACGGCCAGCATCGCGGTGTTGTCGCCCGGCACAGAAACAATCTCGCCCGGTTCAATCCCTTCCGCAGCCAGCAGTGCCTGAAAATACCAGTTGTTGGGAATGCTGCTCTCGCTGGGGATGGCCCAGCTTTTGCCATCCAGATCGGCCAGCTCATTGATCTCGCTGTCGCGGCGCACCACAATCATGCCTGCCTGCCAGCTCATCTCATTGACCTGCACGGCCGTATGCAGTACCTGCGCCCCACATTGCTGGTTGGCCAATGCCACGCCAACGGCCGTTAGAAAACCTATTGTCTCGGCGGGTGCAGCACACATCAGGTCAATGATCCGCTGTTCATTGTCTAGCAAACCCACCTGGAACTGCTGCCCAGATTGCTCCGTCAACCAGTCGGCCAGCACCTGCGCCCGGCTGCTAATGACGGCCGTATCCGCCACCGGGGCAAACAGCAGTTGGAACGGCCGTTCCGCCGAACCGAGCGACGGCACATCAGGGACAACAGTCTCTACCACAGTGACCGTCTCTGTCACCAGGCGTGTCACTTCCACCGGAACTTCTACGGTCACTTCGATGGGTGCTGGGGGTGAAACGGCCGTGTCGCTGGGTACAATGCGCGTCACAACCAGAACCTCTGGGGAAGAAGCACATGCTGTAAAAAAAGCAAAACCAATGAAAACCAAACCCCACAAACGTCGCATCGTCTTACCTGTCCAAAAAAAGAGGCTGCCGCACAGTTGGGCAACCTCCTGTTAACCATTCGTAGTTTACCGTGCCGCCATCACGCTGCCAATGGGTTTCCCCGCTGGTTAACGGACGGCTAACCAAACACAGGAATAGTTCAAAATAGAGCAAGCAATCTTTACACTTGTCATTCCGAGGTCCTCCGAGGAATCTCTCTTATTCGCACATTCAGAGAGATTCCTCACTCCGAAGACTGCGTTCGGAATGACAAGTGATGGTCGTTACTCCAGCGGCCACTCCGGCACGTCGCGGGGGGAACATTCCGGCTGGTTGGTTTCATTCGGTAAATCAACCGTCAATGCTTGGGGATCGACACGCTCATAAAATGTAACAACCTGCACATCTTCATGGATCAGTCCGGCCCATACAGTTTGCGGGTTACGGTCGCCGAAATCATCTACCATACGGATGCTGCCGGTGATAGTAGCTCGCTGGCCCGGCATAAGGTAATAAAAACCATCTATCAGTTCCAAATCTTCTTCACTCCCCAGTGCCCAGCGAAATGGATAGTTGGTTAGTTCATTTTCAAAGCCAATGCCCAGCCGAAATACGCCGGGTTGGGTAAACCAGCCCAAGGTATTGTAATTCCAATCTGAGTCGTACATGACACCAGGCGGAGGCCCACTAGTGCGGATTGGCGTGGTGCCGTAATTTTCTACCGTGACAGAAAAATTGAAGATGCCGCACACGGGAACGGCCGTCGTCTCCCAAGCCACTGTTTCCCCAGCAGGTGGCGACACCACTCGCACGCGCGGCACACCGCCAAACTCAATAGTTAGTTCATCCTGTACGCGCACTTGCTGCCCTTCCAAATCCTGGGCAACCACCACCAGCGGATAGGTGCCATCTGTCGGTGGCGTCGCGCCTTCGTCCACACCGCCTTCATAATCATATTTGTGCCAGCCTTCCGCATTTGGCTCAATTATTTGCTCAAATTCACTGATATGCACCTCGCGACCGTCTGGCATCTGCAAAAAGACGCGAACCTCAGCCACATCTTTGATCAGGTAAAATACAGGCTGCACGCGATCATCAATGCCATCCCTGTTGGGGGTGAAGGTATCTTTGTCCAGGGCGAAATCGCGGATGTCTGGCAACACAGAATCCGCATCTGCAATCCGCAGTTCGCCTTGCTGCGTCTCTGTCACGTCATTTTCATCAGTGGCAATGACGGTCCAGGTGTAACGGCCGTCTTGCAGCAACCGCGCCAAAATCTCCCCCTCGATCTGATCATCCGGCAGCGTGTACGGGTCTACGACCCCACTAAAGGTCACCCGGTATTCACCCGCACCGCGCGGCTTCTCCCGGCGGAAGTAAAAACGGTCACCCGCCTCGTTTTCAAAATAGATGGAGACGGTGGCATTGCGCGATAGTTCATAGGCGATGGTTGTGGCATCGGTATCGCCGTCGGCGTTGGGGCTGATTTCACCTTTGTCTACTTGCACGTTGCGCAGCAGGCTGCCATCCCCGTTGAGCAAGCGGTTGCCCAAAAAGAGGGCAACAATGACCACAAGTAGTGCCACCAATCCCACCCAAATAAATGTCGATTTTTGTCTCATCATGGGCGCAAGTTTACCAAACGGCCGTACCGACGGCGAACGATGTTTAGGCAATGATCACCCTACTACAGTTTGGGGAAATGGCAAATCGAGAACCATCTATAACCAACCTAAAACTGTTTAAGCATTGCGCGGAAACCTCTAAAATCACGCAGCTTTCCTCAGGCGCAATGCTACCTTGCCCCGGCCTAATGGCAATGCTACAATGCCGTCGCTTGGATAACCTTCAAAAAACTTATCTCCACAGTTTGGCAGATTTCACAGGTTGTAGGTTCTTAATCTGCGCAATCTGTAAAATCTGCGGATGATTCTTGACGATGATCACTTATGGCAAGGATCGTGCCTGGCCTTTTGCTGAAGGAGGCGGCGGCACGATTGCTTTTTTTACGATTCTACTAGCAACGGCCGTTTTCCTTTGGTTCCAATTTACTAACTGGGCCGCTGGGCTGTTTTTGCTGCTGGCCGCTTTCCTTTGGCTGCTCATTCTCTACTTTTTTCGCGATCCCAATCGGCAAATAAACGCCCAACCCGGCCTGGTGCTTGGCCCCGGCGATGGCGAAGTAGTGGAAATCACAACAATGACGGAAGACCGCTTTTTGCAGGCCGAGGTCATTCGGATGAGCATGTTCCTGGACATTACCGATGTGCATGTGCAGCGAGTGCCGCTCGCAGGCAAGGTGATGCTGGTGGAGCACCAGCCGGGCAAGTTTTTACAGGCATTCCGGCCAGAAGCGTCTGAACTCAACGAGTTTATTGGGATGGTGACAGAATCGGAGGGATACGGCCGTATTCTCACCAAACAGATCGCAGGTATTGTGGCCCGTCGCTGCCTAAACTACCTCAAATCGGGGGATGTTGTGCAAAGCGGCCAACGGTTCGGCCTCATCCGCTTTAGCTCCCGCGTCGATCTCTTCTTGCCCCCAACGGCCCAAATGCTTGTCAAAGTCGGCGATAAAGTGATTGGGGGCATTACGCCCATCGCTCAACTGAAGAAGAACCATGAATAGTCGATATCGGTACCTCATCCCCAATGGCATCACCTTCATCTCCCTCACCTGCGGCATCGTTTCCATTTTGCTGGCCGCCACAGGTGAATTGGTTGTTGCCGGCATTCTCATCTTGGCTAGCTACATCTTGGACCTGTTCGACGGCGCTTCAGCCCGGTATCTTAATGCAGGCTCTGAATTCGGGCTACAGCTCGATTCGTTAGTCGATATGGTCAGCCTGGGCACTGCCCCTGCCGTTTTGGCCTTTATGTATCTGTATTTGGAAAATGCCGCCGCAACTGCCATTCTTGCTGTGCTGGCCATCTTTTTTGCGCTGGCTGGCGCGTACCGGCTGGCGCGGTTTAATTTGCTGCCACCCAAAGCCAGCGGGCGCGGTGATTCTGCTGGACTTACCATCTCGTCTGCCGGAGCTACTCTGGCGTTGGCGGTTGTGTCTGACATGACGATTTTGACCGTCCCCCTGCCAGCGGGCTGGCTCATGCCTATTATGCTGATTTGCAGCATTTTGATGATCAGCCTTATTCCGTTCCCTTCCTTCCGGGGCGTGTTTAAGGGCCGGGTACGCATTGGCACGCTGTTGGTGCTTTTTGCGGTGACCATTGCCTGGGCAACGTTTGGCAAAGCGTGGCATTTTTGGAATACGATTTATCTTGGCTGGGGGCTGGCGCGAGCCGGTTATTTGCAGATCAATGAGTAAGGCAACGATTACCTGGCAAGACAAGATGAGCGGCGCGATCCTGCACAATTGGGCACGCATGACCAGCCGCTGGAGCAACTTTCAGGTGACCGGCCTGAAGCATTTACGCGCCGCTCAAGAACGAGAACGGCCGATTATTTTTGCCGCCTGGCACGGCATGACCATGATGCTGGTGGGCTTCTTCGGCAATCATTACGATTTGTCCCGGCTGGTTCTGATTCTGCCCGATGATTGGCGCGGCACAACGCTGACGGTATTCGCCAGCAAGCTAGGCGTTACACCCTACCCCATGAACCTGCATGGGGATGCCAGCATGGCCACGGCGCGACAGTTGGCCAAGCTGGTCCGACAGGTAAAAGCTGGCCGGGATGCGTACATTACGCCAGACGGCCCAGAAGGTCCGTCCTACGTTATCAAACCGGGTATCACGTACATTGCCCAAAAGGCCGATGCCACCATTTTGCCTGTTGGTGCCTATGCGCGGCGAGGCTACCGGGTTCCTCGTTGGGATCGATACGTCATGCCGTATCCATTTAGCAAAATAGCGATCCAGATTGGCGAGCCGCTGGTGGTGGCAAAAGATGCAGAGGGAACGGCCGTTGCCAATCATCTCACCCACCAACTGCATCACGTTACCCTGCAAGCCGCCGCCAACTACTACGAAAAACCATTCCCATAAATAATCCGCAGATTTCACAGATTATCGCAGATTTATTGCGTTGGTTTCACTGTGCCTTCGCAAAAAGAATCTACGTCTAGGTTAAAGAACTGTATGACATCCTTATCAGAACGATCATTGGAATTTCAGGGCAATGCCCTGGCACTGTATCACCGGCTGCTGGCGCGCACCGTGCGTTGGCAAATTGAAGGGAGAGCCAACCTTAGCAAAGCATTCGCCAGCGAACGGCCGCTTTTATGGCTGTTTTGGCATGAGCAACTGTCAACATTTGTCACCTATGCAGTCCGCTTTATTGGCGGCGAAAAATTCGCCATTGTCACCCTGGGCGGCGACCCACGCGGCAATATTTTGAGCAGCTTTGCCGCTACACTAGGAGCCACCCCTTATGGCGTGGATATGCAAGGCAACCCGATGGAAGCGGGACGCAAGGTGTTACGAATCATTCAGGCTATGAAAAAGGGCAAGGATTCATTTTTGGCCCCAGACGGCCCAGACGGCCCAGCCCTTGAACCAAAAGCGGGGGCTTCTTATTTGGCGCGAAAAGCAGAAGCGGCCGTTATTCCTGTGGGCGGCTTTACCAAAGCAGGCTACGCCCTCCGCCGCTGGGACAATTATCTGATTCCTTTTCCTTTTGCTCGGCTGCGGCTGGTCTTTGGGGAACCGATCTTCGTGAGCAGACGCGACAAAGATGATGCGGTGACAGAACAAATTGCGGCGGCGTTAACGGCCGTTTACCAACAAGCTCGCAATGAAGCGTAAAAGCACGCTTTTACCCTACTGCTCCTTAATCTCACCCTCGCGGTAAGCTGCCAACAACGCTTGCAACTGGTGAATTTTTGCCTGAATTTGGCGGCCTTCATCGGTGTCACGTACGCGAATGCGTGTAAAGTTAGCCTCCAAAATCTCCGTCTTGGAATGAATGTCCAGCCCCTCTTCGATTGCCTTTTGGGTAGACTCAAACGGGGCATGGGAGGCCAGCAAAAAGCCGTAGGAGTTATGGATGAGCGTGTAGCCCGCAATGCCCGTCTTGTCCTGGTACGCTTTGGAAAAACCGCCATCTATGACGATGAGACGGCCGTTTGCCTTCACCGGGCTCTCCCCTTTCTTAACCTCCACTGGCACGTGCCCATTCACAATGCGGGCAGTATTGGGGTCCAGGCCGAATGCTTCCAGAATTTTTACGGCCGTTTCCGGCTTATCCCGCAAGGCATAATACGCATTCTTCCCCTCTTGGTGCGTGGCCGAGTCGGCTAAAAAATACCGTTCAAATGTCGCCATCTTCTTCTTGCCAAACAGCGGCGAATGCGCCCCGCTCCACAAATACCACATCACATCCTGGCCGTATAATTTTTGCTCCGGATCGGACGCAACATACCCTTGTCGCGCCAGCCGATCCAGCCGATCCATGAATGATTTGGCCTCGAACGTTTCGCCATCCACCCGCACCGTGGCAAAAGAACCGTCTTCATTCATGGCGATGCAGCCGTGGTAAAGCAAATTGCCGTTGTAAATGAGGTACAGGCCGCCTTTGGCATACAAAAACCGAACGTGCTTTTGCAGCCGTTCGCTGTTGGCAAAAGATATCCGCAGCCGCTCCAACACCGACTTCTCCTTCTCCGAGAGGCGGAAGGGATCATCGGGATCAACTGTGGGTAGGTGGGTATCCAGCAGGGAGTGATCTTGCCCATTCAGGCAAATCGTACCGTTGTCAAAATCTATTTTGTCCAGAAGTAACCGATCTGCCATGCCATAATGCTTGCGCCGCTGAATTATTTGTGCCTCCAGCTTGAACTGAATGATGGTGATTGCCTTCTGCATTTTAGACATGAGCTGGATTTCACTCTGCGTAAACTCATCGGTCGATACTTTGGGCTTAAACCGCTCGCAAGGATCGTCTGCGTATGTTTCCATGGCAAACGATGCCAGCGGCAGCATGCTGACGGCATACCCATTTTCCAGCGTTTCCATGTTGCCATACCGCAAACAGATGCGGATGACGTTGGCAATGCACGCCTCGCTGCCTGCGGCGGCTCCCATCCACAAAATGTCGTGGTTGCCCCACTGCACATCCACGGCGTGGTAATCCAGCAGCTTGTCCATGATGATGTGTGCCCCGGGCCCCCGATCGTACACATCGCCGATCACGTGCAGGCGGGCAATGGCCAGCCGCTGAATCAGTTCAGCCATTGCCACCACAAAGGCATCGCCCCGATTGGTGGAAATAATGGTTTCGATGATGCTTTGATAATATTCCTGCTTGTTGGCCACGCTTTCTTGTTCATGCAGCAACTCCTCGATGATAAAGGCAAAGTCATCAGGGAGCGCTTCGCGAACGGCCGTACGTGTGTATTTAGAAGAGACTTCACGGCACAGCTTAATCAACCGAAACAGAGTAATCCGGTACCATTCCGCATCATTTTCAACATTTTTTAGAATGAGGGGCAGCTTTTGCTCTGGATAATAGATGAGCGTGGCCAGGTTCCGTTTTTCGTCGTCCAGCAACGAATTGGAAAAAATCTCTTCAATTTTGCGCCGGATAGAGCCAGACCCATTCTTGAGAACGTGCGAAAATGCTTCATACTCACCATGCACATCTGAAATAAAATGCTCGGTTCCTTTGGGTAAATCCAGATTGGCACTGAGGTTGATAATGGCCATTGAGGCCGCCTGAATTGAGGGATATTGTTGCGCCAGGAGCTGTAAAAAGCTCTGGCTGTACGTCTCTTGTGTGATCATGGGTTTCTTCTCCGTGGGTGAGCCGAAAATCTTATGAATCCGCACCTATTGTCGGAGAGAACCTGGAAAAAACAAATTTAGGGGCACCGATAGAATAATCGGTTGAAGGAGGGGTGCCAGCCACGGCAAAGTAGCTGGCACCCATAAGGAGATTTAGGTGGATAACCTGTGTTCTAGATGGGCATAAAACCAGTTGGCAACCGTGCGCGAGACACCTTTTCGTGCGCCAAACATCAATTTTTGCCCGACTGCATTTAATGGATAAATTTCAACAGCAACGGCCGTTCCCCCACCTTCACCAGCAACCGTCACATTCATATGGGTACGATCCCCAAGTACCTTACCCAATATCTTTTTATCAAAGCGAACTGAGATAGTGCCAGCGGCTGCATCCTGCTTCTCAATTTTCCCCTGCAGCCCTTCAATCGCTCCCAACGCGGCTGCATAAACCGCCTCGCTGCTTTCTGAATACTGTTTTTCCTCTTCCACAGTAAAAGACGACATTTGTCTCTCCATTTTTTGATATGTGTGAACTTTACACAAACCTGATAAACTTTATGTCAAATTATGCAAATCCTGACACTAGATAAACTGCTTGATTTTGACTTGCTTTAACAAATCTTCAACCATTGGCAACGTGCCAACGGCCGTTCCCGCCAGGCTGGCCGTCGCTGCGCCGCAGGCAATGCCCCACTGTAACGCTTCTGACACTGGCATTCCTAAGCTAATGCCATACACTAGTCCACCAACCATCGAATCTCCAGCTCCGATTGGATTGCTCTCTTTAATGACCGGTGATTCAGCGAGCCAAGCCGTCTCTCCATCACTAAAAATGGCTCCCGATTTGCCCAGCGAAATAACGACATTTTGGGGTCCCATTTGCTGAATTTGATGAGCGGCCGTAACGGCATCCAGCAGTGAATCAATAGCGACGCCGCTTATATTTTCAGCTTCACTATCATTTGGCTTAATAAGAAATGCACCCGCAGCACATCCACCTAGCAATGCTGCGCCGCTTGTGTCTAAAATGACCTGTCCACCATGCGACTGAATCAGACGCACCAGTTGAGCATAAATGGTATTCGGCACGCCAGGCGGCAAGCTGCCTGCCAACACCCACCAATCGCCTGGTTTGGCAAGCTGCTCAATCTGCGTGAGCAAGGCTGCCTGCGCCGTTTCAGAAATGGTGGGGCCAGATTCATTTACTTTGAGATAGCGATCATGATGCTCAGTGACGATACTCACATTGGTTCGGGTTTCACCTTCAATCCAGGTAAACGCTGTCTCAACGTTTAGCATAGCCAACATCTCTGCCAACAGTTCACCACTTTTGCCACCAGCAAAACCGAGAGCCACACTCTTTGCCCCTAACGCGGCCAACATGCGGGAAACGTTGAAGCCTTTGCCGCCACAATCCACACGGGCATCGCTGGCACGCAGCACGGTATCGAAAGCAAAATCAGCCACGGTCAGTTCTCGATCAACAGCCGGATTCAGGGTAACCGTGTAAATCATCTATTTTCCCTCGTTTTTTGTAGATCGGTTTGTGCCAACCACCAGCCACCGATGGCACCCAGCACGGTTGTGAACAGCATAACCAGCCATCTACCACCAAAATCGTAGACGTAATGGCGCACTTCCAGCAATGCCAGAATCACCCCAAATTTGAAGAAGGTGATAACGGCCGTTCTCCCCAGTTCACCAACAGGCGGTCGATTTTTCTTAAGCAGGGAGATTGTGGTGAGAACGGCCGTTGCCAACAGGGCCAACGCTACCGCCACAGCAAAATTTGGTTCGCGAACGGGGCGAAAAAACCAGCCAAAGTAAAGGCCCAGCCCGCCGCCCACCAAAACGTATTGCTGCAGCAGCTTACGATTTTTAGGCATGCTCAACCTGCCAGAACGCTTCTACCAAAGCGGCTTCCGCCTCGGCCGTCCACACATCCCCCTCGCCTAGCTTTTCCGCGATGTTAGGATATTTCTCTTTCAACTCCGTCAGGCTCATGAGTGGTAAGCCGCTAATTTGCGGGAAAATGACAACCTTGCCCGGATACCGCCCTTCCATCATGGCCTCTACACCGTCGCGAGCCGCTTCCATGCCACCAACGGCCGCAACTGAACGGTTTGGTGACAATTCGCCCGTTACCGTTTTGGCAATGACTGTTGCCTGATCGGCCAATGCCGAGCCAGACGTACCGGTAAATTGGGCATTGTGCAGATAGACGGTACTCATATCCAGTGCGGCCATGGTGCCATTAGGAACCCCCGCAAAAAGCACCAGCATGCCGTCAGGGGCCATGTAGGTGCCCGCTTCGGCCATCAGAGAAGCCACAGGCACACAAATCACCACATCATCTGCGCCAATTTGGTCAGTTACATTTCGCACAAAATCGGGCAAAGGTTCATCTGCCGTGGTTGGGTTGAATGTAATCAACTGTTTGCCGTTGGCTTCGGCCAGCGGGGCAAACAAATCTTTTAGGGCAGCAAGCCGCATCTCGTTCAATTCTGTGGCAATAATGAGACTGGGACCATCCTTCAACTCAATGGCCCGCTGCACGTGCATCTGCCCCATCGGGCCACCCGCACCCACAAAAACGGCCGCACCGCCCGGGCGTAAATCACACCGATTGCGGGCTTCACCATAGGCGGCGGCAATATCTGGGCCAACCGTACCAACGTAGGCCGTGTAATGGTAATGAATCCGTCCAACATCAATTTCCACTTTGCCATCCAAAGGCGCCTCCCCCACCAAGTTAAACGTGCCGCGAAACGCCGTCAGTTTGGCGGCTTCGCCAACCAGTTTGGCACTTTTGGGAGACAGAATAATGATGTCGTCGAACCCCTCGTCCTCCGTTAACTCAGCTTTGAGGATGGGAAAATCAGACGGCCGTAACCCGCCCCGCACGAAAATCTCCACATTTGGCCCAACTTTCTGCCGAATGAGTGTTTTCACACTAGCTGGCACGTCGCTCAGCACCACAAGAGACGGTGCCAATTCGCCAGAAAAAGTGTAGTCTGTCCCATCATCTGGCTGGCCGATGACCCACAGCCGACCGCCAGCTTTAGGTTGCAAGCGACGACGTTGGGTGTAAGAGGCTTCCACACAAGCCCACGGTTCCGTCAATGCCGTTTCTGCATAGCCCAGCGCATCTTCTAGCGGCAGCACATAAGCCCCATCATCCGCGTCTAGCACTTCTGGCCCGATGAGGTGATATTGCGTCAGTCCGCCGGGAATTGTGTAGCCGTACGCAGTGGAACGGCCGTCCTGGTAAATGTCTGGTTGAATTGCTAACCGCTGGCCTGGATGGTAAACACCTTGCAAATCTTTCCCCACCTTGATAATGGTTAAAGCCGCCTCATGGCCCAAGCGTGTTGGCTCCTCAGCTAAATCGCGATTGTACAATTTTGGGTGTCCTCCACCCTGCCGAATCAGCTTAACGTCAGAGAAACACATCCCTACGCTGTCTACACGAACCAATAGCTGATTGTCTGCTGGTTCTGGAATTGGAAACGCTTCTGGTTGACCATTGCGGCCAATATTTTCAATACCCGCACCATACATATTCCAAGACCATGTTTGGGCAGGCAAAGGCATCTGTGCCGACTGGTACAGTTCATATTTTTTCGTCATTTTTTACTCTACCTTTGAAAGGTTGCTCTAATAAAATGAATGTTGGCAATTGAGAAAAATTCTAAATTGCGGCTCAAAGACGCTAAACTAATTTCCGCACCTCTCCTGCGATTTTACAAGCAAGCGAGCGTTTTGCTAACTTTTGGGCCTCTGCATAGCTTAAATTGCGAATGCTGGCTTTCACCAAGGCGATGGAGGGCACGCTGACGCTCAGTTCATCCACGCCTAGCCCCAGCAAGATTGGTGCAGCCTGGGGATCGGCCCCTAGCTCACCACAAACCCCCACCCATTTGCCAGCCGCATGGGCACCTCGTACCGTGGCATCAATCAGACGCAGCACGGCGGGATGCAAACCGTCAGACTTGCCAGCCAACACCGGGTGCATCCGATCCATTGCCAACGTGTATTGCGTTAAATCATTGGTGCCAATGGAGAAGAAATCTACTTCTTTGGCAAAGAGATCGGCCATCAAGGCTGCGGCGGGGATCTCAATCATGATGCCAACAGGCACCTGCGGCGCATTCAACTCTGCCCGAATTTCATCGACGATTGCTTTGGCAGCGAACCATTCGCTCATGTCGGCCACCATGGGAAACATGATGCGCAGCGAGCCAAAACTGGCCGCGCGTAAAATGGCGCGAATCTGCTCACGCAGCAACTCTGGCCGGTTCAGGCAAAGGCGCAACCCGCGTTCACCGAGGAAGGGATTGTCTTCTGGTGGTACTTCTACGTATGGCAACGGTTTATCGCCACCAATATCCAGCGTGCGAATAATGACGGGCTTGCCTTCCATTACCTCGGCGATTTGCCGATACACCTCAAACTGCTCATCTTCTGAGGGGGGCGTGGCGCGATCAAGGAACAAGAACTCTGTTCGCAGCAGCCCAACCCCTTCTGCGCCAGATTGGTTGGCTTTTTTAGCGTCTGCGACGCCACCAATGTTGGCCGCAATTTCGATGCGATGATCATCCAGCGTGATGGCTGGTTCATTTGCTTGTTCACGGGCCGCTTGCTGCTGTTGTTTAGATGCCGCCAATTGGCTTTTTGCTTTCTCTTGGGTGGCGGCGTCTGGGTCTACCTCAATAACGCCTGTGCTACCGTTGAGGATAACGGCCGTTCCATCCGCAATCTCCAGCAAACCATCCCCTGCACTCACCACAGCAGGCAAATTCAACGCTCTGGCAATGATGGCTGAATGGGCCGTAGGGCCACCAACGGCCGTTGCAAATCCCAACACCTTTTCCGGGTCTAGCGTTGCCGTGTCAGACGGGGTGAGATCGTGGGCAAAAACCACCACGGGATGATCGGGCCAGGCCACAGCCTGGCTGCTATCTTCCCCAGCCAACAGTTGCAAAATCCGGTTCCCTACATCCCGAATGTCAGCCGCGCGTGCCGCCAAAAGCGGATTGTCTAGAGCGGCCATCTCAGCAGCACGCTCATCGACGGTCATCTGCCAGGCTTGGGCAGCACTGTTCTCGGCCGCAATTTTTTGCTGAACTGCGTCAAGCAAATCATCATCGGTTAACAGTTCACGATGTACATCGAAAATAGCGGCTTCTTCTGGCGCGCGCCTGGCTACCTTTTGCTGCAACTCAAAGAGCTGCTCTTGCCCCAGAGCTAGGGCCGTCTCTAACCGTCTTTGCTCCGCGGCAACACCGGCAAATTCCTGCGTGACGCTTACGGCCGTCTGTTTCATTTGAAACACAGGGCCAATGGCTAACCCTGGTGCGGCTCCGATCCCGGCCAGCCCATTCCCATAAATAGCTGGCACCACGCTGCCATTTGCTGGTGCCGAACTCTCTTGTGCAGGCTTGGCTGCTGGTTGGTGTGCCTCACCCTCGCCGAGTCCGGAAGAAACGGCCGTTTGCAATGCTTCAGCGGCCATTTCCTCATCTTCACCATCCAGCTCCACCTGGATACTGCCGCCGTGCTTCACGCCCAACCCCAGCACAGCAATTAGGCTTTTCCCGTTTACGTTTTTGCTGCCGTGAGTGATCCGTATGTTCGATTTGAACTTCTTGGCCGTCTTGACAAACACCTTGGCTGGGCGAGCATGAAGCCCGGTGGCGTTTTCAATGACAAAGTTTAGCTGTTTCACAACTTCGCTTCCTTTGTTTTGTAAGCTATCGTTTCTGTTTACACACTGTCTGGTACACCGTTGAGTGCTTTCAGAATTAAATTAACATCATCTGTACGCGCCAACGCTTCCGCCATGTCTGGGT
Organism: Candidatus Leptofilum sp.; assembly: GCF_965223285.1. Taxonomy (GTDB): domain Bacteria; phylum Chloroflexota; class Anaerolineae; order Promineifilales; family Promineifilaceae; genus Leptofilum. Next base: position 5,013,877 of record NZ_OZ244997.1, on the reverse strand, counting down.
CTTCAATTGCCTCAGCCAAATTAGACAGGACGGTCATGTGCTCATCCCCTTGGGCGGCAATGCCAATAACCAGATAAGCCAGTTCGTCTTCATCATCCTCGTCCCAGACAATCCCTGCTGGCACCTGCAACACAGAAATACCCGTTTGTTTTACATGGCCACGATTTTCATACTGTCCATGCGGTATCGAGACGCCATTCCCCAAGTAGGTAGACATCGTAGCCTCGCGGGCAAGCATACCGTCTACATAGGCTGCTTCTACACAGCCAGTCTCCACCAACAGAGCACCCGCTTGCCGGATGGCATCCTGTTTGTCAACGGCCGTTGCTTGCAGCTTAATCCGGTTTTTCTCCAAGATAGCCATCTTAGCCTCCCAAACTTTCATCAATTTGGCTATTTTCTACAAACGCATTCACCAACCGATCAAAAGCAGGATCGTTCAGAAAATGGCTGAAAGTCACAACCACCGCGTCCGGCACGCGCTTGCGCACCACGTTCGCCAAGCCCTTGTGTACGACAACCACCTGGGCACTTTCGGGAATAGCCCGTGCGGGTTTGTGTATTACCTTAACCCCAGATACATTGGCTTTTTTGAGCTTCTTTTTGAGCGAGTTTACGCTCATCAGGCTAGAACCCATGCCTGCTTCACACGCTAAAATAATCGTCTGGACATTTGCAGCATCAATCGAACCTGCCATCATCAACCTCTTTTTGTTCAATGGGAACCCTGAAATTTCTTTTTGTGATTTACATAGATGTGACAGCCACTTCATAAGGTAACTGCCACATCACGAACGTTCAGAGCATGTTGTTTGTTAAAAAATTAATTAGGCGAGACCGGGAACGCCTGCGGCATCTGCTTCCATCTCTTCCGTTTCATCTGTTTCCTGCACAGGCCGTATCCGCAAGAGGAGAATGCCCACAGCCGCCGCCGCAATTGCCCCGATCAACACCCCCACAAGGACGGAAAAATGCTGACCGCGGGGAATGACTGCCAAATAGGCAAAGATGGACCCCGGTGAAGGCGTCGCGACAAGCCCAGCGTTGGTAATAGTGAACCACAGATCAGCAGCAATACCGCCAGAAATAACCGACAAGATCATGATTGGATGTGCCAAAACGTAGGGGAAGTAGATTTCATGAATACCGCCCAGGAAGTGAATAATCATCGCGCCAGGAGCAGATTCTTTCAGCAACCCTTTGCCCGCTACATAGTAAGCTACCAGCAAGCCCAGGCCGGGGCCGGGGTTTGTTTCCAGCAAAAAGTGGATGGCTCGACCCGTTTCTTCGGCGGCGGCCACACCCAATGGAGCCAACACACCATGATTCAATGCGTTGTTCAGGAACAATACTTTGGCAGGCTCAATGATAATCGCGGCTAGAGGCAGCAAACGCGCAGTCACCAACGTATCTACGAGCGAGCCAGCAGCATCACTAATTGCTGAGACAATTGGACCAACAACAACATTGCCGATTAGAGCCAGAATGACAGCCAAAATACCGGCTGAGAAGTTATTGATCAACATCTCAAACCCAACCGGAATGCGATCTTCTAAAACTTCATCGACCTTTTTCATGGCCCAACCGCCAAGGGGACCCATAATCATTCCGCCCAAAAACATAGGGATGTCTGCGCCAACAACCACACCCATGGTAGCCGTTGCGCCCACAACACCTCCGCGTACGCCATGAATCATTTTACCGCCGGTGTAACCAATCAACACGGGCAACAGATACAGAATCATGGGGCCGACCATCTCGCCAAACTGCTCATTGGGAATCCAACCCGTGGGGATAAAGAGGGCAGTAATCAACCCCCAGGCAATAAATGCCCCAATATTGGGAATAATCATCCCGGCCAAAAAACCACCAAACTGCTGAATTCTTTCTCTCATTTCACCTCTCCTTGAATAAAATATGATGAGTAACGTTTTGCTACCACTCCATTTGCGGCAGGCAGCTTAAACCATCCGGGCTCCTAGGTGGAATCCGGCTAAAAAACGAATGAACCGTTTCTAATAATCTTTAGCTATCGTTTTTCGCTGTGGCTTTCAGGCCAGCCATTGGGTAATAATGGCAATGTCTTCGGCTGAAAGCAGCGGGTGAACTTGTATTACAGAAGATTGATCTAAATATTCGTTGGGCAGCGGCACCGTTGTGATGATTAGCTGAGCCGATTGCATCTCCTGTGCGCTTAATTCCCGAAGTGACAAAACATCAATTTGCCCTAGTCGCGGGAATCGTGCCTTAAGCCTGGCTACCAAGAGCTGGGCGGTGGCCATGCCGCTGGGACACACGACAATGACGCGATTGAGGCGGTGCGGCCGTTCCCGAATAAAAGCCGCTCGTAGCAGTAACACCAGATTATTTACCTCGTCGGGAGGCAAATTAAGCCCCATTTCGGTGCTCATCTCTTCAGCGAGCGTGTTGGCAATAGTGGCTTCAAAACTGTATCGCTCAGGGAGATCTTTAGTATAGTTTATGGGTGGTGCCCACAGCTCAAACCGCTGACGCATAAATGCGGGGATTAAGTGGGCGGCTAATCCTTCACGCAGGGCATTGTCGAACTGCATGGCAGGCACACGGTACGCTTGAGCAATGCTACGCATCAGGCTATTCAGCAAATCTTCAAACGACTCTTCTACTTGCAAATCGGTTGACCAACTGCCGCTGCGCGACCCAGAAAGTAAGTGCATGGCTAAATAAGCAACTTCGCAATCCCATTCATTTTCGGGCAGGTCAAGCTCTTGCTGTTGCAACATTTCGCTGGCAACCTGCCAAACTGATTGGTAGGCTTGCTTTGTAAAGGCTGGATGAATCGTTTGGGCAATTTGCCCATTTAAGATGCGCTGTTTTTGAATGGCAATGGTCAATGCCAGGTAAAGAGCTGCATTGTCGGTGAAACGGCCGTTCAGTTCAGTTTCTGCAAACCCAACCAGCGTCATGGCCTGCCGGGTCTCCCACTGCTCAACCATCTGCTTAGCGTGAGTGGCCAACGGCATCAAGTTTGCATCTTTGGCGAGCTGATACATTAATCCAGTGGCGTGAGACACCTGCATAAGTGGGTCACTAAAATTTGTGTCCCCCCAAAGAATGGCAGCGATTGCCTGCCGTATCTGGTGTTCCGTCCCGTCGAGCATAAAGCCAAAGTTGGGACGGCGTTCTAGCGTCAAGTCAAACGTTTCTACCCAGGCTTCAATCAAATCTAAATCTTTTAATAAAGTCGTGCGTGATACACCACTTTCTTGTTGAAGCTGGTACAAAATTAAAGGTTCAGAAGCTGTTAGCAGGTACAAAACCAGCAGTTGCTGTCGCTGCCCCGGCGTTAGCTGTAGCCGAATATTGTCCTCAGAGGCAAGCTCAGACAGTAAACTTTCGCGGTCATGGTCAGTACAAGCCACCTGTAAACCAACGCCGGGAATCATGTCTAGGTCCGCATTGTGCTCTACCAACCACAGTTTGATTGGCTTCAGGCTATAGGAAACCTGCCGGGGTGTTAACCCAACATGGCGACCTACATCTGCCGTAACAACGGCCGTTTCCGCCGTTAGCAGATAGTGAAGCAAATCTCGTTGGCGAGTCGTCAGCGAAATCATGGATTGAATAATTTTCTGTTACCTTTTCGTTGGTGGATATGGTTTCCTTCTTCCGAATGGCTGAATTATATAAGCAAGAGTATCCAAAATGTACGAGGAATTGTTGTCAGTTTTTGCCAACTGGCTTTGACAAAAGTTGACTAATGGCGGCAAAATGCCTCAAAAAAGCGAAGTATTATGGGGATTAGGCGAAAATTTGGTGAGTAAAACACGTCACAGCAGGTATTTACTAAAGACGAGCAACCGAGCGTAGCAGGCAAAATTGATGCCTCACAACACCTAGCTGCTCATATTTTTACCGGCTTATGGCTTTGATCAACCCAATTTGATGCGAGCCTGGGCAGGTCTGCATCATGCAAAACAAAGATTATGATGATCGTTTAAACCAGGGAATACCCATTCGACCAAATGTATCCCCCTCGCGCACCTGATACATAATGACACCAGCCAGATGCAAGAAAAAGAGAAGCATAAACACCTTGGAAACAATATTGTGAACCGCACGGGGCGGTACATCCTGAATTCCTGCTGGGGTGACGTTTGCTGGCGAAAGCCCTAATTCACTCAATAGCAGCATCCCCACCCCGCTAGAAACCATAATCAAGATGACCACATAGAGCAGATTATGATTCCAGGTAAACATGGTCTTTTGCGTCCCTTCCAAACCTGGTGGCGTGTCTGGGCGCGTATCCACAAAAATCCAGACAACACGGGCGACGGTTAGCACCAGCACCACCAGACCGATGGTGACGTGCATTTGGTACATTTGGGTTTGCTGGGCAGCGTCGGTGACGTCGGTCATGATAGTACCAAAGACAGCTAATCCCACAATGAGCAACATACTGAGCCAATGAAAAATTTGGGCGATACGGCCGTACTGTTCTGAATTTCCCTTCACAATCCTGCCTCCTTAAATATATTGATGCTGCTGAACAAAAAATGGGTACAAAATTGTACCCATTAAACAAGATTTACGCTCATCAAAAAATTAGGATTGCTAAAACAGAGGCTAACCACCATACACTAGCCGCAGCACTTGCGGCGTGACGTAGGCCTCAACCAACGCCGCCAGCAGCAGCAGCGGAATGCCCAGCCCCAGCAAGATGCGCCAAAATTCAGCCCCGCGAATGATGAACATTTCGCTAAGGGAGCGATTACGCAGCGGGGCAAACGTCACCGTTTGCCAACGCAGGGCTGATGCGCTAATGAGCAGCAGCACTGGTAACTCAAAAATGGCGTGGGGCACAATCGTGCCCAGCAAAAATTGGAGCGGGTTTTCCCCAGCCATGTAAAACTGCATGGCAATAAAGCTGATAATACCCCAGGGCAGCATAAAAATGAGCACGCCCAGCACGCCCAGCGTAAAAATCCCCAAGATGGTTTGCAGCAGCAGTGCCCGCACATTTTGGCTCACGATGAATAGCGGCAAGGCAGAGAGGTATACTTCTAGGCCAGCCAAATTGGTGAGCATGTTTTGGCCATTTAGCTGCGATTTCAAATCGTCCGGGAAGGGAAATTGCTGGGCCATGAAGATGCCAATGATCGCTGCCCCACCCAACGCCAGCAGCAAAGCACCCATCGGTTTAAGCAAGCTGGGAACGATGGCCCAAGTTTGCTTAAACCAAACGAGGGGGTTGGGGTAACGGCCGTTTCCCAACTGAGTCTTGCCAGAAAAATATCCCCAAAATTGGCGTACCATCCAGCCCAGGCGAATCTGGTCGATATCCCGACCCAGCAGCTCCTCCCGGTTAAACAGCGACAACCCCATGCGCATGAGCACAACGGCCGTAATCGTCAACGCCAGCAGCAGCCACCAAAGGCCATCGTGGTTGCCCCAAAACAAAGCCGCTGCCTCCGCCTGAATCAAAATCGCCATGGGCACGATGATGAAGCTAGCCAACAGGTTGGCAGCGCGCACGCTCGTCGCCTGGCTCGAGACAACCACCGCCCCCGCCACCATGATCATCCCCTGCACCGTCGTCAGCAAAATCGTTTGCAGCACAAGCTGAAACTCAGGCTGCCAATCCACCGTGATGGTCAGCCCAATCATGTACACTGCCATCCCCAAATAGCTGGCCGAAAGCGGCGGCACCAGCGCGGCCACCATCTTGCCCGCATAAAGCTGGGCGTTGCTCAACGGCGTCGAGAGCAGCGGCTCCATGCTCTTGCGCTCCTTCTCGCCCACAAACGTCTCCAGGGCAATGATGAGCGAAAACGACATGGGGAAGAAGCCCACTACCAGCAGCAAGAAGGGAATAAGCTGGTTGGCAATCACCTCTGCGCCAAAATCAGCCACAAAGTTAAGCAGGCGGGAGGCGGTAAAGTTCATCAACGCAGGGAAGATGAGCGTGAGCAAAAAGATGGGAATGATGATGCGCCAATCACGGAAAGAGTCCCGAATTTCGCGGCGAGCCACCACCGTCGCCATGCGCAAATCATGCTTACTGGGGTAAGTTGGTCGAGAAATAGCAATCATTTTGGGAAGTACTCCTTCAAGGATTATTCACCGCAGCAGAAAATGCAAAGAAAAATCTGCGCTAATCTGCGAAATCTGCGGATTCTTCTTTATCAGCAACAACGCGCAGGTAAACTTGCTCCAAACTTTGGGAGATGGGCTGCAATGAGATAACGCCCAAGCCCAGCCCGCCCAGGCAGCGGACCAATTCTGGGTTAGTCGCGTCGGGGTTTTCGGTACGATAGCGAATAGTGTCACCCAGCACGGCTTCTACGGTGACAAGCTGTCCAATCTCGCCAATTTCACCATTCAAATGGCGGTCCACACGCACTTCTAACTGGGGTTGGCCAAGCAGTTGCTGTTTGAGAACGGCCGTGCTCCCCTGGGCCACAATTGTTCCTTTTTTGATGATGGCGATGCTGTCTGCCAGCATTTCTGCTTCGGCCAGATTGTGGGTACACAAAATGACGGTGCGCTTATCCTCACGCAGCTCGCGGATAGCGTCGCGCACCAGCTTGGCACTGTGCGGGTCCATCGCCGAGGTGGGTTCATCCAGCAGCAAAACGGACGGGTTGTGCAGCATGGCCCGAATCAACCCCACCTTTTGCCGCATCCCTTTGGAATATTGCCCCAGCCGCCGATCGGCCTGCCCGGCCATGTCGAATCGCTCAAACATGGCCAACCCGCGCTTTTTAATTTCTGCGTCGCTGAGGCCGTAGAGACGGCCGTAAAACAGCAAATATTCCAACCCGCTCATGCGTAGGTACAATCCTGGCTGCTCCGTGAGCATCCCAATGTCGTGCCGCACCTTGTCTGCTTGCTGCACCACATCGTAGCCGTTGATTTGCGCCGAGCCGCTGGTCGGACGCAAAATCGCCCCCAACATGCGCACGGTGGTGGTCTTACCCGCCCCGTTTGGCCCCAGCAGCGCCAGCAGCTGCCCCGCTGGCACGTTTAAGCTGAGATTGTGAACGGCCGTAAATTCTTCAAAAACCTTGCCTAACTTGTTTGCTTCAATCATGTTTACTCACCAATGTTTGCCCCTCACACAACAGTAAACCCCACCACCAAAAGAATTGTGACATTATCTGGAAAAGATTTCAAAAGTCCCGTAAATATCTGCAAATGCCAAGATCATCCTCAAGACTTTTGAAATCTGCGCGACGTATGAGATTGTAAATCAAAACGTCCCACTTTCACTGGGAAAAGATACCTGATTCGCTACTTTTTCATCGACAGTTTAGGCAATAAATCTGACGGCTCCACTTTGGGGTACAGACGGTTCCCGCCATCTGGCTGCGGACGGCGTCCCGCCGCTCCGCCTACTTTGCATTTTCAGCGACAAGTTGGCAAAAGTTTGGTGGCTCTGCTAACGTTCGCAACTGCTCGCTACCAGAGAGCAGAGCCAGAAACTTAATCAGCTCCAGGAGCTGCACCGGTTTGGGGCAAAACCGGCAGCGTGCGGGTACATCTCTCAAACCTCGGCCTTGCTTGCCACCAAACAAAGCATTTCCGGCACCCAAAAGAGAGAGGTTCGGCAACCCGAAATCCGACGTTGTTGTTCCTGTTGTCGGGATTGTTGTTGTTCCGGTACGCGGCGCGGCTGTTCCTCTGATTGTTGTTGAACGCGCCCCCGCGCAAGCTGTCCCCAGGCTGGTTACCCAACCCGCACGCTACATTTCAGCAAGCAATCTTCACCTGCCGCCAATGCCTTGTTTTTTCTTCCAGCCACCCAGCAAACGACCAATTTCATCAATGAGGCGGCTGGCATGTTCATAACTGCCCGGCTTGAGTAGTTCCAAATCACGCGCAAGGCGAATTTTGTAGCGTAACAATGTTAATTCAATGTCCGCCTGACTTAAATGGTTTATTTTGTCACGATTGCTGGCTAGCTTTGCAGCAGATACTAAATGTTTTTGCAGCAAAAAAGCGTTTTCTTGAGTGGGTAATGCCAGGCTAAAACGATATTCTCGTGAATATTTTGTGGTGGTGGGCAGCAGCCAGCGCAGCAGATCATACAGTTTGGCAAAAACCGGGGATTCACTCATGAGTCGGTATCGGACGTTGCCAAAATAGCTTGGCGCGCAGCCGCCAGGTATTGCCGTGGGCGGCGTGGGCATTCCAACTGATGAGCGATGGCTTGATGTCGGTAAACGTTAGCTCGCCACGCCGAATGGCCCGCCGCTGCTGGCGGAAGCGGCGCAAAAAGGAACGCACGTTGCGCCGCAGCAGCAGCCGCTGGGTGGCAAAAAGCTGGAAGCCTAAAAATGGCAGTCCGTTGCTCACCGGAAAGACCACGCTTTTTTCGGGATGGATTGTGAGTCGCAGTGTGGCTAAATAATCCTCAATGGCGGCGCGCCAATGGTGCAAAACTGCCTTGTCATCATGGAAAAGTAAAAAGTCATCTACGTAGCGCACGAAAGCCTGGCACTTTAGGTCGCGTTTAATGAAATGATCCATTGGGTTTAGATAGACGTTGGCCCAAAATTGGGAGGTTTGGTTGCCAATTGGCAAGCCGCGTGGGCGGGTTGCGGCAAACAGATCGTCGCCAGGAAAGTAGCGCTGGCGGTATTGGTCTGCCAAAATGCCTTCACCCCCGGTAATAATCTGGTCGATGAGCCAGCGGGTGTCGGTACAAGCGATGTGACGAAACAATATTTGGCGCAAGATGGCGTGGTCGATGGCTGGAAAAAAGGTTTCGATGTCACATTTCAGAACATACGGATAGCGGCGCACAAACGACTGCGCCCGATCCAGAGCGCGGTGCGTGCCTTTGCCAACGCGGTTGGCGTAGCTGTCGAAGATGAATTTGGGTTCGTAGCGCGGTTCCAGGACGTTGCACAGCGCATGATGCACCACGCGATCCCGAAACGGAGCGGCGCTGATCTTGCGCTTTTTGCTGTCTTGAATGAAGAAGCTGCGGTAGGGGCCAGGGCGGTATGTTTTGTCTTGTAGCTCCCGCTGAAGTTGAAACAGTTCGCTTTCAGCGTTGAATTCAAAGGCAGATACGGCGGGTTTTTGCCGCTTGCCTTTGCGGGCTTTGCGCCAGGCATCGTCCAAATTGGCAAAGCTGGTGATTTGCGGGTAAAGATTTTTGAAAGTTTTCACGCAAATTCCTGATCGTAGAGCAATTTTGCAAAATTGCCCTACAAAATTTTTGGCGATCTCTGCGCCCATGGGCGCAGAGAATTTTATTGGGGTCCAATCTTAACCGAGAAAAGATTTTTGGGAAGGATTTTTAGAAAACAGAAAAAGACAGAAAACAGAACCCAGAACTCAGGAGCCAGAAATGGAGAGATGTTCGGCAACCCGAAAGCCGACGAGGTCGCCCCTGAGGCCGGGAATCGACGTAGTACCGGAACGCGGCGCGGCTGTACCCTCCGATTGAGGTCGAACGCGCCCCCGCGCAAGCAACGACGGCCCTCAGCTTCAATCTCGGCTAAATACGGCCGTTCCTTAAAAGGATACTCTTCATATACCGTACTGCACCATTCCAAAACGTTGCCACACATATCAAACGCCCCATACGGGGATTTGCCAGCCGGAAAAATGCCCACCGCCGACGGCCAGTTAATATTGGAACCACTCCAGTTCAGATTTTCTGGCTGCCATTCGTCACCCCAGGGGTAAATAAGCCCTTGCGTGCCTCGCGCCGCTTTTGCCCACATTGCCTCGCTGGGTAACCTGAAATCCCGCTCGGTGGTAGCCTTTAGCCAGTTGCAGTACGCCACCGACTCATACCAGCTTACGCCCACCACCGGTTGGTTGGCCTGGTTCAACCGCGCATCCTCGCGATAGCGTGGCTCCTGCCAACCTTGCTTTTCTTTTTCTGCCCAACCAGCTTTTGTCCAGTAACTTTCATTTTCGTACCCGCCATCAGCCACAAAATGGGCAAATTGGGCATTGGTTACTGGATACTTACCAATTTTGTAAGTTGACAATGCCACCTCATCTTGTGGCATTTCTCTATCAAAGGCATCACTATCTTTTTGTTTATCGCTACCCATCAAAAAAGGTCCAGCAGGCACTTCCACCATCTCCGGCACAACGCAAGCCACATCTAGCCGCGTTTCGCCCAAAAAGGCTAACGATGCCCCCGCAATGGCCCGTTCTGTGGCGGGCATGTGGGGGCTCGCCATAAAGCGTTCCAAGCCCGTTTGCACTCGCTGGCGCAGCCTTTGGTTGCGCAAATTGAGCGTGGCTTGTGGGTCTATCGTCTCGTGCAGCATCTGCCCCGCTAGCTGACGCCCCCACAGGTCAGCTTCATCATTCAGGTCATCGGTGTAATTGCTCAGTGCATCCACCAAATTCCAAACGCGGTTAGCCCCCTCCATTGCCGCTGCCAGCAGCAGCACCTCACGCCAGGTGTTCGGTGCCATTCGCGCCATCTGCGGCACAGAGTCAGGATAACCAGAGTTCACGTTGTAAATAAAGTGGCAAGCAGCCAAATATTCCTGAAAAGTGCGGTGAGGGAACGTGTAAACGGCATCCCCTCGCGCAGCAATCAACCCGGCTCGGTCGCGCAAATATTTCTCTAGCTGACGCGGGTTAAAGTTGGGATTGTTGGAGAGCGCACCTAGCTCATCTAGCAGCTTCTTTTGGGGAATATCGGCAGTTTGTTCTCTGTCCCCCTGCTCCACGTGGGCTTCATACGCCAGTTTGTTAAGCACATCGCGTACTTTGGTGCGATCTGTTTTGAGCCATTCCACAAGGCTGGGCTGCATCTCGGTTTCCTTTTCGCCATCCCACACCCGCTGTCGCCGTTCCCAGCGATTCAGCAGCAAATCTACCGAATCTTCATACAGTTCCTGGCGGTCGCTGGGCAGTTCACCCCGCCGCCAGGCGTGCAAGCTAGCCATGAGGGTTAGCAAAAGAGGGCGCACGGCCAGCTCATACAGATTTTTCTGGCTCAAAATGGCATCTTTTAGCGTTTGCGCGCGATTGGCTGCCCACCCCTCAGGATGGTTGCGCCGCCCTGCCGTATAGGCATACCAGCCATCCACAAAGCGACGAATTTGCCCCACCGAAAAGGGCTGCAACACGGTCGCCCTAAACTGTTGGAGCTCCCATGCCTGTTTTTGGTAAGCATAGGTGCGGCTGGTAACAACGATGCGGCAATCTGGATATTTAAGGGCAAACGCATCTACTACCTCTTTTAGCTGTTGGCGTCGCTTATCAGCCTCTGGCACTTCATCCAACCCGTCGAGCAGCAGAATGGCCTTGCCCGCTTCAAACTGCGCTTTTAAAAAGGTCAGACAGTGGCTAAGTTCATCCTGCGCCAACTCTGCCTCCACAAAGCGCCACAAATGGTCTACGGTAGCGTGTTTGTTTGCGTCGGGCAAGCCACGGGCGGCAAAGTCACGCAAAATGATTCGCAAAGGTATCAGCGTGCCGTGCCCCCACGGTTGCCGTTCCTCTTGGTCATTGCCCTCATCGTCGGGCAAGGGAGCGGTCAGTAGTTGAAGCCCTTTGTCTTTGGCGTCGAGGGCTTCATACGTTAGGCACATCGCTACAAAGTTGATAAAGGTGCTTTTGCCGCTGCCAGGGTCGCCCAGCAGCACTAAGCGGGAATGCTGGTTTAATTGGGCCACAGCAGAAATACGCTTTTCGGGACGACCCAACCGTTCTGGCGACATCTCTTTTTCCGGGCTTTCCGGTTCGGCAGTCAACAAAGCCGTGTAAATTTGGTCCAGGTTGAGGGTGCCTTCGGCTTCATCTTCCGTGGCGTCGGGGTCTACGCCTTGGAGCGACAGTTGGCTCACTTCACGCTTCAGCCAGTCGAGATAGGCAAAGCGGCTATCGGCTACCGTCTCTTTTTTTTTAGCTGGGTCGGGAGGTGATTGTTGGCTTTCTTGCGCTATTTTTCTTTTTTCCAGGTCGTAGTCGCGTTTATCCTGGCGATCTTTATACTCGTATTCGAGTTTGGCTTTCTCCAACTCGTGATCGCGTACATCCTTGTTTTCCAGATGAGCATCGCGCCGTTCGCTTTCGCGGACTTTCCACTGCTGAAATTCCCAAATCAAGTAGACCAGCAAACCCACAAAAGGCAGCAGGTAAACAAGCAGAACAAATTCGTCAGGTATAAGAGCATTGCTTACGAAAACAAAAACCAAAAGTGCAAAGAATACAATAATAAACCGTATGGGTGGCTCCATATCTTTGACGCTTTCGACGGTTTTGCTGAGAAAATCTTGATTTTCTGGGGGCGACTGAGCCATATTTTTCTCCTGTTTGGCTGATTAGAGAAAGTATAAATGATTTACTGTGATTTTGCAGGAGAGAAAATTAGAGTGCCAAAGTCTCAATGCCGCTACCCGCCAACTTGCGGATTAAGGGCGGATCGGCTACCAGTTCAGAGAATAGTTGGTGGGCAGCGGCAGAACCTGTTTCATCCACAAACAGCTTGATACCAACGCTGGCATCAACAACAGAGTGGCCCATTAACGGCTCCTGCCTTCTCGTAATAGCGTGGTGCTATCTGGTGCGCCCACGGCGGCTGGCTTAAAAAAACGACGGCGGCGAATATTTTCTAATATTTCTGCTTGTTGATCGTCGCTTTCCTCCAGAGCAAAATCCAGCAACATAATGACTTCTGCGCTGAGTGAACGATTCTTGGACTGTGCCCGCTGCCGGATGCGCTCATAAAGTATTTCGGGAACATTCCTTACGTGTAGTGTAGGCATTGCGTTTATCCTTTTTACCTGGTTACCAGTGGTCAAATTATAAGTAAGGATGTTGCATAATGCACCATACCGAGCTGCGAACAAGACATTATTAAATTTCACGCAAAAACGCTAAGGCAAAAAATTTTGTTGGACGAGGTTTTAAAATGATTGGGAACGGCGCAATATTCTTCGCCGCACCACAATGGCCACTACCATGCTAAGCGCGACTAAGATGGAAACAAGCGTGGCCCAGGCGAGGGGCAGCTCTACGCCGCCGAGGGAGACAACGCGGCTGTCCAGGCGCACCGTTTCCAGCAGCGTACGGCCGATTGCATACATGATGAGGTAAACGGCCGTCATCTCCCCTGCCAATAACTTCTCCCGCCGCCGCCACAGCCAGATGAGCAAGCCAAAGGCGAGAAAGTTCCACAGCGATTCGTACAGGAAGGCAGGGTGGAAGGTGCTGAAATCGGCAAAAGCGGGCAGTCGGTTGACGGGATCGATGGTAATGGCCCAGGGGAGGTTGATGGGACGGCCGTACAGTTCCTGATTCATAAAGTTGCCCCAACGGCCAAACGCCTGCCCCAGTGCCACGCCCACGGCGGCCATGTCTGCCCAGGGTAGCAGGGGCAGCCGGTTGCGCCACGTAAAGTAGAGCAGCCCCAACGCCCCACCCGCCAAGCCACCGTAAATGCCCAGCCCGCCATTACGCAAGTTAAACAGCAGCTGCGGGTTACGGAAGTAGTCGGCAGGGGATTCAATGCCAAAGGCGGCCATGCTGGGGGATGGGGTAAACACATGGTACAGTCGCGCCCCAACCAGCCCCAAAATGAGGCAAATGAAGATGCCGTTCCAAACATACTCCGGGTTCCAGATACGCCAGGGGGCATCTTTTAGCCAATTGGAATCGAAGTTGGGCAATGCTGCCAGCCCGGTTTGCACTGCTTCCCGCTCGTCGTCTTTTAGGCGCAGGCTGCGCGGGTCGGTGCCCCACAGCAGCAGCAAATCGCCGACGGTTGGCACACCCTGTTTTTGTAGTTTGGCTTGGAGGGAGGTGGGGAGGGAAACGGCCGTTACCGGCAATTCAAGGTAATCTGGCGGGATGGTGACCAAAAAAGTGGCTCGCCAGCGTTCCCAGGCTAGCCGGGAAATGACGTACGCGCCCAGACCAATCCCCGCAACGATGATGATGCCGTACCAATAAACCGGCAATCCCAGAACAAAAAAGGCTTCCGCCGCTGGCATTTGGCTCGTCCACAAGTGAGCTATGAATAGCCCAGCCAAGCCTATCGCCCAAGCGACGATAATAATCCAATAAAGCTCAATTTTGGGACGACGCAATAATTTAGGTGTGGCTCCCCTGGCTTCACTCATTGCTCAAAGGTGAATCGTCTGGCGTGCCATATTCCTGCCGCCAAACGGTGAACATGCGCTGGCCCAGGGTAATGTAGGTGGCAATCGCCAAAATAATCATGGCTATATCAGGCAAGTTAAAGAATAGGAGAGTGATCATGACAAAATACCGCTCGACGCGGCTGGCAATGCCCACTTTGCATTCGTAACCCAATGCCTCTGCGCGAGCGCGAGCGTAGCTCACCATGATCGAGCCAGTAATGGCCAGATAGGTGACCCCCAACATCAGCGCATTTTCTGAGTTCATGTAAAACAGGATGAAACCGCCAAACAAGATGATTTCGGCCAATCGATCCAGCGTGGAATCCAGAAAGGCACCAAAGCCCCCTTGCTTGCGCCCCAGTTTTCGGGCCAAGGCACCATCAAAAGCATCCAGCGGCGCAATGAAAAACATAGCAATGGCTGCCCAAGTCATTTGGCCTGTGGCGATGAGCCAGGCAAATAAAAAGTGGGATAACATGCCAACTACGGTGAGCGCATCGGGTGAGAAGCGGTACCGCGCCAGATGTTCCACGATGGGATCAATAATAAATTTGGTGTTGGCCCGCATGAAGTCGGTCAACGTTTTGCGCTCTTTTATCGGCGGTACCGTCTTTGTGTCCATAAAATCTCCTGCGCGGATGCTATCTAAACTGCCTTCACCTGTCAAGAATCGGGCGTACCTTACCAGCCATCGAGCCGGAAGCCTAGCCAGGGAACCTGCATTTCGGCGTGGGTGAGGCCACCGTGTCGCCCAATCATTTTATGCGCCCACTCGCGCTCGACCTCACTAAACAGCGTGTACCCGCCGCGCATAATCACAATCACATCTCCCAAGCGATCGGCAACATTGGCCGCAAATGGTTCCGGCCCCAACAGTCCCGCTTGCAGTGCAGCTTGGGCGGGAACGGCCGTCATCGCGTGACCTAACTTGGTGTTGATGTAATCCATCGTCGCCTCGCGGCAACCATGTTTGGTGTACAGATACAGTACGCGCGGCTCCCCGGTCGGTCGCATAAACAGCATTTGCTCAAGCTGGGGGTGATCCGACAGGAAGATTTGGTGGGAAAGCGGCGTTAGCTCTTGCCCGTGATCGGCCACGATGAAGAAAGCAGTATCTTGCCGCGCCGCGTCGGTCAACGCATCAAAAAATTCTGTCTGGAGCTGGTAAATGATAGCGCGGAGTTCGGCAGCAACGGGCGTTCCCTGCCAGGTATGATAATGACTAATGGTATCAATGCTAGGCCAGTACGCATTGATGAAAAGCGGTTCGCCAGCCCGTTTGTGCAGCAACTCACGCATTTGCACCAGCATATCAGCAAAGCTCACCATCCCAAACGATTCTGTCACGCCACGCCCGTGCATCTGGCTCAACACCGAGTTGGCAATCTCTTTGCCCTTAAACGCATAGGTTGGAATACCAACTTTGCCAAGCTGCTCACCTACGCCTGGATGCTGC
Source organism: Candidatus Leptofilum sp. (assembly GCF_965223285.1). Lineage (GTDB taxonomy): Bacteria > Chloroflexota > Anaerolineae > Promineifilales > Promineifilaceae > Leptofilum. The sequence goes on along the minus strand of NZ_OZ244997.1, from coordinate 4,998,310 downwards.
AAAAAGGTTTCTGGATCAAGCCCCGCATCTACTAAAGCATCCTTCGCCTTGTAAAAAAGCGGCGAAAAATCCAGCATCCCCGCCGACACGGCAAATTCTGGGAAGAACAGCTTGAGCCCTACCAATCCGTGCTGTGCCGGAGCCGAACCAGTCCACAGACTGCTCAACGCCGCCACAGTAGTCGAGGGAAAAATGGAAGTGAGTTGGTTGGTGATGGTGGCGCGTTGAGAAACGGCCGTTACCAAATCTTGCCGCGCCTGAAATAAGTTCCAGCCAAAGCCATCTAGCGTCAGCAAAACCACCCGCTTCACACCACCTAGCGGTCGCCACATCACTTCTGGCAATGCCGAAAGCCCCGTCAATTGCACGCCCAGCATTTTAGCTATCGTCGCAGGCACATTGGCAATCGAACCATCGGCGTAATTGGGCAACGTAAATTCATCTGGAACGGGCAAAAATTGTGAAATATCATGCTTAATCATCGAAACCGCAACTCCCTTTCTATTTTTGCTATAATTTTGTGCATCAATCGTCAATCGACATAACCAAGTAAGGAGAGCTTTGATGCGTTATGAAATTAATGGAACAACCCTGCAAACACTAGATATTTTTCTAAAAAGCGGTGAATCCATCTTCACAGAGTCCGGCGGCATGGCCTGGATGAAAGGCAACGTAGAGATGAACACCAACACACGTGGTGGCTTACTCAAAGGGTTGGCCCGCAGCTTGTCCGGTGAATCGCTCTTTTTAACAACCTACACCGCCAAAGGGGATGAAAGCATGATTACGTTCACGCCTGAAGCCCCCGGCTCAATTTTGCCCGTTGTGCTGGGCAGCGGCGAAAGCCGTATCTGCCAAAAAGATGCCTTCATGGTCGCCGAAGATTCTGTTTCGCTGGAAATGCACTTCCGACGCAAATTAGGCAGTGGTTTATTTGGTGGCGAAGGGTTCATTTTGCAGAAGCTCACCGGCCCCGGCATTGCCTGGGTAGAAATTGCGGGCGAAGTGCGTGAATATTCATTACAAGCAGGAGAAACCATGCAGGTCGATCCAGGCCACATCGCCATGTATGAGCTATCCGTCAACTACGACATTCAGCGGGTAAAAGGTGTTAAAAATATGCTCTTTGGCGGTGAAGGGCTATTCTTGGCCACGCTTACCGGGCCAGGGCGCATTTGGTTGCAGAGCTTGCCGCTGTCTAATCTGGCATCCAAATTGATGCAATACATGCCCATCAAAACTGGCTAACATTTCAAGAAAAAAGCCAGGGGAGTCCCTGGCTTTTTTTCGGCTTATTAAGTTACGGCCGTTTCAAAACAGCCAGTTTCAGTTACAGAGAATCTCTCTACACTTAATTCTTCTCACATTTTAACGAGGGTGATTATTGCAAAGAATCGCGCATGGCACCCATGCGGGAAGCCACACTGCTATCAACAACCTTGTCCCCTACACGCACAACCAATCCGCCCAAAATGCTAGGATTTACCTTGAACGAAACTGAATCCAAGCCCAAGGCTTTCTTCACTTCAGCCTGTTCCGATTCTGTCAGCGGTAACGCACTGGTAACCTCACCAGCCGAACCAGACAGTTTTGCGGCATCTGCCGGAACTTTGGCAAAGAAGTCGGCAATGATAGCACGTTGGCGACTCTCATCGAGCGATTCGCCTACCAGCTTGTTGGCGGCAGCAATCGCAATTGAAGCAACCTGACCACGCAAGTCAGCCAAAATTTGATCACGCTCTGCTTCGGCATCCGCCGCCGCAGCTTCCTTGATACCCTTAGCTTCTTCGCGAGCCTGTGCCAAAATGCCGTTGGCCTGATTTTCCGCCTGTACCGTTGCGTCCTGACGCACCTTATTTGCTTCGGCGCGTGCCTCATCCAGAATTTTCTTGACGTCGGCATCAGCGTTATCACGGGCAATGGCAGCCTGACGGGCATCTTCCAGCCCCTTGGCAATTTTTGCTTTACGTTCATCAAGTACCCGCAACAACGGTTTGTAAACCAAACCAGTCAGCAACAGTATCAGTGAACCGATACCAAAGATTTGCATCAAGAGGTACCCTAAATTAATGCCTAATGCTTCCATTTGTTTATCCTTCCTTCGACTCTAGGCCGCTCTATTTATTCGTTTTAGAGTACGAACAGAATAATCAAAGCCACAACCAGTGCGTAAATGGCAACCGCCTCAGCAAAGGCAATACCCAGAATCATGTTTGTCTGAATGTTACCACCTGCGTCAGGGTTCCGAGCAATACCTTGCACAGCACCACTTACCAAGATACCGATACCGGCACCGGCACCAATAGCACCAAACATAGCCAGGCCTGCACCAATTGCTTTAAGACCAGTTACCAATTCTATAGCAGCTGCTTGATCCATAATGTTATATCCTCCAGGAAATTTTCTTCTTTTCTGTTTGGCAAAGATATGGATGATTCCAAAATCTTTATTGTTTACAAGACAAAATTAAAATTAAGCTGCGGACAATGCCGCAGCCTGAGTTTTATATATTAATGATGATCGTCGTCACCATGACCGTGGCTCTCAGTTGCACTAACCATGAAGATGAGCATGAGCAAGCCAAAGACGGCCGCTTGAATCAACCCCACAAAGAATTCCAAGCCAAAGAATGCCATGTTGGCTATTGGCAACAGGAACGCCATGACGAAGAGAAGCACCATACCGGCAAACAAGTTACCCAAAAGACGGAAGGCAAATGAGATAATCTTGGAAATTTCACTGATTAGCTCAAGAAAGCCAACCACGGGATCAATCGCTTTAATAGGATTCTTGGCTACCTGTGCCCCAAAACCTTTCCCTATGAAGGGGAAGAACTTTGCCAGATAGTCGCGCGCACCCAAATACTTGAAGCCGTAATACTGCACCATAACCATCGCGATGAGGGCGAAGGCAAGTGTATAGTTCAAATCAGTGGCACCAGGGCGGAAGATGGGGACAATCGTCCAGTCAGCCGCCTCTTTGCTGTACCCTACAGGGCGGCCTTTGTTGTCCTCTTCTAGTTCCGCATCATCTGTGGCGTTACTTTTGCGAATGAGTAAGCTGCCAACGCGCAAATCTCCTTTGTTTTCCTCATCAAATTCGTGTTCAAGCTCATGCAGAATTTCTTCTTCTGTCTCATGACTCAAGTGCCCGTCTTCCAGGTGCATCTCGAAACCAAAGCGCGCTTCTAAACCTGCAAGATAATCTTCGACTTCACCATCAGCTTCTGCCTCAGCTAATCCGTCCTCGATTACTTTGATTTCTTGCTCAGCAAAAAAGTGGGGCTTGTGCTCCCAAAAACCAACGCTATCCCAGCCTGGAATCAAACCCATCCAGTTGGTAATCAGAATGATCAAGATGAAAGACATAAACCAGGGGAAGAAATCTTTTACCTTGGGGCCAGCAATATTCTCAGCAAAGTTATAAGCACCTTCGATGAGCATCTCGAAGAAGTTATAAAAACCAGTGGGAACTTCATCGGCCGTTCGCGAACCTGCTCGTAACACAAGTGCGAGTATGATAACGATGATCCAAGCGAACAAAGCCGAAGCAAATGTATTGGTCATGCCGCCCAAAACTGTACCGATAAACGGCCAATCTTTTGTCCCTGGCCATATTTCACCCGGCAGCTGAATAAACGGCCGTACCGGGCTCAAAAATGGCACAGCAGAAAGGACGATCATGCCAATAACAAACAAGAGAATAATATATCGTTTTTTCATGTTTGTTTTTCTTCCTCTTGTGCGAGTTGTTCTTCTTGTGTCTGGGCTTTCTTAGCAGCATCTAGCTGTCGCTGCATACGCATTTGCATACGCAGGCCAATTTGTATCATGGCAAAAAGCGTCACTGGAAAGCTGCCAACCAAAAAAACAATGGTGAGGATATTTCCGGTATCAAAGAGACGATCCAGGAGGTAGCCCGCACCAAAAGCCAAACCAATCACTATGACAGCCGCAGCAGACATCATGCAACCAATTTGGCTGGCCATATTAACCATTACGGCCGTTTGGTTTAACTGCGAATTTTCAGACACAATTTACTTTTATTAATATGCGCGAGCTTGCGCATTATATCACAATCAAACATTGGAGCAACGCAAAATTGCTCCGTTTTCTCTGGTTTGGTTACCCACCAAACCCAACAAGCGAAAAGAACGAAACGGCCGCTTCACGGGTCAATTCAAACGCTGGCCCGGCATACACACCTAAGTAAATAATAGCGGCCGTTGACACACCCAACCCGACCCATGCACCTCTGGAAACCGGGATTGCCACATCCTGCTGATCAGAATCGTACAAGTACATATATTTGATCACGTTCAGATAGTAATAAAGTGCCACAAAAGCGTTCAAAATGCCTATCATGGCCAGCCACCAGTAACCTGCATCGACGGCCGCTTTGAAAATGAAAAACTTGCCCAAGAACCCAGCCGTTGGCGGAATGCCTCCCAACGACAGCAGCGCAAACAGCATCACCAAAGCTAGATATGGTGACCGCTTGTTTAGGCCATACAAATCTTCCATCTGTTCCGAGTTGGACACATTACTGATAATGATAATCACGCCAAAGGCAGCCACGTTGGTAAACACGTACATCAGCAAATAGAACATCGTTGCGCCGGAGCCATCAGGCGTTAACGTTACCAAGCCGATCATGGCGTAACCCGCTTGCGCCACACTAGAGTAAGCCAAAAGACGCTTGATGTTGCGCTGGTAAATGGCCGCAAAGTTACCTATCGTCATGGTGATGATGCACATGGAAACCAACATGGGCCACCACGCCGTCCCCTGCCCTGGCTGCCCTGTTGCACTTGGGATAAAGTTCAACATGCCGGAGGTAAATACGCGCATAAACACAGCAAATCCCGCTGCTTTGGAGGCGGTGGACACAAATGCTGTAAACGGCGTTGGGCTACCCTCATAAACATCTGGCGTCCAAAAGTGGAATGGAACGGCCGAAATCTTAAAACCAAACCCCACAATAATCATTGCTGCCGCAATCAACAAAACGGCGTTGATATTTTGAATATCAGCTACCATTTGCAAATTGCCCTGACTTTCAGCAAGTTCAGCGGTGGGAATCCGAACAACCATATCACCAATGAGATATAGATTTGTCTGGCCAGTGAGACCGTAAACCAGACTCATGCCATACAGCATCAACCCGGTTGCGAAAGCACCGTAGACAAAATACTTCATGCCAGCTTCAGGCGAGCGATCTTCTGTCTTGGCAAAGCCAGCCAATACGTAAGACGAAATACTGGCCATTTCCAGGCCAATATACAGCATGATGAGATCAGCAGAAGCCCCCATGAGGCTAAAGCCCATCGTCGCCATAATGAGCAAGGCGTAATACTCAATGGTCTGTAATCGCTTTACATCCAAAGAAATGAGGCTAGTGGTAATCAAGGCGGATAAGAAAATCACCCTGAATACCATCGTTATCAAGTCATGCCGGATCATACCGCCCCAAATGAGCGACTCGCCCAGGCTTGCTTGTGTATTCGGCTCTCCGGCAAAGAACCACAGCCCAAGTGTGCCTAACAAGAGAACCAAAGCACCCCAGGCTGTCATGAGGCCAACGTTACGTTGTCTATCAGATGACAAAACACGACTGTAAACTTGAACAGCCACAAGCAAGATAGCCAGGCCAATTTCTGGGGCAAGTGCCAAGTACCAGGAAAGTGTTGGTTCTATGCTCACTTATGCACCTCCCAACCATTGCATCAGATTGTGTGCCCCATCCCATAGGTTATGAGCACCAACCTGTACTGTGTCCAAAATTGTGAATGCTTGTTGTGCTTCTTGCAAACGCGCCACCACTGGCTGTACCCCAGACTCCACCATCGGTACGATGATTTGAGGGTAGACGCCAATGACAATCAAAATGACCACGAACCCTGCCATCGTCAACTTGTCAATTGACAGGCTGGGGCGCATGTCGTGCCATTTTTCTGCATCGTACTCACCAAAGAATACCTTGCTAACCGCACGCAGGACGTATGCGGCCGTAATCACAATGGCGGGTGCAGATAGAATGGCAATCCAGCGATAGTAATTGGCCGGATTCAGCGCAAAGGCCGTGCCCGTAAGGCCCAAACCATTGCCTTCCCAAACCCCTAGGAAGATGGGGAATTCGGCCACAAAGCCAGAAAGGCCCGGCATACCCATGGAGACCAAACCGCCAATGATAAAGGCAACTGCACCCCAAGGCAGCACTTTGGCCATCCCGCTGAGATCATCCATGTTGCGGGTGTGGGCACGGTCATACACCATACCTACCACAGAAAAGAAGAGTGCAGTCATTATGCCGTGGCTCACCATCTGCACACCTGCACCGATGAAGCCATTCATGTTCATGGCGGCAAAACCCATCGCCACTAAACCCATGTGGCTGACGCTTGAGTAACCAATGAGGTACTTCATATCCCGCTGGCGCATGGCGATAAGGGAACCGTACAGCACGTTAATGAGGGTGAGCAAGATAATGAAGGGCATCCAGTACACGGTGCCTTCGGGCAAAATCTGGATACCGACGCGCATGGAAGCGTAGGCACCCAACTTCATCAAGACACCGGCATGAATCATGGATACGGCCGTTGGCGCAGCCACGTGCCCATCTGGAGACCAGTTGTGGAAGGGGAAAGTACCCGCCAATACCGCAAACCCCAAAAACAACGGCAAGAACCAGATGATTTGCAAATTGGTGGCAAAATCAGCCTCAGCCCAAACCCGCAGGTCAAATGTGGGTTCCGGCAGTTGGAAGTACAACACCAGGAAAGCGATAAAGGAAACAAAACTGCCAATGAGCAGATAAAGCGTCAGCTTCATGGCCGCATATTCGCGCCGCTCCTTCCAGCCCCAGATGACAATCATGACATACATGGGCAGCACAGCCAGCTCGTAGAAGAAGAAGAGCAAGAAGGCATCTACCGCCACAAAAACGCCTTGTACACCCGCTACCAACAGCATGAAGAAAGCAAAAAATTCGCGTGGCCGATCCTCAATGCTCCAAGAAATGAGCGTCCCGCCCACGCCAACAATGGCTGTCAGGAACACCAGCGTCGCACTTAAGCCATCAACGCCTAAAAAGTAGTTGATACCAATGCTAGGAATCCAGGCGTGTTCTTCGACAAATTGCAGCGTATTTTCCCACTGCGTCCCCCCCGCTGGCAGATTCGCATTGTAGAAAAAGTAGACATAGGCTGACAAAATCAGGCCGATAATCATGGCTGCCAGCGCCAACATGCGCGCATTTTCCCCGCGCTCTTTGGGCAGCATGAGGATAATGATAGCAGCCGCTATTGGAGACAGCGTAATGATTGATAAAAAGGGAAATTCCATACGTTAATCCTATCAGAAAGTAAATAAATCCTGTAGAAATTGTCTACGGATAACCGCCTGGGGTTGGCGATGGCATAGGTGTCGGAACCGGATAGCCACCCGGTGGTAATGGGTTTGAAGGTGGTGCCATCATACTTCCGCCACTGCCATTCATAACAAGGGGCAAATTAACCGTTGAACAATTTTCTGGTGCAGTAACATTAATGGTTTCAGAAATAATTGTGGAGCTATTACCTACAGAATTTATAGCACGCACATCAACTGTATACACACCACTTTCACAAATTAAAGGTTCAAAAAAGTAATCCTCTTGCGAGGTGTCAAAACTACCATCTTGCGGCTGTGCCTCTGCCCAACCCCCGTTATCCACACGATACTGCACCGAGACAACCTCATTGATGGTGACATCTGGATAGGCAGGTCGCCAGGATTCAGACGTTGGCAAAGCCGAAGGCCAGGGAATGTCTTGGGCCGAACCTGTGAAAGTACGATCCGCATTGGGATTGGTGGGTGGCGTCAGCGTGTGCACAGGAATTGTATCTATGGGGTCTGGTATTGTGTCTCCATCTGAATCAAACCAACCAACATGCCCCACAGTAAATTGATGAATCACACTTTGATTGATGCCTGTACTAGAACCTTGTGGTGATGTCATTAAACTATTACCTTCTGATAAGCCACAAGAAAATAAAGGTACATTTGCTCCACAATTTTGATTTTCAAAACCCAGATAGCCAAATGGGGTGGTGCAGCTAGGCAAATTTGGTGGAGCTTGACAATGATTACTAGGAGATTCATCAGGTGCTCCAAAAATATGCCCGATTTCATGGGCGGCTACACCATCAATAAAATTATAGCCAAATCCGTTGTTAACAGTATTCATACCCACAAATGGACCAGCCAAATATGCCCATGCAGCGACACCAAACGAAATACCACCACAATTCACATTACCAAATAGGCCGTCAGAATCATGACTGGCATCCGCTACAAAAATAGTAAATGCCCAATCTGTATCGTATTGATCACGTAAATCATTGTTGAACTGTCGCACTTCCATTAAATAGGTATTGCCACCAGAGAAATCATCGTAGCCCATATTGGCCATCAAATCATCAATCCATACCCCTTCATCACCACATAAAACATTGTTCCCGCCGGGAATTTCTATTGGTTCATAGCCAGTTGTCACCAAACGCGGAGAATCAGATGTTAATTGAAAAGAGAGATGGGAACCAACGCCTGCTTCGGCTGCTTTCTGTTCCCACCAATCAAGGGCAATCTGTATTTCGTTGACCACATGGTTTATATCATTTGTCGTCCAGCCTGCCTGCGTACAGGGAGCCAATGTGCCGTCACAGTTGGGCAAAATAATAGCTACAGCCACAGACCCTACCATAAAATCTGAGGTGCGATCCCAGCCCGGTGCTTGCCCGCCCGTGGGTCGCGCTGCAGCTTCATTCCTCTCTAGCTGCTGAATATCAGCTGGTATAGTTAACGCATCCCCTCCCAGAAAGGTTGTTTGGGAGGGTGGCGTAGCTGTTGGCGAATTGGGCGGCGTTGGTGTGACACGCGGACGCCCTCGTCCTTCCCGTGTTGCTCCAACAAGGAAAAGATTAAGCAATATAAATATCAAAAAAACGCCCAATATGCCCATCGGCATACCTCGCCTCCGATTAAACACAAACCCTCCTGAAAAAGATAGTTAATGAATCACACAACGCCAAAGGCCGCTATCTGTGGCTGCCCATAGCTCATTAAAGTTTGACGGATTAAGTGCTAAATGATTTACTCTAAACCCTAAGCCACAAAGGCCTAGCTGCGTCCAGCTAAGTCCATCATTGGAACTTATATACATTCCCGCATCGGTTGTACCCAGATAGAGTTTTGTCGGGTCATTGGGATCAAATAATAGGGCATTGGCATCAATGCCTTCCCACAAAGGCTGCCAATTTTCAGCCCCGTCATAACTCACATAAACACCTACCCTGGTCGCCGCATAAAGCCATTGCGTGTTATTGGGGTGAAAGACAAGTGAGGTCACATCACAAGCACAATCGGGTAGACCTGGCAAACCGTTTTTAGCTGGGTTCCAGGTTTCGCCACCATCTACGCTCTTCCAAACTCCGCCTCTCGTTCCCGCATAAATTATATTGGGATTAAGAGAATCGAAAACGAAGGTCAACGCATTGGTAAACACTGGCGAAACGATATCCCAAGTCCCACCTGCATCCACTGACTTGTACATTTCACCCCCATGAAATTCCCAATTCCCTGTACCTACAAACATAACAGTTGGCGAAAGCGGATGGATTGCCATGCTGTATAATAGGGGGGGAGAACTTTCCATTTGCAACCATATTTGCCCGTTATTAGACGATTGGAATACACCAAAGTTAGACCACGCAGCAACAAACCAAGTTGTGCTAGTAATAGGATGCACTTCTATATCATTGAATCGATTTGTAAAGGTTATCGTTTCATTCTTAACCCATGTCATGCCACTATCATTGGTTTCATATAAGCCGTCCAGGTAAACAGTAGCAAAGGCATGTTGCGGGTTAGCTGGGTCAAAAACCACATCCGTTACGTCACCATCCAAACCCAAATATTCCCATTCTGGTGGTCGGTAGTTGTTAAAAATCACCGGAAAATAAGTTGTCTGCGTAGCTGCACCTTCAATCTCTAACTGCTTTTCGGCAAATGGTGCAGCCAACGATTGCGCTACTTGATTCTGCAAACCATAAATCAAGGTAGCTGCTCCAACTAAAGCCAGTAGTAGACTGAATAACCTTTTCCACATTTGAATTTAGAACAGTTTCGTAATCGTGTCGTTAATAAAAACCAAAATCCACTGCGGCCAGATGCCTAAACTGAGCATAAGTGCCATCAGCGGCCAAATGACTAAATGTTCGCGCAGCGTCATATCCGGCAGGGATGCCCATTTTTCTTTTACAGGCCCGTGCAGCGTTTCGCCAATGCCTTTCAAAATGTAAGCGCCAGTCATCAGCAAACCGAGCATAGAGATGGCGAGCTGAACCGTAAAGAAGTTCCAACTGCCACGAACAATCATAAATTCGCTGACGAAGCCATTCAAACCGGGCAAACCAAGTGAAGCCATGCTGGTAAAAATCAAAATCGTGCCAAAGACGGGCATGATCGTCCAGATACCGCCAAACTCCTTCAAGTCTCGCGTATGGGCTCTGTCGTAGATGACGCCAACGAGGAAGAACATGCCTGCGGCCGAAAGCCCGTGGTTCACCATCTGGAAGACGGCACCGCTGGTGGCCATAATCGCATCGGTGCTGGCGGCGGGGTCGGCAAAGGAACGGCCGTAGGCAAAGGCCATCACCGCAATACCCAGCACCACAAACCCCATATGGTTAATGGATGAGTAAGCGACCAACCGTTTGAAGTCCCACTGCCCGAAAGCGGCAAACCCACCGAGTACGATACTTGCTGCACCGAGCCACGCCAGGATAACGGCCGTTTGGTTTGCCTGCTGCGGGAACAGCGGAATAACGAGCCGCACAAAGCCATAAGCACCCAGCTTCAGCAAAACACCTGCCAAAATCATCGATCCGGCCGTCGGTGCCTGCGTGTGGGCATCTGGCAACCAAGTGTGGAACGGCCAAATAGGCACTTTGATGGCAAAGGCAATGAAGAATGCCCAGTAAGCCACTGCCTTCACAACCCCTACATCCAAACCCGTGCCAGCCAACGTGCCGCTAGTGGTATTGACCCAAATATCCATAAGCGTCGGGATGTCAAACGTTCCCATCGACAAACCAATCACCTGGATAGAAAGCAATAAGCCTAAACTACCGGCCATCGTATAGATAAAGAACTTAAATGAAGCGTAATCCCTATCTTTACCGCCCCACAGCTTGATGAGGAAATACATCGGCACCAAGCCAAACTCCCAGAAGACGAAGAAAATCATCAAATCGAGCGAGGCAAATAAACCCAGCATGGCTGTTTCCATAATGAGGAACAGCACCATGTACATTCGCACCTTCTCTTCGATACTAAAAGAAGCTAATATGGCCAATGGTGTCAAAATGACCGTGAGCAAAAAGAGAGGTAGGCTGATGCCGTCAATGCCCATATGGTAATTGGCACCAATCGCGGGGAACCATTCAGTAAACACCTCAAACTGGATGTTCGCAGCAGCCCGATCGTAGTTGAACCACATAAGCAGCACCAGCACAATGGGCACCAGGCTCAACGCCAGCGTCAAGCGGCGGATCAAATTCTTTTCATCTTCTGGCAGCAAAAAGATAATGAGCGCAGCCAGCGCAGGAAAGAAGATGGTTAAATTCAGCAGGTTATCTTGAATAAAATCCATGTGAAATACCTAATTCTAAAAGGTTTTTAGCCCCTACTTATTGGAACCAACTCATGATTTGATCCGACCAACCAAAATTGATCAAGAATATAATCATGAAGGCCAGCGCAGCGGCGATGAGACCGGAAACCAGGACATATTCCTGCACCTTACCGGTTTGCAGTTGGCGCACTTCTCGCGTTACGGCCAGGAACTGGTCTTTCACCCAATCCACAGCGCGGCCAAAGACAGCTTCCTCGGTAGCTTTGGCACCACGCCCAATGGCATAGAAGACGCGGGCAACCAGATGAAGAATGCCATCAATAACACCTTTATCCATCACCTCAAACACAATCACTTCAGAGAAGTAAACTGCTGGGCGAATGAGAGCTGCCTGGTAAAGTTCATCCCAATACCATTTATTTTGCAAGAAGCGATGTAGGGGGCCAAGCGGCCGTATCAGTGGGTCTGGCTGGTCTTTGGTGAGCGGTTTACGGCCGTACATCAAATACCCTACAACAAGACCTGCCGACGCAACCACAATGGAAACAATCAACGGCACCCAACTCCAGGGCAGTGCCTCAATCTTGTGTGCCACCAGATGCAAATCATAAAGTTCAGCAATCTGTTCATCAATGGTTGCCCCAATGAAATGCTTAAAGGTGTTCACAAAAGTCGAGTATTTTTCAGTACCTAGGAAATTGTCAGGAATACCAAACCAGCCCGCTGCGATAGCCGGGATAGACAGCAGCACCAGCGGCAGCGTCATAAAGCCATTGCTTTCATGCGCATGTTCAGCCAGCGGCGTGCGGGGCTTGCCCAAGAAGGTAAGGCTTATCTGGCGCATGGTGTAAAATGCCGTCAAAAATGCTGCCAAGGCCAGCATAATCAGCACAATCAAACCAATTATCTTGCCATCGTTGTCCCAAACAAACCAGGCATCGGCAAAAATCTCATCCTTGGACCAAAAACCGGCGGTGATAAATGGCAAGCCAGACAGCGACATGCCACCAATCAAAAATGTCCAAAACGTAATCGGCATCTTTTTGCGTAAGCCGCCCATGTATCGCATATCCTGCGGGTCGGTGTGGTGATCATGCACATGCTCCGCCCCATGCTCCATCCCGTGAATGACGGAACCAGACGCCAGGAAGAGCAACGCCTTGAAGAAAGCATGGGTAATGAGATGGAAAGCAGCCGCAATGTAAGCACCAATACCAATGGCTGCTACCATGAAGCCAAGCTGAGAAATCGTAGAGTAAGCCAGCACACCCTTCACGTCGTTTTGGGCCACGGCTATTGTCGCAGCCATAAATGCCGTAAAGGCACCAATGCCGGCAATCACCCAACCAGCCCCCGTGCCTTCGATGGCTACAGAGATGAGCGGGAAAATACGGACAATGAGATAAACGCCCGCAGAAACCATTGCGGCCGCATGGATGGTAGCACTAACAGGCGTAGGGCCTTCCATGGCGTCTGGCAACCAAACATGCAAGGGGAACTGCGCCGATTTACCAACAGTGCCAGTGAAGATGAGCAACGCCATCACGCCCAACAAGCCCACGCCAATTTCCATAGCTGCATGTTCCAAGCTGTGCGCACTCAATGCTTCGCTAAAATTCAGCGTGCCAAAGGTGCGGTAGAAGAAAACGATACCTAACAGCATCACCACGTCGGCAACGCGGGTGGTCATAAACGCTTTAATTGCGGCCCGCCTGGGGGAGATGTGGGGAATGTCGCCGGGCTCCAAATGGTAATCACGCGCGTACCAAAATCCAATGAGCGAGTAGGAACAGAAGCCCATGATCTCCCAGCCAATGAAAAGCAAGAGCAGGTTGTCTGATACAACCAACAGCAACATCGCCCCTGCAAAAAGGCTCATAAGGGCAAAGAAGCGGGAGAACATCGGCTCTTCTTTGCCATGATTCGGTACGCCCCGCACGGTGCCCCGCGGATTGCCATAATTGTGGTAACCAACGCTGTAAATAAAAATCATAAATACAGCAAAGGGAACCATGAGGAGCATTACGGCCGTTAACGGATCCACCGATACACCTAATTCCAGCCAGGTACCCTCGGCAAAATCCCCAATCGGTAGCCAATCAACCGTGCTGGATATCTGCACCGGATGTTCTAACAGCTCATGTGGGTGGGTAATGTCATCGTTCAGGTAAATGCCAATCATATGAAAGGCAATCGTCCAGCTAAGCACCAACGCACCAATGACGCCAGCCCAGGCCAATCCCCAGCTTAATGTGCGGTTATTCTTGGTAAAAAGCACAATCAGGAAAAACACCAGCAGGGGGCCAACAGGAATCAGCCAAGTTAAAGTTTGTAATGTTTCTTGAGACATAAGGTGAAACTCTTCCCGTTGTTTCGGTTATTGGTAATCAGTAAAAACGGTTTACTGATTACTGAAAACTGAATTAGTTCTTTAGCAAATCCAACTCTTCCGCGATGACTGAATCTCGGCGGCGGTAAATTGATATGATGAGTGCTAGGCCAACGGCCGCTTCTGCCGCAGCCACCGTCAGTACAAAAATAGTCCAAGCCCAACCAATCGGGGGTGCACCCGGGTTCAATACGGAGCCGTAACGCCAGAATGCAACCAGGTTGATGTTCACAGCATTGAGCATGAGCTCAACCGACATCAAAATGGCCACCGCATTTCGGCGAGCCACAACGCCATATAGCCCCACGCAAAAGAGCAAGGCAGCCACCAGGAGGTACCAAGATAATGGAATCATGCTTCATCCTCCGAATATTCTGCTGGCCAGGCAACATAAATAGCACCAATGAGGGCAGCCAACAACAACACAGAGGCCGCGATAAAAGGAATGACGTACCCGCTCGGGCTTACAAAGGCTTCACCCAAGGCAGCAACCGCACCTTGCAACACGCTGTCCGGCACTTCAGGGCGACCGGTGACGGTTTCAAAACCCCACCAGCGCACAATGACCGAGGCGAGTAAAGCAAATGTGCCAACGGCCGTCAGCAAACCCAGCCCAGCTTGCGAATTAAAAGGGGCTTCGCGAGCCTGCATCATCCGGCGGGTTAACATGATGGCAAAAATGATCAAAATCGAGATGGCACCGATGTACACCAAAAGCTGTGCAGCCGCCAAAAACCCAGCGTCTAGCAAAATATACAGCCCGGCAACACCTAAAAATGAAGCCATCATTGCCAGGGCAGCGTGAAACAGATTGCGGTTCGTGACCACCACAATCCCGGTCCCAACTGTCAATAAACTAACTAAAATAAAACTAACTTGCTCAAGCGTCACTAGCCTACTCCTGATGAAGGCATAAAGTTTAATGGTGTGCCACAAGGAACACACCACCAACTGAAAATTTAATGTGCAGGTACCGGCTCATGATGATGGTCATGAGCAGGCCCCACTTCTTCCTCAACTGTAATGGGATCGCCCTCATTCTCTGCTACTGCCAATATCGGACTCGCCGTATTGTGCATCTTACGCTGACGACGCGCCGCCCGACGCAGCACTTCCAGGCCAGCAAACCCGATGATTAGGTTACTCACCAGGTGAACGGCCGCTCTCACCCAGCTACCTTCCGTAATGCCCGGAACCAAATCGAGCACCAGACGGTCCAGCAATGCTACCGCCAGCAATATAACCAGCGTCAGCGGGACCATGAATTTCCAGTTGAAGTTCAACAGTTGATCAATACGAAGGCGTGGCAAAGTCGCCCGTAGCCACATAAAGACGAAGAAAACCAAAGCACCTTTGAAGATAGAGATAAATAATCCTAATAGGCGACCTAGCTGGAAACCGTTAGCCAGAACAATCTCTTCCAATCCAAAGAAGCGATAACCACCCAGGAACGCTGTTGAGAACAGGAAGCACATAAACATAATGGCCATATATTCGGCCGCCATAAAGAGGCCAAACACCATACCGCTGTATTCAGTGTGGAATCCAGCCACAATTTCAGATTCAGCTTCGAGCAAGTCGAAAGGAGATCGTCCAGTTTCTGCCAATGCGGAAACAAAGAAAATTAGGGCGGAAATCGGGGCAAAGATGATAAAAGGGATTGCCTGTGCCTCTACCAACTGTGTCGTAGACAAAGACCTTGCCAAAATGATTGGCACCAGCAGCGAGAGAATCATTGGCACTTCGTAGCTCACCAATTGAGCCACAGCACGAAAAGCACCTAACAGCGCGTACTTGTTGTTAGATCCCCACCCCGCTAGCAAAATAGCTACGACAGATACTGAACTAATAGCAAGTATGTAAAAAATGCCTATGCTTAAATCTGTGCCAATAACACCAGGGGCAAAAGGTACCACGGCAAACAACAGAGCTGAGGTAGCCAAACCCAAAATCGGAGCCAAAAAATAAGCGGGTTTGTCTGCCCCGGCAGGCACGAGCAACTCTTTGGTAAGCATCTTGACCACGTCAGCAAACATTTGCAGCAAACCATATTTACCGCCAACCCGGTTCGGGCCGATACGATCTTGCATACGAGCCAATACTTTACGTTCTGCCAAACCTACAAAGAAAACAGAAACCAGTGGGATGGTAGCTACAATCAAAATGCCTAAGATGTCTAGCACAATGCTTACCCAGGGGTCGGTTCCCCAAACATTAGCCAAATATTCGCCAGCGGTAAGATCAAAAATGCTTGAAATAAACTCTAAAATGTTAAAGCTCATGTGCTAATCCCTTTAAATCCATTCCAAAACGCCACGACCCCAGGCATAAAGCAACCCATCGGCCAACAAGACAATAAACAAGATGGCTGCACCAATTGCAAACAGGCCGAGCTGGTCATAGGCGGCAGCGATTGGGAACAGGAAGACTGCCTCAATGTCGAAGATAACGAAAACCAGAGCGTAGATATAGTATTGAACCTTGAACTGGACCCAAGCATCTCCTACGGTTTCTACGCCACATTCATAGGTTTGCTGCTTAATAGGGTTGGGCTTTTTAGGGCCAAGAAGCCAATTGATGAGGATCGGTGCTACCGCTAATAGGGGAGCTATTACCACAAACAAGACAATAAATTGCCACTCACTTTGCACGGGTGTTCTTCCTCCACTCGATAAGATGGGCAGGTTTGGTGTGAATCAAGCTGTGCTTGTTTCTAAATGCAAACCATTACGCGATGCTAAAACAGGGTGTTGAAATAAAAATGGCGATTTGGACACGGCCGTTTTTCAACATTTTTAGCCGGTATTCAGCCGATAACAAAAACCCGGCAAAGCAGTGTAAATTTGTATCAATTTCGCTGCCTGCGGGTTCCTGTAGACATTGCCTTTTAATGTTCACAAACTATTTGTGAAATATATCCCATTTACCATCTCTGTTATAACACATGCAGATAACATGAGCAAAGGTAAATAAAGGTATAAAATTCTAACAGAAAAGAGGTGAGGGGCAATTTTTAGCCCAGATTTGGCAAACTGATTTTAGACTTACCAGCATCATTTCTTTGGCCTCAAGCTGACACTTTTGAAGCAGCAAATTCGCCCAAATTGGTGCTATTCACGCTTTTTTTCACTTTATCTTACGGCCGTATTCAGTTATACTTGCTCAAATCTTACAGCTTGTAAGGGAGTCATCCCAGCTAACAATACCGACCATTTACCAACATCCAACACCAATTCAAAAGTTCAAAATACCAAAATAAAAGAAGACGCCCTATGCTTGACTCGCCCATTGAATCACAAAAAATTATTGCTGTAGACGACAACGCCTTTACGCTGCGGATTGTGCAGCATACGCTGGAGCAGGCCGGTTATCAGGTAATGACGGCCGCTTCTGGCCAGGATGCCCTCAAGTTAATCAATCGTCATGGTATGCCTCATCTGGCCATTGTAGACCTGCATATGCCTGTGATGAGTGGTTTTGAATTTTGCCATGCGGTGCGGGAATTTAGCGACATGCCGATTATTATGCTAACGGCCGTAAATACCGAAGAAACCATCATCGAAGGGTTGGAACAGTACGCCGAAGATTATATCGTGAAGCCATTTAACCCAGAGGAGCTAAAAGCACGCGTGGGCCGCGTGCTGCGCCGCATGGGAGATTACAACTACACCTTAGAATCCACAACCCGCATTGATGATCGCCTGATGGTCAATTTCCCCAATCGTGAGGCACTGGTGGAAGGAGACCCCGTTTCGCTGACCCCCACTGAAACGAAGCTGCTTTACATTCTCGTGCGCAACTCTGGCCGCATTGTCACCACAGACTTTCTACTAAACCGCATCTGGCCCATGGAGGAAGCACAAGAAGACCGTCTGCACGTTCACGTTCACCGGCTGCGTCGCAAAATTGAGGTCAATCCCAACGAACCTACTTACATTGTGGCTGAGCGTGGCACAGGCTACCGCTTTACCTCTGTCAGCGAAGAATAATCTCGCCAAATATGCTTGATCTAAACCAGCAAAGCCGCTGCCAGCTCCTTCGGTAGCGGCATTTTGTTTTCTTCTAGCAGCTCAAACAGATGCACCACGCGTTCAGACAAGAATTGCTGTAACAACATTGGCTGCTCTAAATTGCAGGCATCCAAGATGGCGCGTGCCTCCTGCGCGATTTGCACCATGTGGTACACACAGTAGCTGGCCGCACCGCTCTGCAACAAAATCTGTTGGGCCTCTTCCAACACGTCTGGCTGGTTGATATTGGGCAACAATGCTTCAAATCTGGCACGGTCTGGATGGTCTGCCACCCGCGCATACAAAATTGCCAAATTGCCCCCACTCCGTTGCCAGTCGGGGCTGGCTGGTGCTCGGTACACATCAGCCAAATCGTCACTCACCTGAATGAGCTTGCCAATAAGCTGGCCAAACTGGCGCAGTTGGCGGGCAACGGCCGTATCGGCACCTCCAGCCAACGCCCCCAAATAAAACCCGGCTTGATAATACGGCGTACTCTTCGCTTCCACCGTTGCCCAATAATGCGCTTCACTCAGCACATCCTGAACATCTAAATGTTGCCCCTGTGCGGTTTTCAAGTTTAGATGAATAAGTTCTGCCAGCATTAACGGGATGTTCGGCCCCGTCATCTCTTGCACAAGGTGGTACGACAATGCCTGAAATGCCAGTGCCAGATTTGCCGATACGCCTTCCCCCAACGTTTGGTACAAACCCTTGGGATCATCGTCCAAAATATCGTCAACCAAAACAATGCTTATGTAACAGCAAGCAACGGCCGTTACCAACGGCACCAATTGCTGTACATCCCCCCCCACAGCTCTGCAAGACAGTTCGGGCAGACGCCAAGACCCAGGATTTTTATCATAATGACGCCACACATTCTGCATGGCTGGCCATGCAGCCACCTCTGGCTGCCGCAAAAAAGTAGCTTGAACCTCTGCCACATCGATCATCTTTTTACTGCCTTTGCAAAGCAGAACATCTTTGGCCGAAACCAAAGAATTAATTGGAGAATATTCCGGGGATTAGATAGAAAAGATAGATAATGATTGTATGCAGCCGACCTCTGCACACAATGCACAAAAATTGAGGGGAAAATCTAAGAAGAGCCTATCCTGGTCCCCAATCCCAATACCAACCCCAGGCATCTGGCTTACGCAAGGCAGACAACTCCTTATGGTTAGATACTTTGGTCAATTGACGTAGGGAGGCCAGTAAAGAATCTTCACTTTTACCAGTTTGTAACAATTCGTTGAATTTTTGGATCGACATTGACTTTTTCATATCAGACATATCTCCTGCAAACTACTGAGCTATACCATCTACTGAAAGTCGGTCGGGAACTCCAGGTGCCAACACGATGAGGGGAGCAGCTATTACGGCACATGATAGTAACAGCTAAAATGTAAGTACAGCTATTATATGCAATACACCTGCCTTTTGCATTGAAGCAAGATGAGAAACACACCGTTTTGGGCATATATTGCAGGCAATTTACAGTTGGTTTGTAGCATGCTAAATGTTTCTCAAAACGGCAATTACAGTTCCAGCCCCACCTTGTCTGCCAGTTGGCGGTTACTTGGCTCCACCAAGATGCTGCCATCAGGAAAAACAATAGTGGGCACCACCCGGTGACCCTGATTGACCTGCTTCACAAATGCCAACCCTTCCGAATCCGCTTCCACATCAATATTAGTATAGGAAACGCCATACTCATCCAGCAGATATTTTGCCCGATGACAATCTGAACACCACCTGGTGGTGTACATGATGATTTGGGCATTTGTCGTTTGTTGTTCACTCATCTTACCTTCTCCGTAATGTCGTGCACCTCGTTGGCAACATTTGGGCAACAGTGCCTCTAATTGGATGTGCACTTAATCATAGCTAAAAACCGGTTTGCTACCAGCCACAACCATGAAATTTCGGTATAATAAAATGCGTGACTACTAAACGAACCAATGACCAATGGCTGGCTGAACTTCAGCCAGAGCACCCTAATTACGATACGGCCGTTGCTGATCTCAGCCTGATTTTGACAAACGGACTCAGACGCGGATTACTCGCCAGAGTCAACACCTCTGCCCCAGAGTTTCACACCCAGGCCGACGATTTTGCCCAGGAAGCGGCCCTAAAAGTGCTGGATAATCTGGACAGCTTTGCCGGGCGCAGCAAATTTACCACCTGGGCACATAAAATCGCTGTCTCAGTGGCCTTAACAGAGCTGCGCCGCAAACGGTGGCAAGATAGCTCCTTAGACAGCCTCACAGAGTCAGATGGTGGCGGTGACTACACCCCTAGTTTTGTCGCTGACCAAGCCCCCAGCCCAGAAAATCGCACCGCCCGCACTGAGTTACTCGGTTACATACAAAATCTCATAGATAAAAATTTGACTGAGCGGCAAAGAACCGCCCTCGTTGACTCTGTTATTAATGGCAAAACAACCAATCAGATTGCCCAAGCACTAGAAATGAAGCCAAACGCCGTCTACAAACTCCTGCATGATGCCAGAGTCAAATTAAAGAAAAGCCTGGCGAAAGATGGTTACACACCAGGAGATATTTTGCAGGTTTTCGACTAAAAACTTCTTGAAGGCAACAAGTTTTTTGCAGCAGGTAAGAAGTGCACGAGCAAGACCATCAAATAAGGCAAGAACGAAAAGCAACATCTTAGTAAAGTAACCATGTCTATTTGGAACCAGATCAAGAATCTATTTAGTAGATCAAACCCAGTTATGAACCAACCTCATGATCCCGCCGCTGGCGAGACGGCCGTTCCTGCCCTGAATCAGCAAAATATGGTAGACCTGATGCATCGTCTGGAAAAGACGATGGAAGGCAGCTACTCATGTGATGAGGCATATGCCTTGCTGGATGAATATGTTGAGCTAGTGGCGGACGACGAAGAAGCCAAAAAACTGATGCCGATGGTCCAAAATCACCTGGATATGTGCCCCGACTGTCGTGATGAGTTTGAAATGCTGCTGCAAATCCTAAAAACGGCCGATGCCGAAGCGTAAGCAGCAACACCCCCACTTCCTGAAAAACGCTCCCTTTTACAAGTATGAATCGATTAAAAACCGCCGCAGAGGAAACGCACTCTGAGGATTGAATCATCGACTGCAAAGGCTCTGACAATTTTGAAATTTAAGGAGAAAACAAGATGACAAAACTATCTGGAGATGCAGCCAGCAATGCCAAGGATTACGTCTCGTTCTGGGGCCGCGTCCAGGTAGAATCTTAGAGGTAAAACAATGTTACTAGCAGGCGATATTGGTGGCACCAAAACGGTGTTGGCTCTTTTTTCCACGGCCGATTCTGTGGAATCATTGCATGCTTTACATTTACAGACGTTTCCTAGCGGCCGTTTCGCTTCGTTAGAAGCGATCATCGCCCAATTTTTGCAAGACAAGGCCGTGGAGATAGAAGCGGCCAGCTTTGGCGTGGCCGGCCCCGTGGTGAACGGCCGTTCCCAAATCACCAACCTTCCCTGGATGATTGATGCCGCCAACATTGGCCAAACCTTTGGCATTGAACACGTGGAGCTGCTCAATGATCTGGAATCAATCGCCAACGCCGTGCCGCATCTGCAAGCCGACGATCTGGCAACCATTAATGAAGGCCAGGCCGAGGCAGGTGGTGCCATTGCCGTTATTGCTCCCGGCACCGGGCTAGGCGAAGCGTTCCTCATTTGGGATGGGCAGCGTTACCAAGCCCACCCCTCCGAAGGTGGCCACACCTCTTTTGCGCCCACCAACGCTGATCAGCGGGCGTTACAAGCCTATTTAGAGCAGAAGTTTGATCACGTCAGCTTCGAGCGCGTCTGCTCTGGCAGCGGCATTCCCAATCTGTACGATTTTTGGCAGCAAGACGGCCGTTACCAGGAACCAGATTGGCTGCGGGAGCAAATCAAACAGGCCGATGACCCTACACCCATCATCGTTGAGGCCGGGCTGGCCAAAACGGCTGATATTTGCACGGCAACGGTACAGCTTTTTGTGGACATCTTGGCTGCCGAGGCAAGCAACATGGCTTTGAGTGTGTTGGCCACGGGTGGTGTTTATTTGGGTGGTGGCATTCCGCCCCGCTTGCTCAACTTGCTGCAAACTGAGCGGTTCATGGCTGAGTTCGGGGACAAAGGCCGCTTTACGGGCTTACTGTTGGGGATGCCCGTGCATGTGATTTGCAATCCGCAAGTGGCTCTGTTGGGCGCGGCTTGGGCGGGCATGGATTTGCTGGATGTCTAAGCCGTTCACGAAAGCGTTCACGCTCCACGTCCTAGATGGCCCGGAAGCGTTTAACCAATTTGGCGCACAGTACCTAACGGCCCTCGCGCAGGCAGCGGTGGCACAACACGGCCGTTTCAACTTGGCACTCTCTGGTGGGGGAACCCCGGCAGGCATTTATACACTTTTGGGGGAACGGCCGTATCGCCAACAAATGCCCTGGCAACAAACCCATCTCTACTGGGGTGATGAGCGACTGGTGCCGCCAAACGATCCGGGCAGCAATTTTGGGCAGATTAACGAGCTATTGCTCAAAAAGGTGCCTATTCCCAATGAGAATATTCATAGGGCAAGAGGGGAATGGGTCATGGAAACGGCCGTTGCCGACTACATCAATCAGCTCCAAGCCATAACCACAGGCAGTGCCATACCCATCTTCGATGTTGTTTTGCTAGGGATGGGCAGCGATGGCCACACCGCCTCGCTCTTCCCCAATTCGCCCGTGGCAATGCCGGAATGGGTTGTTGGCGTAATTACGGATTATGACGGCCGTCCGGCCCACCGGATCAGCCTCACCCCCACCGTTATCAACCACGCCCGCCACATCATCTTTTTGGTCAGTGGTGGCAGCAAAGCAGAAACGCTACAAAAAGTGCTTTACGGCCGCAGCCAGCCAGAGCAACTGCCCGCCCAGCGTATCCAGCCTACCCACGGCACGCTCACCTGGTTATTGGATACGGCCGCTGCCCAAAACCTGACAAAATTGAAATAAGTTGCAAGGAGACATCTTCATGACCGTAACCGCCCGCAGCCTCAAAAACCTCCAAGTTGAAATCCAGGCCAGCAACCACACACTCCTGGCTGATGAGCCGCTCCGCGATGGGGGCGACGACCAAGGCCCCAGCCCGTACGACTTACTGCTCAGTTCCCTGGCCGCCTGCAAGGTGATGACCGTCCACCTATACGCCCGCCGCAAAGAGTGGCCCGTAGAAACCGTTACCATCACCCTCAACCATCGCAAACTCTCTGCCGATGAATGCGAAGATTGTGAAACGCAGGGCAAAAAGAAAGTGGACATCATTGAGTGTGACATTAGCTTTGAAGGAGATTTAGACGAAACTCAAATTTCGCGCTTGGCGGAGATTGCCGACCGCTGCCCCGTGCACCGTACCCTCACCAGTGAAACAAAGATACGAACGGCCGTTGTGGAAAATGCATAGGATTTTGGCGATAAATCCCTATTTTCGTTTGGCCAAATAAAGCGTGGCGAGATACGGCCGTTCAATTTCGCCTTTGGTCATAATGACGTTTCCTTATTGAACGAGAAAGATTAAGAAAAGAGGGTCGTTAAGTTACCCGTAAAGAGCTTGCTCCAAGCGCAAACTTTGCACCGTTTCGGCACTCAACCAAAACAAGATGGTCATTAAGATGGCAGAAGTGAGGCACCACGGACAGGTTGCCCCAATGACAAATGGCTCCAAAAAGGTGAAGTAGAGCGAAAACAGAACGCCAAGCAACGTCAGTGCCAACAGCACCCAAGGGATAATTTGCAGCAGCCGAAAAGAGCCAATCAAACTGGCACTCCAGGTAGCCAAAATGGCAAAGTAGCCCAAAGCTCCCCAAATGCCTACTGGCACATTCAATATTTCGCCATACTCGCTTTGCTGGATAATTTGGCAGGCACCGCTGGGGTAGCAAATGGTTGTTTCTGGGATGGACGACAAATATAGCATGATGCCCAAACCAATCATTGACAACAGCGGAATCGCCCACCAGCCAGTGACAGGAATGGTGGCCTGTGTGTGTAGCCGGTAGACGGTGAGAAGGACAACGCATACCATGCTTACCAGGGCAATAATGGCGAGCGTGTTGCCAATGGGGTCCATCGTCAGCCGCTCGTTGAGGGCGGCGTTGCCAGCCCCTGCTTGCCAAACGGCCGCTTCAAACTGCACCCAGCGCCATCCTTGCAAGGCAACCAGCAACACACCCAAGGCAACCCCAATCCAGATGAGTGGTTTGCGCTTCCAGAAATCAATCATGCCCTTATTTTAGCGCAGTTCATCAGCAATCAATCTTACAACGGCCGTTTCTTGAGCAACTATTAAACCACGACCTTCTTCCCAGCGTTTCAAGCCGCGAGAAGAGAATTGCCTGTTCAGGAAACGGCCGTTTTCACCTATAATTGAGAAAATCACAGAGAGTAAAAACCAAAATCGCATGTTACACAAAAGAAACGACTACAATCAATTTCGTCACTTCATACACAAGATGGGCGTCGTTCGCACTGGAATCTTGATAACCACCACTTCCATGCTGGTTTCTGTAGGCATACGATTGATAATTTGGCTTATCAGTGGCAATGACAGCAATTTGCTCACCAATGTGTTCATTGCCGCCATGGTTCCCTTGTTTATAGCCCCTGTCATGTCCTATCTTTTTATCGGGCTTCTGGTACAAATTGATGAGGCTGAGCAAAAAAATGCCAAGCTGGTTATTGAACTGCAACAAGCATTAGCCAAAGCCAAAACATTGCATGGCTTGCTGCCCATTTGTGCAACCTGCAAAAAAATCCGTGACGATGCTGGCTATTGGCATCAAGTTGAAGTGTATATTCGCGATCACGCAGAAGTAGACTTTAGTCACGGGCTTTGTCCCGACTGTGAGCAGGACTTCAAGAACCAGCTCTCTAAACTAAAGGCCGCCAATAAATCAGCACGGGCGTAGACACACAAGCAAGCATCTCGCCCTGTTGCCACAATAAAAAATTGGTTTGCAATACGAATAGGCGAGACAGGTGGGGAGATTCAGGCAGCGAAATTTGGGAGATCGTGGCCGCCTGCCTTGCCCCTACCGGTGTGCATTTTTGATGGAAACGGCCGTTCCCCATAAAATCCCATTTTTTACCTTGGTCTAAACAATGGCAAAAATATCCATCATCATTCCCCACCTGAACGGCCGTCACCATCTGGATGCCTGCTTGAGTTCGCTGCGCCAGCAAACGTTCACCGATTTTGAAGTGCTGCTAGTCGACAACGGCTCTACTGATGGCACCCAGGCGTACGTGCGCGTGCAGTTCCCAGAGGTGACGCTGGTTGAGCTAGGGCAAAATCGGGGGTTTACGGGGGCTTGCAACGCCGGGTGGCAAGCCTCTTCCGGCGAGATTGTCATCCTGCTGAACAACGACACCGAAGTTGAGTCAAACTGGCTACGCGAAGTTTGGGGGGCGTTTGAGCAACATCCGCAGGTGGGCATGGTGGCTAGCAAAATGCTGCTGTTCGACCAGCGGGACACTTTTCACACCGCCGGGGATTTTTATCGGGTGGACGGCATTCCCGGCAACCGTGGCGTTTGGCAAAAAGATGTGGGTCAGTTCGATCAAATCGAGCCAGTTTTTAGTGCCTGCGGCGGCTCATCTGCATATAGGCGGACAATGCTGGAAGAAATTGGCTTTCTGGACGACGATTTCTTCTTTAGCTGCGAAGATGTGGACATGGGCTGGCGGGCGCAGTTAGCGGGTTGGCAGGTGCTGTATGTGCCGACAGCCGTCGTCTACCACAAACTTAAGGCCACGGGCGGGTCGGTCACAGGCAGTTATTACGACGGCCGTAACTTCCTCTACCTCATCTGGAAAAATTACCCCACCACCCTGCTGCGCCGCCATTGGCGCACCGTCCTCAAAGCCCAGCTAAAGATTACCCGCGATGCCCTGCGTGCCTGGCGAGGTGAGGCCGCACGCGCCCGCCTGCGCGGCCAGCTTGCCGGATTGTGGGGCATCTTCAAAATGTGGCCCAAACGCCGCCACGTTCAGGCTCTTCGACGGGTAGATGACGATTCCCTGACGGCCGTACTCACCCCGGTTGACGAGACCCCTGCCGACGGGTAACATTGCTCCCCTGATGACGAAGGAACTGGAAGAGCAAATGAAACCGTATTTATCTGTGATAATCCCAGCCTACAACGAGGAAAAGCGCATCGGTCAGACGCTAACGGCCGTACACACCTATCTCACTGCCCAACCATTTAGCTGGGAACTGCTCATCGTGCTAGATGGCGTCACGGACGGTACCGTCAGCGTCATAGAACAGTTTGCTAATGGCAAGGAACAGATTCGCTGGATTGACCGTAAGCAAAACCGGGGCAAAGGATTCACCGTGCGCCAGGGAATGCTGGCGGCCCGTGGCGACATTCGCCTCTTCACCGATGCCGACAACTCCACCGACATGAGCCATTTTGACCAAATGAAACCTATCTTTGACAAAGGTGCTAACGTCGTGATTTGCTCACGAGATAGGAAGGATGCACAAGGCGCGGTGCAGGCTAAACCGCAGCCCTTCCTCAAGCGCGTACTGGGCAACTCTGGCAACCTGTTTGTACAAATCATGGCTGTGCCCGGCATTTGGGACACGCAATGTGGTTTCAAGGCATTCCGCGCTGCCGCCGCCGAGCAAATCTTCGCAATTTCGCAGATTAACCGCTGGGGTTTCGACATGGAAGCATTGGCCTTGGCCCGCCGCTTCGGCCACAAAATCCACGTCATTCCCGCCAACTGGCACGATGCCGAAGGCACGCATGTGACGCTGGCTGGCTACCTGGGCACTTTTTGGGAAGCTGTGAAAATCCGCTGGAATTTGCTAACCGGCGTCTACTCACGCCAGGAAAAACGACAAGCTACGGGCAAACCCCACCCCACGCCGAAATAACTCAACAGGACTGGCAGTCCTTCTAAAAGTAATTGAAGTTCCAGTTAAAAGAGGACTGCCAGTCCTCCGACGCAAACTCATGGCTAATTTAGGGCTGGAAACGGCCGTTTCCCAACAACACCAGTTCAGCTACATCGCAGGCATCGACGAGGCGGGGCGTGGCGCACTGGCTGGCCCGGTGGTGGCTGCGGCCGTTATTTTGCCGTTGGATGGGCAGATTGAAACCGTTCTTAGCGGCGTGAATGACTCCAAGCAGCTTTCCGCCAAAAAACGAGAAGTTCTCTTCGGCCTTATTTGCCAACACGCCCTCGCTTTCGGCATCGGCCAGCAGCCTGCCTCGATAATAGATGAGATAGGCATTTTGCCTGCCAACCGTTTGGCAATGGCAACGGCCGTTTCCCAACTCACCCCTGCACCCCAATTTTTGCTGATTGACGGCCGTATCCGCCTGCCGCAGCTCAACATTCCCCAAAAATCAATCGTGCGCGGCGATAGCAAAAGCCTCAGCATTGCCGCTGCCTCCATCCTGGCTAAAGTTACCCGCGACCGGATCATGGTGTCATTAGACGCCCAATTCCCCCTCTATGGCTTTGCCCAACACAAAGGGTATGGCACCGAACAGCACCGCGACGCCATCACCCAACATGGCCCCTGCACGCAGCACCGCCACTCTTTTGCCCCAATTCGCCAAACCCTCATTTAAACCACGTAGCTCTCTGGTCATAGGACAAAAGCGATTGCCGACTAAGGCAACATGGTACTGTCTGGTGACTGCGATGATCCCCCTTCCATTTTATAATATTTTTATGAAGGGTTTGTAGCAAACCACAGAAACTATTTTGAAAAACGAAGCGCGATTTCTTTTTGGTTTTTACAATCCCAACCAGTCCATCTTTGGCTAAAAAGAGGAATCCAATGGTTAGAGTTCTTGTAATTGACGATGACCGATTGATTAGACGAGTCGTAAAAAAAGCACTCTCCGATCTCAATTATGAAGTCGTTGAAACGGAAGATGGCTTAGAAGCGCTCAAGCGCATCAAATCTATTCGGCCAGATGCCGTCATCGTAGACAAAATGATGCCTGGCATTGACGGTTTTGAAGTAACCCGGCGACTGCGCCGCGAGCCAGAGCTGGCCCATATTCCAATTCTGGTACTCACTGGCGAATCTGATCTGCAAGAAAAGCTGGCGGCGTTTGAAGCTGGCGCAGATGATTACGTTTGCAAACCATTTGCCGCTGCTGAGCTAGCTGCCAGGCTAACCGTGCTGCTACGACGCGCCAAGGCGTTGGAGGCGGCTCAGGCGCAAACGTTATCCCAATCTGATCAGGGTCGGATGATTGCTGTACACAGCCTGCGCGGCGGTATTGGCACCTCTTCTTTGGCAAGCAATTTGGCAGTGGGGCTGCGCAGCCTGTGGCAAAACGCCACGCTGCTTATGGACATGGTGCCAAACGCAGGCCAGCAGGCAATGATGCTGAATATGCCGGTCAAACGCACCTGGGCAGATTTGAACATGATCCCACCTGAGGAGCTAGACGTGAACACGCTGTCCGCCATTACCCGCCAGCATGACAGTGGCTTGCATCTGATTGCCTCCCCCAAACTGCCGTCTGATGCCGAAGGTGTGACTGCTTCCCATTTTGATATTGCCCTTAAATTCTTGAAAAATCGATACGATTATATTGTCGCCGATCTGCCCCACAATTTTTCCTCACTAACCCTTGAAGTGCTGGAAGCAGCCGACTATATTTTGCTCGTTACAGCACCGGAAATTGCTTCGGTACGGGCAGCCTCTATTGCGCTGGAAACATATAAACAACTCAACTATCCGGAAGAAAAGATCAAGGTCGTGCTGAATTGGACGTTCGAGCGAGACGGATTGGCCCATGATGCCATTGAATCCGCACTTCATGCACCCATCCAACTGGTGATACCTTACGGGGGCCGACGCTTTCTGCGAGCTATTAACCAGGGTGTGCCCCTGCTGCATGAAATACCAGAAGACCCTATTGCGGAACTGCTGGAAGATTTTTGTTTCCGTCTCAGTAAAGAAACGCACCAAAGTATTGCCCCAGCTGCCCCTAGCGCGGCCTGGCATCGCCTGAATGAGCGTTTGCAGCTATTCGCCGCTACCCAGCGGAAACAGCGGTCTCGTTTCTCGCTGGTTCGAGGATGATGAAAATCATGTTGAATCATTTTGCATTATTTAATGAAGAAGGTCAGGGTTTGGCGGAATATGGCTTGCTGCTTACGGCCGTTTCCAACTCAACCACCTTCCCGCAGGCGTCAATCGGCTGGTGGTCGTTCGTAATAACGTCGGCCAGGAATTTTACGTGACCCTCAATGAAGGCCAGGTAACCCGCGTCGACTACCTCAGCTTTACCGCCCCCCTGGAAGATATCGAATAAATTCTGTTGTTTTCGAGCGGATTATGATACCCAGCGGCCGTTTAGCCTCTGGGTCTTTTTTCACGCTTCAGACTAGACTAAAGGAAATTGCGTTTTTCTTACGATACCGTTTATAATTCCATCATACGGTGTAACAAGGGCAAGATCATGAATGTGTTAAATGAAAAAAAATCTCTCTTAAATGATGCAAACGAACGCCTGCAGCGCCTCTCTGTGGGTCGTCTTCGCGTGGCTAATGATTTTTTGGCTTACTTGGAAGAACGTGAGGAAAAGGAAGCCACTGAAGAATTGCTAAATATTGAAGGCTTCCGTGAAGCGTTTGCTGAAGCAGTGACACAAACTAACGCAGGGGAAACAGTTCCTTTCAGTTCGATCCGCCGCGATGTATGAAATTCGACTAAGCAAGCAGGCGCAGCGATTTTATGAGAAGGCTGATAAACTTTTGGTACGCAAGCTCAATCGCTGCTTCAATCAACTAGCCCAAAATCCCCACGAACACCCCAACATCAAGCGATTAAGAGGAGAATTATTAGGCTACTTTCGCTATCGCTTGGGCGATTGGCGGGTTGTTTATGAAGTTGAGGAGTCACAAGTGATTGTCATTGTGACCATGATTGCCCACCGTCGCCATGTGTATCGTTAACTAGCAAATTTATCCTTTGCAAAACCAAACCAATACCAATAAATCAGACCTGAGCTTCTCTCATGGACAGCAAGTTTATGAAACCATTGATTGGCACTGAATTGAAGCGATTTTTGCGCGACTATCGGCGGGAGAATCAGCCGGATTTTGATATTGTGGGATTGCTACAAAGCATTGAGTATCCCGCCAACGTTGGCTCAATCTTTCGCGTGGCAGACGGGGCCAACTTGTCGGAGCTGGTGCTTACTGGCATTACGCCCACGCCACCACATCCCACCATTGACAAAGTTGGCCGATTCAAAAGTTTGCGCATTCCCTGGCGGTATGAGAAGGAACCAGTTACGGCCGTTCATCAGCTAAAAGAAGCGGGGTACACGGTTGTGGCGGTAGAACTGTCGGATACGGCCGTTCCCTACCACACCTTTACCTATCCCCAAAAAACATGCCTGGTGGTGGGGCATGAAGATCATGGCGTGACCAAAGCGACGTTGAATGTGTGTGATGCGGCCGTATTCTTGCCCATGTATGGCAAAGGACTTTCACTCAACGTGCATGTGGCCTTTAGCATCGTTCTCTACCACATTTTGCATCAGTAAACTTACACAGGTAACCGGCACTTTTGAAGTGCCTCTCACCTCTCACAGTAGCTTAGTTGGCGGTAGCTGCGCCTTGCGGCTTTGACTTTGCCCGCAAATGTTTGCATTCCAATGGAAGCCGGGACAGGGTGTGCCCAACTGTAACAAGGTCGAAACGCTACAGGGATGTGCTGCAAGTCATGACGGGGTCATGTTCGAGTCATGTTTAGTAATGGAGAGGACCGTTGCCAGGGGTTTGTGGGTGCTTTAATTTTGGACTGACGGCCGTTGCCGGAAGCTAGCTCTTATTTTTTGCCACAGCAACCATACCTGCCGCAGGCGCGAGATCAGCAACACAAGCAGCAGAGTGCCGTAAATAATGAGTTCCGGCAGCACGTCGGGATCACGCATTGAAACTCGTTTGCTGCCAAAAGTAGCTAGCATGGCGTGCAACCCCACCAATAAGCCAGCCAAATAGACCAAGCGGTGCAGCCGCTTCCAATTCCGCTTCAGACGACGCATCGAGCTTTTATTTGAGGTCACAGCCATAGCCAGGAGGATCGCAAAAGCGAAGATGCCCAGAACAATATATAGCTGAACAGGCCAGGCAAACCGGGTTAGTTGATATTCAATTAGATAATAGAGCAGGTGAACGGCCGTAAAGCCAAAAGCCCATAAGCCCGCCGGTTTACGTAGCCGGGTAGCTCCACGCCAGCCAAAATAGCTATTGAGTGGCGTCATCGCCAAAGAAATAAGAAGAAAACGAATCCCCCATTTACCGCTTGCCAGCAGCGGATCAAATGTATCGGTGTCGTTAAAATCAAGGCTCCCCTGTGTGATAATCACAACCAAAATAGCCAAAGCCACCACATTTAGCAACAGCCACCATCTGTTCTTTTCTACCCACGCCGTCTCACAAGCTCCTTAACGAAATATTCCTGCCACTCTTTACGTCTCTACGAGATCAATACACCGCACCCCAAAAATGGTTCCCTTTTACGTTTTTTGTTTTGTTGGTTACTGTAGGAGATCAGCGAAATCGGCCGTGCTGCCGAGGATAATCTGGGCCCCGGCCCGCCGCAGCTCTGGCTCTTTACCGAAGCCGCACAAAACTCCCACGCGCCATGCGCCCGCCCGCCGCGCCGAGTGCATATCTACCGAAGTGTCCCCCACCATCACGCAGGCTGATTCGGGCAAATCGAATCGCCGTGCAGCTTCCTGAATGGGAGATGGATGCGGCTTGAGGCGGCGCGTATCTTGCGAGCCACAAGTCACTTCAAAGCGGGGTGCCAAATCGGGGATTTGGGCTAGGAAGCCTTCAATTTGGTGGCGGCTGCGCGTGGTGACAATGCCCAGTCGGTAATTGCCGGGGATGGCGTGCAGCATCTCTAACACGCCTGGGATGATATGGAAATTGGCGATAAACGGCTCTTTGCGACGCGCCTGCCGCCAGGTGGTGAACCATTTCAGCGGCTCATCCAGATGCAGCCTGTCTGCCAAAGTGATGAGGGCATTGGCAGGAGATTCGATTTTCATGACAAGCCAGCGAGCCAACACATTGCCACGCTCGCCAAGGAACGGCCGTAACCACCGCGCCACCTTCTCCACCGCTTCATCATCGGTATCAATAAGCGTCCCGTCCATATCAAAGAGGATGGCTTGAATCTCTTGAAAGGGAATTGGCTGGGTCATCAGGTTAGAAGGGCCACAGTTGTAGGATGAGGATGGCAACGGCCGTAATTGTCAAATTGTCTAGCCCCCAAATAGAAACAGCCTCTACCAACGTCGTTGTCAATGTGATCACCAAAGCTGGCAGCAACGCTGCTGCTGGCGAGATGTCTGGCGAGCCACTCATCCCCCACAATGCCAGCCAGGTAAACAGCAGGCAGCCCACAAAAAAGCCCATCGACCCCTCTACAGAGCGGGTGCTGGTGTGAACGACATACAGGCGACGGCCGTATGCCTTGCCAATTACCGGAGCCATCCCGTCCCCCCACGTGAGCGGCATGAGTGCGGCCACCATCAGCGGGGGCGTTTCCCAAAAAATGATGGCTACAATCGCGGCGGCAAAGGGAAAGTAAACGGTACCCAGATTAGAACGGTCGCTGCTGGCCATCGCCGCAAAAAAGCCGTACCGCCAATCCAGAAGATTGATCACCATGAAGGCGGCGCAGGCGACCACAAAAAACCAGGGATTATCGAACAAGAAGTGCAAAGCCCAGCTCATCATGCCCACGCCAATGTGGATCACTTTGCGCGTAAAGCCGCTAGAATATCCGCGCCAGCGGCGCAGCCCTTCGGCCCCACCAATAATGCCAAAAACGTACACAAAACAGATGATGAGTCCGAGCCAATTGTTCATGATTTGACAAATTCTAGCATGATGGGAAACACGCGGTCGATTTCTTCAAATTCCTGAATGTGGGTAAGCCCCGGCACGATCTCAATTTGCACACTCGACTGTACGGCCGTTTCCCGATATTTCTTTATGCTTGCCACTGTCGATTCATTTCCTGAACCGCTCAACCACAAGGCGGGGCACAATAAATCTTGGGGCTCATTTATCTCCCAATCCAGCATTGCCGTCAGCCAAGCCAATGTGACAGGAACATCCATCACCTGCCATATCTCTCGATCTTCTTCTGAAAGCATTGTCAGATTCGGCACTCCACCTTTATTGGCTTGTAAAATCGGTTCCCAATGTGCGCGAAACTCATTAATGAATTGGCGAAATTCGCCAGAAGCTGCTTGTCCGAAAGGAATACCTATCACAATAATCTTTTCTACTCGGTTAGAATTTGCAGCCAAATATCGACCAATATTGCCGCCGTAAGAAAACCCCCAAAGCGCAAACGTTTCTATCTCGCAAGCATCTGCCACAGCCAGAACGTCTTTGCACATTTTGTCGATGG
Source organism: Candidatus Leptofilum sp. (assembly GCF_965223285.1). Taxonomy (GTDB): domain Bacteria; phylum Chloroflexota; class Anaerolineae; order Promineifilales; family Promineifilaceae; genus Leptofilum. The sequence goes on along the minus strand of NZ_OZ244997.1, from coordinate 4,964,773 downwards.
TGTATGCTTCCTTTGCCGTCGGCTTGTCACTCTCGCCGTGGCCGCGAATGTCCATTGCGATCAGTTTGAATTCATTTTGCAGTCGCGATACATATCCAGCTTCGTGCCAACTCTTTCGCGTTTGTCCGCCACCACCCCCATGCAGCAACATGATGGCTGGCCCTTCGCCAGCGACATCATAAACAATATTTGTGCCATCAACTGTAACAGTGGAAGTAAAAATCATAGGGGGTGAGAGCTTCAATTTTTTAGATTAGACAATAAGATGATCATACAACATGTCCAGGCTGAGGTCAGGCACGACGGTTTCTGCCGTTTGCAGGGTTAGGCTAGCGGCAGCAGCACCCAGGCGAATGGCTTCAATGGCTGGCAGATCGTTGAGCATGCCAAACATGATGGCGGCCGTAACGGCATCGCCCGTGCCGGATGAATCGACCATCTTGCTGAAGTTGGCAGGAATGTAGCCAGTTTCACTGGTGGTGGCATAATCGAGGCCAAAGTTTGCCAGGGTAACCACCACGTTGGCAACGCCTTTGCCTACCAGACAGCGTGCCAAATCCAAACTTGCCTCGGGGTCGGGGCCATCATAGCCAACTTCACACAGTTCGGCCGCCTCGCCCTCATTGGGCACAACAAGATAGAGCTTGCTGAGAAACGGCCGTAACTTGTACGCCAGTCGCCCCGATGAGGGATCGGCACAGAGTGGCTTTTCGTACTTCTCACACAGCCGCACGACGGTAGCCATTGCCTCAGGCGTCAAACTGCCGTCCATCATGACCATATCCGCCTCTTTAAACAGACTGCGGTGCCGATCCAGGTAACCAGGGGTGATATGGCGCAGCACACGCACGTCGTCCAGCGCCACCGAGAGGGAACCATCTTCCTCCAATACCGCAATGTATGCTCCGGTGTTTTCACCGTCGATGATTTGCACCAGCTCGATATCTACGCCAGAAATGGCTGTCTGGCTTATCAGTCGATGCCCCATCATGTCATTACCCACTGCCGACAGCAAGCGCACGTTTGCCCCCAGCCGCGCCAGATTTTCAGCGACGTTGCGAGCCGTGCCGCCGCGCGTCACCCGAATTTGGGCTGGATTCGACGTTTCTGGTGCTAAACCAGCGTCTGGCTTCCCTCTTGAATCGAGCAATATTGCCCCCACAACCAATATTTGTTCTGTCATATCACATATCCAGGAGACTTTTGAAGTTTTTGAAACTTCAAAAGTCTGATGCAATTACGAAAGTATTTGCTCTATCATGGGTCGCCAAAAGCCAACCACCACACCCAAAATTTCGTTGCGATTGATGTCTATTTGAGCCATCTCAGAGGAAAAAGTCACCGTTCCTGTTTCTTCATCTATCCAAAAACGCCCGGTAGGGGAATCATCTAACGTTGCCAGGTAGATACGTTGACGCCCACGTGGCTCTAACGGCCGTACCCGGATTGTACCTTCAATCCGTCTATCCTTCACAACTAAAATCGGCTGTTCGGTATCCTGCACATCATTATCTAACGTCGGGTGCATATCCACCAGCAGCCAGTCGCCAGAGTTAATTTCTGGCATAAACTCAGAGGTTGGGCGCACCTCAACCACATACCATTCGTACCGCTCGGTCGTTTGGCGATGGCCAGGAATGGGCAGAACAGGCATGTGTGGGCCAATGTTGACAATGGGCGGTCTCGTCGCGGCTCCTGGGTTCACATCTGCATCGGCTTGGGTTTCCGCTTCGGGGTCTGGTTCCGACGGTGGGGCTGCATCAGCATCTTCGTCATCATGTGGGGGAACATCTTCTTCATCTCGGGCGGATTTGTCTGTTTTCGGCCGTTCATCCATCAGGTTGCGCAGCGCAGCTTGCAGTTCTGCCACATACCCGGTTACTTTTGTCTGGAATTGCGTGTCTTGCGGCATCGCTTTAGCAAAACGTGCCCGCTCCAGCCACGTTTCTACGCGCCCCACGCTCACCAAGGCCGCTTCATAATGATCAGAAAGCATCAAGGCCACCGCCCGCGCCAAATGCGTCAGGCTAACGCCAGCGGGCTGGCTGACAAACGACCATTGCTGTCGAGCCAGCTCAAATTGCTGCACGGCACCATGAAACGCTGCTTCGTGCAAATAAATAAGGCCGATGTGATATTCGCACAGGCCAATCTGCACGTGGTCGCCAATGGCGCGATTAATACGCTGGTAGCGGTCAATGTCCTCGGTGGCCAATGCGCCTAGCCGAGTAAAGGGGTAGCGATTGCGGTAATCGCGCACGGTGAATACATCGGGGCTGGGGTCGGGATGTAGCCATTCCAGCAGCTCAGTCAATCGGTTGACGGCCGTACGAATCTGCGCGTTGTTATCGTAACTCTGCTGGATTGGTTCCTCGTTCATACGATTGGCTTCCCAGGCAGGCGAGGATTGTAGTTGCCATCACTCAGTTGACGCCGCATATTGTCTAGCTGAGCCATGAGCGCATTGGGCAGTGGCGTTAAAGATTCTGAGCGGCGGGCCATTTGCTCCAACGCTTCAACCAAGCGCAAGGCAACCAGCTCTTCCATATGCGCCGTGGCACCTTCCCGCTTGGCCCGCTGAATCCCTTCCTGAATTGCCTGAATCATCATGATTTCTGCTTCGGCTTTAGCCACTTCCATCTTTTCTTCAGCCGTGGCCCGACCTTCAGTCACGTTCAGCAACATTTGGGATTCCCAATGGGATTTCCAATAATCAATGTACTGTGCCGTCACGCCGTCCGGCAGATCGATGCGATGGATGCCCACTGCCTGTAAATCAATGCCCATGCCGTCCAGCTTTAGCCGCAGCTGGCGCAGAAGTTCGTTGCGCAAGGTGCGGTATGGTTCTTCACCGGGCGTGGCTGGGGTCATGATTTCATCCAGCCGGAACCCGGCCAAAATGGCAGTGAGGGTGCCTTTGGCCATGTTGAGGGGGGTGTCTTCCCAGGTGGTGACGATGCCTTTGTCGTCCACCACTGTTTGCACATAGGCGGCGGTGCGCACGGCCGTTTCGTCGTACGGATATGGGTTTTCGCGGGTGGTGGGTTCACTGCCCAGCTTAATGCGATATACAATGCTCAGCCCAACGCGCAGCTCCAGGCCATCGCGGGAATAAGCGGCAAATTCATCTAGCATGCGCTGCTGCGGCTGTAAATTGATCACGGCATGAATGTATTCGTACCGCTCTAGCTTGTGTATGCCTGCGGCCAGAATACGATGGAAACGGCCGTTAAATTCTGTCACCATCACATGCCCAGTAGGCACTTTCACCTGCCCCGGCCCACCCACGCGCAGCAGCACAGAATCATTGCGCTCGTTAGCAAGCATGGCGGGCGTAATTTCAGGCGGCTTGACAGTGCCGAAACCGGCATTCAGCAAGCGGTTCAAAAAGCGGCTGGCACCGGCTCGATCGGGCAAATCGTACAATATTTTTACCAGCATAATGGCAGCATCACGGGCAAAAAAGTAGCCCACGGCCACGGCCACAACGTGGCGCAGCACTTTCCAGTGAAAGAACCCCAAAATCTGCGGCACATAGGGCAAGGTTGCCAATGCTCCTAACGATTGGTTATTGAGCCACTCAATGACCTTAACGACTTCGACCCGCTCAATGTACCAGGCATACCCCCAAAACATGAGCAGCATGAAGCCCAAAAAGTATGGATACCAGGTGTTTACCAGGGGACGGCGATTCAAACGGGAAAACGGCCGCTGCGATTGCACACTCATTCGCCATCCCCCAACTGGTCATTCTCGCCACTGCTCAAACTTGGTGGGTCTACCTTCAAGCGGCGCACCTTGGGTGGCGACACCCATGACTGCATCTGTCGCGAGGCATCCCCAACCAGTCCTGCAATAATCTGCTGCGGCACCAACGCCTGCACCGACCCCCCAGACACGGCACCTTCCAAGGCCTCAATCATCCGCAGCATAATAATCTGCGATAAATCGGCATCCTCTTCCCGACGCATCGTCTCGATACTGTGCGTGATATTTTCAATAATCTCGATTTGGGCACGTGCCCGTGCCTGCTGCATCCGACGCACCACTTCGGCATTGCCCGTGGCGTTTTCGGCCTGAATTTTGCGCAGCCATTCCGCTTGCCACGTTAAAAATTGCTGGTCGCGCACGCCATCCGGCAACGTTAGCCCCCCGATGCCTACCGAAAGCACCTCAATCCCCTTGGGCAAAAAACGTCGCTGCAAATTGCGGGTGATCGTCTGCTTAATCGCTTCTAGTGGGGCAACCCCATCCACGGCGTGGAGCAGTTCATCCAAACTGAACTTGGGAATTTCATTAGTTAGAATGGCCGCCGCGGGAGGTGTAAGCTGCGCTGTCCAAGGGCGGTGCCGTCCCTGCTCATCCACCGTTTCATCGTAGCTCACCTGGAAAATCGCTTCACGGTCGAAGGGATAGAGCAAATCGTCATCATCCCCACCATCGGCTCGTTTTACTTGGAACAAGACCCAGACGCTGGTTTCCACAGGGATGCCATCCCGCGTTTTGGCTTTCACGGGCTGGCTGCGCCGCTGCGGCCGTAAATCAATGACGCGCCAAATTTGTTCTCCTCGGTACAGCACCACAAACCCAGGCCCAGCCGGGCGCACGTAGCTGCTGCCCTTGGTAATGGCCAGCACCTGGTAGCCACGAATAAAGCCCGCGTTCAGGCTCTTTAGGCTAGATGGCAATTTATCCACCTCAGTCCGAGCTTTCGATTTTTTCTTCTTACTTTTGTCATCCCCGCTAAAATCCAGACGGTCTTCGCCCACCTTCACGTACGCTTGCAGCAGCAGCAAAAAGCCAGCAATCCAACCGTCTTCGCCACGCAGCGGCGAAACAAATTGTGCATAATAAATGAGGAGCAAAACAAAGGTAAGCCCGATAAAAAGCAGCCAGCTAAATGCCCCAAACCAAGAGTGTCTAGTTCCTTGTGTATCGCTGAGGAAGGCAGCAATGGGTAACAGCACCAGCAAGGCCAGCAACAGTCCAATCATCCCCCATTCTTTGCGTTCATTTGGTTTGGGTGCCATTGTGGGGCAACTATACCATAGGGCCAATTCAAGCGGCAACAAACATTATGGTAACTTTTGCGTTTGGCAGTGAGAGATGGAATTTCTCACTTGCCCGATATGGATTCCGGCCAGTCAAGAAACGGCGTCTCTAACCAGATTGGCAAGTTATGTAAACTTTGACGCGCCTACAAAGGTAGGTATAATTCCGATCCGTCCGGGCGGTTAGCTCAGCTGGTTAGAGCGCTACGTTGACATCGTAGAGGTCGTTGGTTCGAGTCCAATACCGCCCACTTTTTTGGCCTTTTGCGCGTAGCAAAGGGCCTTTTTTGCACCTTTTCTGCTATACTAAAATTCTAAAAAAATATATAAAACATATAATTTGATGAAGTCAGAAATACCAAGAAGGAAACAATAGTTTTTGTCTTCGACATATTTGGTGTTTCCATTGATTAAAAAACGCTTGTGGGTTGGATTTATCGGTGCTAAATAGAGGAATTCTGTTTAGGTAGAAACTATTAGAATGAATCAGAAAAAGCTGCGCCAGCTATTAACGAAACACTTTTCAAGGGAGGACTTAAAAAACCTTTGCTTTGACTTGGAAATTGATTCAGATAATTTTCCTAATGAAAAGGATAATTTTATTAGGGAATTAATTTTATATTGCAAACGGAACAATCTCTACGACCAGCTCGTAAACGAATGTGAACAAAAAATCCGTAACAAGGGTAAAATTATAAAACAGTCGAATCAAAATGATGGTTCGACCAAGACAAAACCTGAAGTTCCCTCTACTCCACAATCAAGTTCTGAAGACGAACCTAACATTGGGCCTTGCTTTAGATGTAAGGGAACAAGAACCTTTTTAGGAAGTGAATGTCCAGTTTGCAAAGGACTAGGCTTTCTAATGTATCCACGCAAATCATTAAATATCGAAACTTGCTTAAAATGTCTTGGGACTGGTGATTTTCAAGGAAAAATTTGCCCTAGGTGTAACGGTATCGGATCTGGTGATAAAACTACTTTCCTAAGCAATACTATTAAAAATGCCCCTCCTCCTAAGACGTGCAGCCAATGCAATGGAACGGGCAAACTTTTTAGAGGTATTTGCTTTAATTGTCGAGGAACAGGCAATGAACCATTAGTGAAAGTCTGAGCAAGATTACTGTTCCTTACTTAAAAAGAGTGCAGAATTGGTTGCCGATTTTTAGGACATTTGCGTGGCAAATAGCCTACTTTATTAAGACCGCCCCATCCTTACCTGTTTTTCAAGTTATCAATCAAGTAACGAGTTAGCAACCCATACAAATGGCGCGTTGTATTCTCCCCCTCTTTAATGCCGTGGGCACGGTTGGGGTAGGCCATCATGTCGAATGGTTTGTTGTGTTCAATGAGCTTGTTAATCACCGCTTCGGCAGATTGGTAATGTACGTTGTCGTCGGCGGTGCCGTGGATGATAAGCAGCTTACCCTGGAGCTGGTGGGCAAAATTGATGGGAGAGCCATCATGGAAGCCCGCTTCGTTGTCATCGGGCAGGCCCATGTATCGCTCCTGGTAAATGGTGTCGTAAAAGCGTTGGTCGCTAACGGCCGCTATCGCGATGCCCGTTTTGTAAATGTCGCCATGCTTGAACATGAGGTTGAGTGTCATCGAGCCGCCGCCGCTCCAGCCCCACACGCCTAGGCGTTCAGGATCAATATAATTGTAAGTAGCGATGATTTTTTTAGCCGCTGCCGCCTGATCGGCCGTGGCTAAGATGCCAATTTGGCGATAAACGCTTTTGCGCCAGGCGCGCCCGCGCGGGGCAGGCGTGCCGCGATTGTCCAGGCTCATGATGATGAAACCTTGTTGGGCCAGCATCATATGCCACAACATCGCTTTGCCACCCCAGTTATCCATCACGGTTTGCCCGGCGGGTTCGCCATAGACGTAAAAAAGCAGCGGGTATTTTTGAGTGGGATCAAAGCCGGGCGGTTTTAAGCACCAGCCGTCTAAAACGGTGCCACCATCCAAAGTGACCTGGAAGAAATCGAAGACGGGTTGGTTCACGGCCGTTACCATCTCCTCTAACTTCTCATTCCCCTCTAGCACCCGCAGCTGCTTGTGATCCGGCAAAGAAATAAGGGAAACAACAGGTGGCTTGTTGAAGGCGGAGTAGGTGTGAAAGACATATTTCCCATTGGGCGAAATATCGTAGCTGTGGCAGCCGGGCATATTTGCTGGGGTGATTTGCTGAGCTGGTTTTTCGCCAGTAAGGTCTGTACTGAACAAATATCGCTGGGTAGGGTTGTCTGGGGAGGCGATGAAGTAGACACGGCCGTCCGCCTCCACCACCTTCTCCACCGACACCACATCAAAGCCAACGGCCGTCAGCGGCACCGCCTGCCAACCATCCCGACTAATGCGAAATAGCTGCCGCCTGCCGTTGCGGTCACTTACCCAGGTAAAGGATTGGCCGTCGTCTAACCAATGCAGGTCATCGGTGCGAACGTCAATCCAGGCGTCGTCTGTTTCGGTGTGAACGGCCGTTACCGACCCATCCGCCACGTTCCCCAACCAAACCACATTTTTGTTTTGCAGCCGATTTAGTTGCTGAATCACCACCTGATCGTTGCTCGCCGCCCATTCCATTTTGGGTACGTAATGCTGACGCGGGTCGCCCGGTAAATCAAACCAGGTCGTCGCCCCACCTGTTGCCGCCACCACCCCCACCCGGCAAGCGGAATTGATTGTGCCAACTTTGGGATAGGGCAAGGGGATGAGCTTGGGGTACAGGCTGTCGGTGTTGTTGATCATGTAGAACGTTTCAATGCCGTCGGTGTTGAACTGCCAGTAGGCGATGGTACGGCCGTCTTCGCTCCACTTGAACCCATCCCGCAAATGAAACTCTTCCTCGTACACCCAATCAGACGTGCCATTGATGATATGGTCGCTGCCGTCCTGAGTAAGCTGGAGAATGTCGCCGCTGGCAATGTTTTCAACATAGAGATTTTGCGCACTCACGTAGGCTACCGATTGGCTATCTGGCGAAAATTTAGCAAACATGAGGCTGGCTTCGGGCAAACCTTTACCAAGCTGGCGCAATTTGCCGTCAGCCAAATCCAGCACCCAATAATCGCCGCGCGTGTTTTGCCGCCAGACGCGCTGACTGTTGGTGTAAATGAGCAGCCGCTGACTGTCGGGCGACCAGTCGTAATTTTGCAGGATGAGTGGATTGTCGGCGTTAGGGGGGGTGAGCATTTCGGCCGTCACCAGCACTGTCCGAGTGCCAGATACAATATCGTAGCGCACCAGCTCTTTCACTTTGCTGTCTTCGTCAGCCGACTGGTTTTCGACGGCCTCCAGCGTGGTGTAGCCGCTGTCATCGTCCAGCCAGCGGGCGGGGCCAAACGTCTTGGCTTTGAAATCATCGGAACTAAAAATTCGGTCGAGGGAAAGTTGCGTTTTGTCTGCCATCGGCAGATTATAAGCAGTTCGCAGGGTAGGGGCGAGGCGGTGGCGAGACCAGTTTGTTTTTTGCAGCAAACATCAACGCCACCGCCTCGCCCTGGTTACTAATTTGATTTCTATGATTTGGGGATACGGCCGTTTCTGCTATCATATTCCTCGTATTCCTCAACTTGTATACCAACTGAATTATTTTGGAGAAGCCCATGCCCGTTACCCAGCCTTCCCGCATTCAGCACACCATCCACTTGCTGCCGCAAAACACCTCCTCGGCCGAACTGGACCAGGTGGTCGCCTTGCTGCACCCTACCCGCTCCGCCTTCACCTACAGTGCCGACGCTGCCCAAGCCGTGGCGCACGCGGGCAATAACAACAGCGTCGTTGTGTGCTGGGCCGGAGAACGGTGGGGGGCGGATGGGGCGATTTTTAACTGGCTGCACCGGCGGGGCATTGGCACCGAGGCGCGCAATTTTGACGGCAGCAGCGTGGCGGGGCACGTGAGCCAGCCCGGTCCGCGCACCCTACCCCTTCGCATTCAGCACACCATTCACCTGCTGCCCCAAGACACCACTTTGCCAGAACTGAAGCAGGTCACGGCCGAATTGCATCCCACCCGCTCTGCCTTCACCTACAGCGCAGACGTGGCCCACGCGCTCATGTTTGCCGGGGACGACAGCAGCAAAGTGGTGGTTTGGTCTGGCGAGCGGTGGAGCGGCGATATTTTTGCCTGGCTGCGCCAGCGGGGCATTCGCTTTGAGTCGCAGCGGTTTGTGACGCCAGAAGCGATCAGCGGCGGCAGCTTCATCTTTACTCATTGGCCAACTGAACACAAAACCATCGGCCAAAAGTTTCTGCAAAATCCACAAAATTACGACCCTCCCCTCATTGGCCATGATGGTGTTGATATTGTGGCTCCATTTGGCTCCAAAATTTTTGCCGTCGCCGACGGAACGGTGATTAAGGTGCGCGATGTGAGCGAGGGGCATAATTATGGTACGGCCGTTTACCTACGCCACACCGACGGCTACCGCACCACCTATGCCCATCTGAAAAGCACAGACCTCAAGGCGGGCAATTTTGTGCACGGCGGGCAGCTCATCGGCATCGCCGACAGCACCGGCAACGTCTGGCCCAAACCCACTGCCACTGAGCCACATCTGGGTAGCCACCTGCATCTCAGCCTCTACCTGGACGGTGCCTCCCAGCGCAAAGAAACGCCCCAGCCCCACGACCTGATCGACCCAGAACCGTTCCTCATTCATTTGCAGGATGGCTGGCCATCGCCCACCGGCGAATTGGTTTCTGGCTGGGCCTTTGCCAGCAGTATCCAAAAGAAGGGGATGGTGGCTCGCGTGCAAACCAACTTCATCAATTTGCGGGCCGCGCCCGGTTCCTTCCAGGAAAAATTGGGACGCGTCAATCACGGCACCGTCATGCGGCTGTTGGGCAACCGCAACCAGGATTATTACCCGGTGGCCGTGCCTAAAGAGGCGATCAAGCGGGTGGACACGGCCGTTTCCTTCGGTATGCACAATTTGGATGGGGCCGACTGGATGAAACGCAACGGCATGCAGGGCTGGTCGCTACACGCCATCGGGCTAGGCACCAACCCGGCTCCGCAGGACATGACGCAATATGAACGAGCGGGCATCAAAATGCTCATCCGGCTCAACTACGGCTTCCACCCGCAAGGCAACCAGCCCGCGCCCGATTCGCCCGATTTTCAACGGTATCTAGACGCCTGCGTAGAGACCATGCGGCGCAGCAAAGGCGTCTGGGGCTTCATCTTTGGCAACGAGACTAACAATCCCCAAGAGTTCCCCGGCGGCGTCAACGGCCAGAAAATCACGCCAGAGGTGTACGCCCGCGCCTACAACGACGTCTGGCAGCGCAAGCCGGCCGGGGTGCGCCTGGGCGTGCAGGCCATCGATCCCTACTTTGGCCCCGGCAGCGACAGCCGCGACTATTGGCAGCGCGTCCTCAACAACCTGACAGGCACCGATTTCATCACCGTGCATCCCAAAACGCAAGACAGCAATCCCAACAACGTAGACAGCGACGCCAAATTCAGTAACGATCCGCTCCGCTGGCAATATTTGCATCTAAAATCGTACCAGCCGCTATTGGCCGTTGTGCCAGAGCGGTTCTGGACGCTGCCCGTCATTGCTACGGAGGTGAACCCACAGCGGCACAACGACGGCCGCACGCTAGGCTGGCAAGAAAATAAAGGGGCAGAATGGGTGCGCCGCGCCGCCGCCCACTTCCGCGCCTACAACGAGACCGCGCTCATGCCCATCAATGGCGTCATCTACTACCGCTTCACCGCCGACGAGTGGGAACTGCACAACAAGCCTTCCATTTTGAGTGCGATCAAGAACCTTAAATAGCAATTATTTGACGCAAAGGCGCGAAGGGGCAAAAGGATTTAAGGGAAAAGAAAATCTTTGCGCCTTCACAATCTTTGCGTTCTTTGCGTCAAAATAACCCCCAAAGTGAAACCAAATGAGTCTACTTAACATTTACGACTACGAACAAGCGGCCGCAGAAAAAATGGCGGCTCCGTATTATGCTTATTTTGCCGGCGGCGTGGCGGACAATTTGACGCTGCATGAGAATCGGGCGGCGTTTGATCGCATCAAGCTACTGCCACGCATCTTTCGGGATGTGAGCCAGATTTCATTAGAAACTGTGATTGGGGGTGAGAAACGGCCGTCTCCCTTCCTCATTGCCCCGGCTGCCATGCACAAGCTGGGCCATCCTGACGGCGAATTGGCGACCGCCCGCGCCGCTGCTGCGTTTGGGATGCCGCAAATTCTTAGCACCTTATCCTCGGTGAGCGTGGACGAAGTAACGGCCGTTGGCCACCCCGTCTGGTTTCAGCTTTACATCTTTCGGGATCGTGCCTGGAGCAAAGAGATTGTGCAGCGTTCCGAAGCCGCAGGCTGCACCGCGCTAGTTGTCACGGTGGATGTGCCGGTGCAGGGGCTACGTGAGAACCTCAAGCGGATCAACTTCAGCATTCCAGCCGACCTGCCCCTGCCCAACCTCGCCCGTCCTGGCGTCAGCCGCGACAACAGTACCTTGCTGCATCTGGTGGAAGAAAATTTCGATCCCGGCCTCACCTGGGGCGACATCACCTGGCTGCGCTCGTTTACCAAGTTGCCCATTTGGGTGAAGGGCATTTTGCGTGCCGACGATGCTCAACGCGCCGCAGACGCGGGCGTAGCCGGGGTAATTGTGTCTAATCATGGTGGACGGCAGTTGGATACGGCCGTTACTCCCATCGAAGCTCTGCCAGCCATTGCCCAAGCCGTCGGCCACCAAACTGAACTCATCCTCGACGGCGGCATCCGGCGCGGCACGGACGCACTAAAAGCACTAGCCCTGGGTGCCAATGGCGTCGCCCTGGGCCGCGCTCCCCTCTGGGGATTGGCCGTCGGCGGCGAAGCAGGTGTGCAGCACATCCTGCAAATCCTCCACGATGAACTACGCAACGTGATGGCCCAATGCGGCTGCACCACCATTGCCGAACTCACGCCCGATCTTATTTACACGCCGCCACAATTATAAAAATGTAGCCGCAGATTCTTCACTCGTTAGAATTTCGTGGCGTAGATACAGACCTCCATGGCTGCCTACTCTGGGGGCATGCTGGGGTGCGACCCTTCATTATGAACACTATCTTTAGCTCTGTAAGAGAACGCCGACTCTGGTTTGCCCTGGGTATCGTCCTAGCAGGCATCTACGCCACGCTGGGGCGTGCGCCGGCCATTGCCGCTGCGCTGCGCGAGCAAAGCCGCCTCAGAGACAATATGTTCTTTGCGCTGTTTGTGGCGATGGTGGTGGTTGCCATTCTCTTCATTAGAAGCCGTCCGGGTCGTGCTGAGGTTGCCGTAGGGATGGGCGTTCTCATCATTTATGTGACCGCGTGGCTTAGAATCGGCACATTGGAAGAACGCACCCACCTGTTTGAGTATGGTTTGGTGGCGGCGTTGGTTCATGAGGCCTTGCTTGAACGGAAGGGAAACGGCCGTCTCCACCCCAACCCCGCCCTCCTGGCACTCATCATCTCCTTTTGCCTCGGATTTCTAGATGAGACCATTCAGGCCATCCTGCCCAACCGCGTTTTTGACATTCGGGATATTTTTTTTAACACGGTTGCGGCCGTCATGATAATCGGCGCCCGCTGGTTGCTCATCACCGTCCGGCACTGGGTAGCGGCACGCAGAAATCAATAACAAACCATTCACGCCATGCTGCTTCCCACAAGCCCTAAAATCCATTATGATGTTACCGATTTTGGTTGAACATTTATTTCCCCAAACAGCCACGGGTTCATCGGAGCAAAGAATACAAAAGTTTTGAAAACTTTTGTGTTTTTTACCAACATCTTCTGTGACCTCTGTGGCCAAAACACAGGAGAGAAATTAGATGGAAGTGATAATTCCCGCCTTCATCCTGGGCTTCCTCGGCTGGTTTTTCCTGCGCTACGTCATTTTTGGCTTCTACACGGTAGACCAAAACGAACGCGCCGTGAAAACCCGATTCGGCCGTGCCGTCCGCTTGGGCAAAGGCACAACCCTCGACGATCCCATCGCCGAAGTACTCAACGAAAAAGATAAAGAACGATATATCTATCCGCTGGTAGAGGTGATCAAGCCCGGCGGCCCCTACTTTCGCTGGCCCTGGGAAAAAGTCCACAAAATCTCCGTCGCCACCGAAACCATCAACATGGCGCTCGATTTAGAAACCCCCACCGCCAACCACAACGGCACCATCCTCGATGCCGTGACCAAAGACCAGCTCAACATTGGCCTAACCGGGCAAATTCGGTACCAGCCCAGCGAGCGCAACCTGTATGCTTACCTGTTCGGCGTCAAAAACCCCGTGGTTCACGTGATGGGCTACTTCATTGCCATCCTGCGTCAGCGCATCGCCAGCTTTGAATCCCCCAACTCCACCCTCATCGAAGAAGATGATGTTGAGCTGGATGCTGGGCTTATCGGCGGGGTTTCAATCAATGATTTGCGTAAAAATCTGAACGAAATCAACACCTTCATGGAGCAGGAATGCGCTTCGGCCTCGGCCCGCTATGGCGTCGATTTAGATGCTTCCCTGATCACCGGCATCGACCCGCCGCACGAGGTAGAATCTGCCCTGGCAGCCATCAACACGGCGCACAATGAAGTCTCCTCAGACATCAGCCTGGCCAAAGCGCAAGCAGACCAAACTATCGTGCAATCCAAGCGGGCTGTCGAAATTGAAACGCTGCGCGCCCAGGCAGAGGTGGAGCCACTTCAATCGCTGGCAGAGCAATTGGCCATGATCAAAAAGAACGGCCCTGATGCCCTGCAAGCGTATCTGCGCAATGTGCGGCTTTCTCTCTTCACCAAAGCCGAAAATGTGATTTTGGAGGTGGAAAAATGAATGATTTGCTCTTGATTTTGCCTACCGCTTTTGGCTTTTTTCTTTTCTTTTTGATTGGTGAACCGATCTTTCGCTTCTTCTTGCGGCTGTTTGGCGTGTATGCCATCGTGAAAGAAGGCACGGCGCATGTGTATACACTGTTTGGCAACGTGGTGGGCGTGCTGGAAGAGCCAGGGCTTTACTTTTTGTGGCTCAAAATGGGGCCGAGTGCCTTGCTGGTCAATACGCTGGGCAAGCGGCACGTTTTAGACATGCGCCTGGATCAACGATATCTACGCAGCCTCCCGGTCAACTCGGAAGAGGGTGCGCCAATGGGCATTGGCGTCTGGTACGAGATGAAGATTAGCGATCCGGTGGCGTATCTGTTCAAAAACAGCGACCCGGCTGGCTCGCTGGCGGCAAACGTGAGCAACGCTACGGTACGCACCCTGAGCAACATGCCGCTGGACGGCATGTTGGAAACGCGCCACACCATGAGCCGCGCCGTCCGTGCCGAGGTGTCGCCCAAATCAGAGGAGTGGGGCTACCGGCTCGGTTCGGTTTACATTCGCAAGGTGCATTTCCGGGATCGGGCGATGATTCAGCAAATTGAGGAGAAGGTGGTCAATCGGCTGCGTCAGGTCACGTCAGCCATTCGGCAGGATGGCACCAACCGGGTGAGCATCATTACCAATTCGGCCGAACGGCGGGCGGCCATTGAGTTTGCCAAGGCACAGGCGATGCGGCCGCAAATTGTGGGCGAAGCCCTGAGCGAGATCAATTCAGACCCCGAAGTGGCGCAGGCAATGTTTGAAATTCTGGAAACCGAAAATATGCTCAAAGACGGTACGCGCATTACGCTGATGCCCAAAGGCAACGACCTCATGCGGCAGATGATGGGGGCAGAGACGGCTTTGTACGACACGGATGGATGACAAGGTGAGCAGGTGATTATGTGTCGCTAGTGATTATGGAACTCAAGATTCATTCAAGTGACTACATTGCGGAAGAGGACGAGAATGATGTGGTTTAAGCAAATAGTAATTTTCTGTGTTCTGATAATCTGTTTGGCTGCCTGTAGCACGGCCGTTTCTCAACCCGAATCAGTTGCTGAAATTGCACCTAGCAACACGCCAATAGCTACAACGGCCGTTCCCACAGAAATGGCCTCCCCCACCAACACGGCAACGGCAACTGCCACGCCGTCGCCGACAAACACGTCCACCGCGACGCCCACTAACACCGCTACCAGCACCTCGACGCCAACTGCCACCGCCACACCCACTGAAACGCCAACGCCGACCATGACCCATACGGCCGTGCCCCCAACAGCAACTCCCATACTTTTTACCTCCACACCGTTGCCATCACCCACAAGCAGCTTGCCGGGCAACCCATTGGCACTTATTGGCGGTAACTACAACGGCTGCCCACTGCTCACCCCCGGCCAATACACCACCGATCCGTTCGGCTGCGACAGTTGCCCGCAAATGGATTTAGCCAATTGGACAATGGGCCAAAATTTGCTCCAGGTCTCCTCGGCGTATGAAGAAAACGGGGATATTCACCTTATTTTGTCGAATGGGCAGGATATTAATTTGAACGCGCTCAATTTTCTGTGGCTGGTAGAAATCCACAGCGTTGCCCGCGCCATTGAAACCTGGGAAGATAGCATCTCGCACATTGGCCTGGATCAGGTGCAGATGTATTCGATTCTTGGCCCGGGCACGACGGTTGGCTACCTTGATTTTACCGCGACGCACGGCACACGGGTGCTGAAAGTAACGGCCGTTTGCGGTGAATAGTGCGCGCGTCAGATTGATTGCCTTTATGTGAGCGTCACACTGTTGCGCACTTTTTATCGAGGAGCCTTGGGGAAGGTTCCAGCACACCAAGCGCGTCAAAAGCAAGGAATTTGTCACTATGAATTTAGATGATGTGCAACTTCCAGATAATTATCGGGAAATCATAGACCGGTTTTTGGCAGTTTGTAAGTCGGATGAACGTATTTTGGCTGCATTGTTGGGTGGTTCCCATGCCACAGGCAAGGGTGACAAATTCTCTGACCTTGATCTCTTCCTTATCACGACAGATGGGGCCTACGAAAAGTTCCTGGCTGAGCACGACAACTTTATCCGCTTACTGGGTGAACCCTTATTTATAGAACGTTTTGGTCACGTCTCATGTATCATCTTTGCCAATGGGGCAGAGGTCGATATTTGGTTTAGCGGCCAGAACAAATTCAATAACATCTATGCCGACCCATACCTTGTTCTACTGGACAAGGAAAATTTCCTGAGTGAAAGAGAATTCCCAACACGTATCGTAGACCAAGCCAAACAAAATGTGGTATTACGTCAACAGATTGATTGGTTCTGGCATGAAATGTCTCACTTCATTAAGGCAATGGGGCGTAGGCACCTCTGGTTTGCTTATGGGCAAATAGAGGCAATGCGTCAGATTTGCGTTGTTTTGGCACGTTTGAAACACGATTTTTCGGACGCCTATGCTGGGGGAGGAGAACCTTATTTCAAAATCGAGCAGACTCTGCCCCTCGAAGCCTTATTGCCTTTACACACCACATTTTGCGCAATGGAGTACAAGACGATGCTCCAGGCCGCTCTTGTGCTTTTTCGCTTCTACCAAGATGTAGCCCCAAGCCTGGCGGCGGCACATGAACTGACGTATCAGAGTAAGCTCGAACAAATGATGCACCATCAACTGCAGGCGTTAGAGAACGTGAGTCCAGGCTAATTTGGGCATGATAAGCAGCCAACGCGGTCTGCGACTCAAATAGCCATTGGGTGGGAGTTGAACCAAATTGAATAATGCCATCGCCATCCAAAATAGCTATGCATTGAAGTTGACTAGCAAGCATGTCAATTCTTTTGGTGAAAAATTTTGAGCAGCGCGATTTTGGTGCTGTGGTTGAAGGGGGCGGGGTCTGTAACGGGTGGCGTGGTTTGGGTGTGGGGGTAGCCCGTGCAATCCTCCGGCACGGGAATAAGCTGCTCTATCGCCACGTAGCCGTCGGCACTTAGTGTTTCTAACTCGGCCAAGTAGTCTGCTCCGCTCACGTACAGCGCGTTGTTGATGGCAACGATGTGACCACCGTGTTTGACCAACGGCCGTACTTTATTTACCAACCGCGCCATCCCCTGATTCAAATCAACCGTGCCTGCGGCCGTTTGCGAGAAAAACGGCGGATCGAGAAAGACACAATCAAACTGTTTCCCTGCCCGCTTCAATTGGCTCACCTTGCGCCAAAAATCCCCCGCTTGGAACAATTTTTTGTCAATTGGAAAGCCATTGAGCGTGTACGATGTCTTGGCAACGTTCAGAAACCGTTTATTGAGATCAGTGTGCAGTACGCGGCTGGCCCCGGCAGCTTGAGCCGCGACGCCCAAGCTGCCCGTGTAGGCAAAACAGTTCAGCACCATTTTGCCTGCCAGATTGTCTAATGCCCAGCGGCGCACGTGGCGCGTGTCCAGGTAAAAGCTGGCATCCTGGTTCATAGTTAAATCGAGCGCATAACGCACGCCATGTTCGCGAATTTTGGTCGTGAGGTGGTCGCCCCACAGCAACATGCCCCGCGTTTCCTCGTCAGAACCGTTGCGGGTTTTGAGCAAAATCGCTTGCAGCCAGGACAATTGCTCACGCAGCAGTTCCTGAACGGCCGTCATCAGATCAGCAGCTTCTTCCGGTGAGTGGGCATGGTTGTAAAGCACGGCCGTTTCCCCAAAAAGTTCCACCACCAACTGGGGACACCCCTCCAAAAAACCATTGAACAGGCGAACGGCCGTTTCGTGACGGCCGTCCAGCAAAGGGAGTCGGGCTGCAATCGCTCGCGCAACCAATGGCACAATCTGTTCAAGCAAAATCTAAACCCATGCTGTAAGGGCGGCTCGCGAGCCGCCCCCACCACCAAACCTACAAAAAAAGCCTGAGAACAAACGCCCCCAGGCTCTCGAAATCTCAAAAACCTCTGTGCCCTCTGTGGCCAAAAATCAAATATGAATCGCCTCACCCTCAACCGCATGGGCCGCTTCCATCAGTGCCTCGCTCAAGGTGGGATGGGCATGGACGTTGCGGGCGATCTCTTCGGCCGTGAGTTCCGCATTATGCGCCAGCGTCAGCTCCGGCAGCAGCTCCGTTACGTCTGGGCCAACCATGTGCGCCCCCAAAATCTCGCCATACTTCTTGTCGGCAATGATCTTAATGAAGCCATCCCGTTCGCCCAATCCCAACGCCTTGCCGTTGGCCTGGAAGGGGAACTGCCCAACATTGATCTCATACCCAGCCTCTTTGGCTTGCGCTTCCGTGTAGCCAAAGCTAGCCACCTGTGGCACACAGTATGTGGCGCGAGGCATCATCCGGTAATCGAGCGCGTGGGTTTCATGTCCGGCAATCGCCTCTGCCGCCACCAGCCCCATTGCCGAAGCGATGTGCGCCAAGCGGTATTCCGTGGCCACATCGCCGATAGCATAAATATTGGGCACATTGGTACGCATCTGGTCATCTACGGCAATCGCGCCCCGGTCTGTTAACTGCACACTCACGCTTTCCAGCCCAATGTTTTCCACGTTAGGGGCAAAGTTGATGGCTAACATCACCTTATCCCCTTCCAGCTTCGTGCCATCGGCCAGTGCAACCGCAACCCCGTCCGCAGTTGTTTCAATCTTGTCTACGCGGCTGTTCATGTGCAGGTTCACCTTCATCTTTTTGTACGCCTTCTCCAGCACGCTGCTGATTTCTGGCTCTTCATTGGGCAGCAAGCGATCCATCATCTCCACAATGGTGACGTCTACACCGTAGTTGGCCCACATGTAGGTAAATTCCACGCCAATCACGCCACCACCCACAATGATCAGTTTCTTGGGTGGATTGTCGCTCAAAATTGCGTCAATGTAGGAGATGACTTTATCGCCATCAAAATCCACGCCAGGAATAGACCGCGGGCGGGCACCCGTGGCAATGATAATGTTTTGGCCGCTGACGGTTTGCTCGCCGCCGTCGTTTAAGGTTACCTGAATCGTGTTCGCATCGGTCAGCTTGCCCGTACCGTCGAACACATCGATTTTATTCTTCTTCATGAGAAACTGTACGCCTTTCACCAGTCGGCCAGAGACCTGGCGGCTGCGCTTGAAGGCAACGCTGTAATCTAGCTGCAAATCGGTAAACGAGAAGCCAAACTCTTTGGCGCGATGCTGCAAGGTATGCGCCAGTTCTGCATTTTTAAGCAAGGCTTTGGAAGGGATGCAGCCGATGTTGAGGCAAACGCCGCCCCAATATTCTCGCTCGATGATGGCAGTTTTGAGGCCCAGCTGGGCAGCGCGAATAGCAGCAACGTAGCCCCCAGGCCCCGCGCCTAAAACGACAAGATCGTATTGGTTGGTCATAGAAAAACTCCGTCTTGGGTTGAAAATGCCGCAGATTTTGCGGATTTTTGCAAAGTGCTTCTGATTGGTTGTTTCAGCAGAATTATACCAGCGTCCAGTGGTTTGCATAACCACCAAATGAGCAATCGGTACGAAACAAAGTGCCTACTTTGCCTGTGCTTATGTGATTTGCCATAATATGCGGCATGGGTTTTCCGACTTGGACGTTGATTGGCATGGGCGTAACGGCCGTTCTGGCCTTACTCATGACCATTTTTGCCTACTTGGCCCAATCGCCCCGTGCCTTGCTGCGGCTGGGCCTGGCCGGGTACCGGCTGGACTTGCGGGTGAAGCTGTTTACTGGCTATGCCCTGGCCAGCCTTATCCTGATGCTGGGCTTCTTTTTGGCAGGGGTACCAATTAATAACGGCACAGCGGTAACAACCATCACGCCAACGGCCGAAATTGCTGAGCTGGTTGCAACCTCTGCCAACACGGGTGCTATGGGTGATTTGCCAGCAACGGCCGTTCCCACCACAAATGCAGACACCCCAACCGACCGCACCACTGAGACTCCTTCTAGCGGCGCGTTTGGCGGGCCGCCCGCCAGCAGCAACGACGAGGTGCCCACCGAAGAAGTGACCATGACCAGCACGCCTGAACGGGCAGGTCCATCTGCCACGCCGGGAGCCATCGCTACGGAAACGTCGGTGCCCACCGTGACTGAGATAGACAGCACCACCCCAGACCCAACGGCTACCGCAACCGCGACGCCCTTGCCCACCGACACACCAACCCCAACCACCACCCCCACACCTATCGAGGGCATCACAGCCACCATCAGCACCGACGGCAGCACGCTTTGGGTACGGCGTTCTCCCGGTGGGCAGCAGTTGGTAATTGTACAGGATAATGAGACGGTGATTTTGGAAAACGGCCGTGCCAACCAGGGCGGCATTCTGTGGCGGGAAGTTCGCACCGTCAGCGGCATTTTGGGGTGGGTTCAGGCTGAGTTTTTGGAGGAATGATGTGACGATTTTGCCACGAGCGCGTCAAAGAAAGCAGTATATATACAACTTCTTTTTAGTAAAACCCCACAACCTAATGGAGGCGATTTCATGAACCATCCTAAATTTCAAATTTACCAAGGCAATGACGAGAAGCATTACTTCCGGCTCACCGCCCGCAACGGACAAAATATCTTGTCTAGTCAGGGGTATGCATCTAAGGCCAGCTGCAAAAACGGGATCGAATCGGTGAAGAACAACGGCACCAGTGCGGACCGATTTGAGATTAAAGAAGCATCTAACGGCAAGTTTCACTTTAATCTGCTAGCCGCCAACAAGCAGGTCATTGGTAAAAGCCAAATGTATGCCAATAAACGGACGTGCCAGAGCGGCATTGAGGCGGTTCAGCGCGTGGCCGCTGAAGCGAGTGTAGAAGATACGACGGTTTAGTTTGCAAGTCGTCAGGTGTGCAAGTGGAAAGAGTTGCAAACTTGCACACTTGCTACTCCTCTTTCCTTTTACGGTTCAAGTAAAGCAGCGTGCCAGAGAGCATCCCTGCTGCCCCTAAAATACTCCACCCTAGCTGGCCAATGCGCTTCTCGATGCGTTCATATTGGCGCAATGTTTCCCGGTCTGATTGCGTACGCAAACGGCCGTTTTCTGCCAACGTGAGTAATCGTTTTACCTGGCCGGGTGTGTTTAGATACGGCCGTACCAATGCCCAAGCCGTCTCCAGGCCAAACCGCTGCCCCTCTTGGCTAGAGACCAATGCCTCGCCATACTTTTCAATGTAATACCAGGGGTTAATCTGCTCATCTAGCTGGGATACCAGCCCGGAAACAATGCCCAACGCTCGCCCCAAGTAGATAAAATCCTGCGGAATCTGGAAGGGAAAATCAAACAGCAAATCGCGGAATTCCTGCCCCAGCTCTTCCAGTTCAGCTGGGTCTGGGCGTGCCAAATCCAGCAAGTTGCGCCCCCAAATGCGATCCAGCACCGCCTCTTGCGCCTCGGCAATGCGTACCAAGTCGGCCCCCGGCAGGAAGAATCCCAGGTTTTGGTACGCTTCGGTCAGTTTACGGCCGTCTCGCTGCGTCACGCTAATGAGCACCTGTCGCAAATTGTCTCCCATCAAGGTAGGCACACGTCCCACCATGCCAAAGTCAACAAATATAATCCAGAACGGCCGTCCGCCCTGGCCTGCAACGCTCTCTTCTGGCGGCCAGGGGATGTCTGGTCGCGGACAAACAAACAGGTTGCCCGGATGTGGATCAGCATGGAAAAAGCCTTCACGGAATACCTGATCAAAATAGACATCCAGCAATGCCTCGGCCACCTCGGCAGGATCAATGCCAGCCGCTTCCATCGCCGCCACGTTGGTAATTTTGGGAGCCTCCACATTTTCCATCACAATGACGCGGTCGGTGCAATGTTGGCGCATCATCGCCGGAATGTACACGCGCAGATCGTTGGCATACATCTCGGCAAAGCGTTCGGCATTGTCTACCTCGGCGCGGTAATCCAGCTCCTCCCACAGCGTTTTGGCAAACTCCTCCATCAGGGCGGGCACGTCGGCACGGCGGGCAATGGGTCGGTAGCGCATCGTCCAGCGGGCCACAATGCGTAAGGCGGCTAAATCGGTCTCCACAATGGCGGCAATGTTGGGACGCTGCACCTTGATGACAACGGCCGTTCCTCGCGCACTGTCGCCATTTTGGGGCAGCAGCCAGGCACGATGCGTCTGGCCCAGTGAAGCTGCCGCCAGCGGTGCTTCTTCAATTTCGGCAAAGCGTTTGTTTGAATCCCCCAACTCCGCCTGAATAACAGACATGATGCGCCACGTTTCTTCTGGCGTTACTTCATCCTGCAACCCTTGCAGCTCTTCCGTAATTTCCGGGGGCAGCACATCGACTCGGGCACTCAAAAACTGCCCTAGCTTAATCATCACGCCGCCCATATCCAGGGCCAATTCACGAAAGGCGTGGGACCAGCGGCGGAAGCGGCGAGGCCGACTTTGGCGTACGGCCGTTCGCAGCAGCGGCACACGTCCACCCAAAATATCCCAAAGGATGAGGTGCAAAATAACGCGGGCAAAGAAGATGAGAATACGCCGAAAACGGCCGTTGCTGCGAAAGTTGTGATCGGTTTTGGCGGGGTCTGGCTGAGTTTCTGGCTCTGGTTGGGCAGGGGGTTGGTGCGAACGGCCGTTTGGCAGGTGAACACTATTCAACTGTGGCGCACGCTCCACAAAGTTGTATTCTGCTGGCGTCCCGTTTTGCCCTACGGCCATATAATTGATCCCTGTAAAAACCAAAAAGAGTTTTGAATTGGATTGAGCGTACATTTGGCTTTTACTTACTACCTGTCCGAATATTGGCCACAGAGTACATAGAGATTTTTGAGATGAAGGTTTATTCCTGAGATATCTCTTTTTCCTACTTCGACTTCGCTCAGCACAAGCCTGTGGCTTTTTCAGATAGATTCTTAACAAAGTTAAGTGTAGCAAAGATAAAGCAAAAAGGCTTCACCCACTTGCGGATGAAGCCTTGTAATGCCCCGTACGGGACTCGAACCCGTGTTTTAGCCTTGAGAGGGCTACGTCCTAGGCCGCTAGACGAACGGGGCCACTGTCAAACAAAATAGCTAGCAGATTCTAGCAAACGGCCGTTTCCCTGTCAAAGAGTTGGCGCGTTTGTTGCGCAATCCATTTGCGCCGTGCCATAATCCACCGCTTATGCTACCAACCTCCAAAGAATCCGGTGTAGGGACGGCCGTTTCCTCCTGGCAATGGCTCACCCTTGCCATCATCTCCCAATTGGGCTGGGGTGCCTACCCCATATTTTTACGCTATCTGCAAACCGTTAGCCTCATTCCCAGCCTGTCGCTGCTGGCTGTGGGCAACTGTCTGGTGCTGCTGTTGGTACTAGCTGCCCGCTGGCGGCGAATCGAGTGGCGCATCTTTCGGCTGCCGCTGCTTTGGTTATTTGGCAGCCTGGTCGTTCTGCGGGGTGTCACCAACCTGCTGGCCACGCGTTACACACTAGCCATCTATGCCCAGCTTATTTACCTGATGACGCCATTCATTGTGGCTTTGCTAAGTCGCCTGGTGCTGCGTGAAAAGCTACCGCGCTATACGTTCAAAGCATTAACGCTGTGCCTGTTGGGCGCGTTGCTGCTCATGTCTGGCAATCTGCAAAGTGCAGCCCAATCCGAACTTTCTGGCGACATGATCACCAGAAACGATTGGTTGGGCATCACCCTGGCAGTAGCTAGCTCTATTTTTTTGGCACTCTACATGCTCGTTACGCGACGCACCACCAATCATCAGGCGTCTGGTGATTCATTGCTCATTATGCACCTAACCGCGCTCACCCTCTTTGCTGGCATAACCAGCGTTATTTTGCAGGAAGATTGGCAACGGTGGGGCAATTTGCAGACAACTGATTGGATCATCTTTGGGCTATTTGCGCTGGGGGTACTACTTGGGGCAAATCTGGTGCAGCTGCGATCCATTCAGCAGTTAGGTGCTCCCTTGGTGAGCAGCATGATGGCCACTCGATTGGTGAGTGCACTCATTGTAGGCAACTTACTGCTGAACGAGCGGCTGTCATCTGGCTGGCAACTGCTGGGAGCCGGACTGGTTTTTGTCACCCTCACCTGGTATTTGCGTCAGCGCAACGGCCGACCTTCATGAAACATCCACTGGCAGCCAAATGGTGAAGCTGGCACCCGCACCTCGCTCACTATGCAGCGTTAAATGCCCATGATGCGCCTGGGCAATCTGCTGGCTAATGCATAAGCCCAATCCCGTCCCTGAAAGATGCCCTTGTTCTGCCAAAGCACCCCGGAAAAACCGCTCAAAGATGTGCGCTTGCTCTTCCTCAGAAATGCCGGGGCCGTCATCGGACACTGTCATCGTAATCCATTGGCGATCATCTTCTACGGGCGCGGCGACGGCGACCTGAATGTGCCCCTCCGTGGGTGTGTACGTAAAGGCATTGTCTAATATTTCCCCAATTGCCTGCCGCAAGCGGGTGGGATCACCCATAATCAAGGGCACATTGTCCTGGATGTTGCAACGAAGCGTTTGCCGCTTCTGTTGGGCACGTGCCTGATTCCCTTGGCAAATCTGGAAAACCATTTCGGCAACGTTCATTTCTCGCCAGCTAAGCACATTGTTAGAGCTATCCAAACTGGCCAATTCCAAAATATCTTGGACCAAATGCTCTAGCCGCTCGGCCTGCGATAGCAAAACATTTAGGTAATGCCGTGGCTTGCCCTCGGTCAGGCTGTCCTCGAGCAGATTGGTATACAGCTTGATATTGGTGAGGGGTGTGCGCAGTTGGTGCGTCACGTTGGTGATGAAGCTGTACTGTGCCTTGTCTAAGGCTTGAAATCGGCTAATGTCCTGATGGCTAGTGACATATCCGGTAATTTTGCCGTTTTCATTCTGGATTGGCACCATTGTTAACACGGTGGGGTAGCTACGGCCGTCCTTGCGCCGCCCCGTTACTTCACCAGACCAGGCAAGCCCTAGCCCAAACGCATCGGCCTGTGCCTGCCGTTCTTGTGCTGTCAGGTCAAAAAAGGTATCGAAGCGGGCAGCCAACGCCTCAGCTTGACTGAAGCCAGTGACGGTCGCGAACCCCTTATTTACATAAAGCACCTGATGCTCGGTATCGGTCATGGTCACAGCCTCAACGATGGTTCCGAGCACGGCTTCTAGCTTTTCTTTTTCGGCAGCTAATTCGGCGGTGCGCTCACGCACCTGCTGTTCCAGCGAGTTGTTCACCTGACGCAAGGCCAGCTCTGCTTCTTTGCGCCAGCGAATATCGCGGGCAAAGTTAACCAGCACATCCTGCCCTTCCCAAAAAATCAGGCGGCTGCTGACCTCAACCGGAATGAGCGTACCATCTTTGTGGCGATATTGCCCTTCGTAAAAGTAGGTGCCAGAAGCAGAAGATTGCCAGGTGGTTTCGGCATCCTCTGCGTTCAACAGACGGGGCATTTCAATTTCATCTAAGGCCATTTGGCGCATTTCTGAGCGGCGGTAGCCCAGCCGCCGAGCAGCGTTGGGGTTTGCATCTAAAATTTTCATGGTGTACGGATCGATGATGAGGATGGTTTCACCAGAGTTCTTAAACAGGAAGTCTGCATAGTTGGTGGCTGCTTGGCCTGCCTGGTTTGCTTCTAATTCAGCGATGCGCTGGCGCAGCAGGCCAATTTCATTGTGGAGGCTTTTATCTGACTGTTGGTTTTCCAAACCACTCATGTACTATTGCCCTCATTTGTAAAAGCAGGAATGTTACTGAAATAAGCAAAGCCCTTGCTCCCGCTTTTACGTAAGCAAACAATCTTCTTTTATTTTTAGAGTCGTGAGAAAACACAACGGCCGTTTCCCCCTTGCAATTTTGCTGGGGAAACGGCCGTCTGTCAATAACGAATGCCAAAATGCGTTTTGCTATTCGCCATCCTCCTCATAGCCACAGGCAAGCCCAAACTGGACATTATCCAACAAATTGCCCACCGACAAGTTGCCAGTGGCGGTACGTAATGCAGCAAACTCGAAACGAGTCGTTGTTTGACCTTCTGGCACTTCATATACACTGTCATACTGTTGCCAAGATCGGCCCGTTGAAATCTGCTTCTGGCTAACGGTGGCTCCCGGTGGGCCTATGCGAACTTCCATGGTGTCCACGCCTGAGCGGCCACGATGGGAGAATGACCACACCATGCGCTCGCCGGGGACTGTTTCAATGTCCTGGTACAAAGCTGAGGGTTGATTGGCGTTGAGTTCCGCAAGGTAACGGCCGTTTGGTGCTGACACACCTAAGAAACCTGTATACCAAATCTCAATCCGGTTGTCTCCCGCAGTTGTGTCCCAGCCGGTGATGGCTCCTGCGTCGTAAGCACGCCAGCGACTGGTGATCAAAGAATCATCTTCAAAACTACCATTCACCAATTGATATTGATGGGTTCCGGCCAAACATTCAGATACTTCAGCAAACGAGTCTGCCACCTTGGGGCCGATTAAAGCCAGGGCAAAAATGACGACGCCGGCCACCAGCATCAGCAATAACGCATATTCCGTGACGGCCTGCCCAATTTGGGATTTTTGATTTATTGCGTTCATCGAAAAAGCTCCATTTCAAGCAAAATAATTGCCTTTACATTGAAGCAAAAAATGACAGATTTGAGAATGTGATCTTCTTCTCATTTTCAGATTGTTAGCAACGGCCGTTTCCCACAATACGTTAGACAATCACCTAATTCGGGCTATAATCTTTTCTATTCCCACAAATCCAACTGAAGGAGTTTCCGGTGACCCAAGAGATGAAATTTGATACCTACTACCGCTATGAGGCACTGACCGCCTTTCTGCGGCAGTGGGCAGAGGCATACCCCACCCTATGCAAGCTAATCAGCATTGGCCCCAGCTATGAAGGGCGCGACATTTGGCTAATGATTGTGACCAACTTTGAAACCGGTCCAGACGACGAAAAGCCAGCGTACTGGGCCGATGGCAACATCCATGCTACCGAAGTTTCGGCTTCTACCGCTTCGCTTTACCTTATCCACAAGCTGCTAACGCAATACGGCCAGGATGACAAAGTAACCTATGCGCTGGACACACGCGCTTTTTACATTGTGCCACGCCTCAATCCTGACGGAGCCGAGTGGGCATTGGCAGACGTGCCCAAATATATTCGCAGCAGCACCAAGCCGTACCCGCGCATGGATGCGCTGGATGGGCTGCACCAGGAAGATGTTGATGGCGACGGCCGTATCCTGCAAATGCGCCTTAAAGACCCCAACGGTAGCTGGAAAATCAACCCCGACGATCCCCGCATGATGATCCCCCGTGAGCCAGATGAAGCCCCCGGTGGTGATTTCTATCGACTTATTCCAGAGGGACGCATCCAAAATTATGATGGCGTGACTATCAACTTTGCCCCAGCTGTGCAAGGTTTAGACCTCAATCGGCAGTTCCCCGTTTTTTGGGAACCCAACCAGACAGGCGCAGGCCACTACCCCGGCAGCGAACCAGAAACGGCCGCTCCCCTGCGCTTCATTGCCGACCATCCCAATATCACCGGTTCGGTGAGCTTCCACACCTTTAGCGGCGTTTACCTGCGCCCCCCCACAAAAGGAGCCGACGACACGCTGCCCACCCAGGATTTGTACACCTACAAAAAGCTGGGCAACAAAGCCGAAGAACTGACTGGCTACAAAGCCGTCTCCGTCTTCCACGACTTCAAATATGATCCCAAAGAATTTATCAAAGGGACCTTTGACGATTGGATGTACGAATATTTAGGCGTCTATGGCTGGACCTGCGAAATTTGGAGCATTCAGCAGCAGGCAGGCATTAAAGAGTACAAATATATGGATTGGTTCCGCGAACACCCGCTGGAAGATGACGTGGCCATCATGAAGTGGAATGATGAGGTGCTGGGCGGCAAAGGGTATGTGGAGTGGTACGAATTTGACCATCCGCAGCTTGGCAAGGTGGAAATTGGTGGCTGGGACTTTTTTGTAACCTGGCGCAATCCGCCGTACAAATTACTAGAAAAAGAGATTGCCCCGCTGGCAGATTTTGCCCTTTACTCTTGCCTGGTTTCGCCAAAATTGGCGTGGCACAGTGTGCAAAAAGAATCGTCAGAAAATGTGCATAAGGTAACGGCCGTCGTTCACAACAGTGGCTGGCTACCCACCAACATCACCCAACAAGCACTCAAAATGAAGGTGGTGCGCGAACTGGAAGTGGACATCACCCTGCCTGATGGCGCGAAGCTAATCAGCGGCAAGCCCAAAACGATGTGCGGCCAGCTCACCGGGCGTGACCACAAAAGCAGTGCCCCCATCTGGAGCGGCGACCCCACCAGCGAGCGCACCAAAGTGGAGTGGGTGATTGAGGCTGAAGCGGGGACAGAGGTGGAAATTACGGCCGTTCACCCCCGCGCCGGCACCATTCGCCAAACAGTCACGCTATAGCTCAGTACCCGAACAATCAGTTAGAAAGATTCACACAAAGCCGCAAAGTTGCCAAGAAAAATTTATCTTTGCGGCTTTGCGTGATCATTTCAAATGCAACTGATAAGTTGAGCGTAGACACGCTAGGCACACCTCACTTGGTCGGCACGGCCGTTTTCTGTAAAATATCCACAAGGTTTTGCCTATTGTTGAGGGGGTAAAAATGACAGAAGGCACCGTTTCACCCGCAGCACCCAGCACGAACAATCCCGGATTTTTGGCAATGGTTTGGGGCGTTTTGGCCAAGCCCCGCATTACCTTTGCCACCCTGCGCCACGGCAGCAGCCGCGCCTGGATCATCTTGGCCATTTTGGGCATGATTCTGGTGACGCTGCCCATTATTGCCAGCGGGCCGATTACCACTCAGCAAACCCGTGACCAGCTTGAAGAACAGTTCCAAAACCAGCCGGGCTTTGAAGATAGCGGCGTGGATGTGGAGCAGGCTGCCTCCTTTGCCACTTCCCCCATTCTCACAACGGTCGTCCCGGCCGTTTTTGCCGCGATTGGCCGTGTATTGAGCTGGCTTCTTTGGGCAGGTGCCCTCTATTTACTGGCGTCAATGGTGGGTGGCAACAGCACATTTTTACAGGTATTTCAGGTCGTTATTTGGGCCTGGTTACCTTATATGCTTCGTGCCGTTTTGCAAGCAGTTTACATCACCGCCACGCAAACGCTCATTACAAATCCCGGATTGTCTGGGTTTGCAAGTGTGCCCACGCCTGATCCGAGCGATCCATTTGGTACGCTACCCACCACAGGGGAAGCAATTTTGCAAGCATTTTTAGGGCAAATTGATATTTACCTCTTTTGGAATTTAGCCCTGCTCACCATTGGCATTACGGCCGTTACCAAGCTCTCCTGGCGCAAATCATTTGGCTTGGTGCTGATTGTGTGGGTGGTATTTATGGCGGTAAGGTTGATTTTTACGGCCGTTTCCACCAATCTGGCCAGCGGATTTGTGGGTGCATGACCGACCACAGCTTCATCCAGGTGCGAACCCTGCACCGCCACTTCCAGATGGGCACCGAAATTGTGCATGCGCTTGACGGTGTGGATGTGGCCATTGAACAAGGCGACTTCATGGGCATTGTCGGGCCATCTGGTTCTGGTAAGTCTACGCTACTTTACCTCATTGGCGGGCTAGATCAGCCAACTTCTGGCGAAATTTGGGTGGATGGCACCGACATCGCCGCGCTTGATGAAAATGGACTGGCCCAATACCGGCAAAAATCGATCGGCTTTATCTTCCAATCCTTCAACCTCATTCCCACCATGACCGCCCTCCAAAACGTGGAGTTTCCCATGCTGTTTGCCCGCGTCAGCCCCAGCGAGCGCACTGCACGCGCCACAAAGCTGCTGGAGATGGTTGGACTAGGTGACCGCATCCACCACAAACCAACCGAGCTTTCCGGTGGTCAGCAGCAGCGCGTTTCCATTGCCCGTTCGCTGGTAAACAACCCAGCCATCGTCCTGGCCGATGAGCCAACGGGGAATTTAGACAGCAAATCAGGTGGCGAGGTGATCAACATTTTGCAGCGGCTCAACCGGGAAGAGCAGCGCACCATCATCATGGTGACGCATGACCAGTCGCTGCTGGCGGCCACCACGCGCCACATCCAAATTTTAGACGGCCGTATTCTGGCAGACGTACGAGGAAGTTATGAACAAGCAAATTAAGAAATGGCCACAGAGAACACAGAGGGAAAAGAGAAAAATCTCAGGATTCTCCGCTCTCTTTGCGGTTCAAAAAAGATTGCCTTTAACAGCCATTTTGGGATTCAGTGTATTTGCGCTTGGTTTCGTGTTTATGCTGCCCCGACTAGTGGCGGCGGCACCTGCTTCAGAACCCATTGCAGTGCGAAACGGGAGTTTTGGATTGCAAGTCACGCCAACAGCTACCATCACCCCCACGACAACGAGCACGCCTACACCAACCAACACAGCAACCCCGCTGCCACCCACCACCGCCCCTATCATTCTCACCGCCATCGAACCTGGGCGCATCTCTGCTGAGACAGGCGGCACGCTCACTGTCTACGGCAACAACTTCACCGCGGGTAGCGTCATCCGCGTTGTAGGGTATGGCGTCCTGCAAACAACTTATGTCAACAACGAAGTATTGACAGGCATCATCCCCCCAGGGCTAAACCTGGGAAAATACAACGTTCAGGTGGGCCTGGGGGCGCAAGATGGCCCCAACGCCGTGCTAGAAGGCGTGCTGGAAATTTTTGGCCCCACGCCCACGCCTGTGCCCACCAATACGCCCGTCCCGTCTCCAACCACTGGCTTTGTCTTTGGCCAGCCGCAAATTGCCATTCGCTCGGCACTGACCAGCCCAACTAGCCTGACGCCAGGTGAGCCGTTTGAGCTTACGCTAGAGCTGGCCAATTTGGGCAACTGGACCGCCATCGACATTGAGCTGGAGCTGCAATCCGCCGATCTGGCTATTCCCGCTGCAGGCAGCAGCGTGCAAATTTTGCCCCGCATTGGCGTCAACGAAATCGTCACGACGACGCTGTCGCTGATTGTGCGAGAGAATGCTCCTAACGGCCCACAAAATCTGGGCTTTAACATTGACTTTTTTGATTTAGACGGCCGTCCCTACAACACACAGCCCGGCGTGGGGCTAAACATTGGGCAAGGGGCCACCGCCACGCCAACGCGCGGCCCCGCCGAGCCGCGTCTGGTGCTAACCACCTATGAAGTCGCCCCTGCCAATTTGCAGCCCGGCACCCGCTTTGATCTCAAACTGCTGCTCAGCAATGTGGGAGATGAAGCGGCCGAAGATGTGTTGCTAACCCTCGGCGGCAGCGGCGGGGCGCAGCTCACCCCCTTTGCCCTGGTAAACTCTGGCAACGTGCGCTTTATTGAAGAGCTGGCGGCGGATGAGGTTACAGAAGTGGTAGTGACGATGCTAGTGGATGGAACGGCCGCTTCTGGCGTGTACAATCTGCCCATCGAGTTTAGCTACGGCAACAGTGACCGCACCGATGCCCAGGTGGTCAATCTGCTGGTGGAAAAAGCACCACAGCTCCAGGTAGGTTTCTACCGCAGCACCGGCCCCGGCTTTGTGGGGCAACCGCTTGATTTGCCCGTAGAAGTGGTCAACATCGGCCGCAGCCTCATCAACGTCAGCACGCTCAGCCTCAGCAGCCCCGGCGGAACGGTAGAAAACAACTCCATCTACATCGGCCCGCTAGACGGCGGCACCTCTGGTTCATTGGACGGCCTCATTTTCCCTGAAGAGGGTGGCCCGCTGGAAGTTCTGGTGACGGTCAACTATCTGGATGATTTCAACCAGCCACAAATCTTTGAACAAACGCTCACCGTGCCGGTGGATGCCCCAGACGAGCCGCCACAGTTTACGGAAGATGGTGAGGTGATTGTGGTGGATGGGGATACGGCCGTACCATCCGACGAAGATGAATCTTTTGGCCAACTGCTCTGGCGATTCATTCGCGGCATGTTGGGCTTGGGGAGTTAAGAAGAGATTGGAGATCGGAGATTGGAGATTGGGCATTCACCTAATCTCCAATCTCCAATCTCTAATCTCCCGTCTCATTATGCGCATAGTTGAACTG
This sequence comes from Candidatus Leptofilum sp., assembly GCF_965223285.1. GTDB lineage: Bacteria > Chloroflexota > Anaerolineae > Promineifilales > Promineifilaceae > Leptofilum. The sequence continues at coordinate 4,932,911 of NZ_OZ244997.1, read as the reverse complement.
CTTCGCCTCGTCAAAAATAACCTGCTGCGGATGAAATTCCGGGTGATGATGACCTCTGCCGGAGTGTTTATTGGCACGGCCGCAGTCATCCTGCTCATGTCTTTGGGCGCGGGCTTACAGCGGTCTGTCCTTTCTGGCTTTGACGACATTGGCGACCTTACCGAAATGACTGTCAATTCTCCCGGCGACATCTTCTTTGCCGGTGGGGCAGGCATTCAAAGCGACGTGGTTCTTAATGACCAGGCAATTGATGCCTTCCGCGAGATTCCTGGCGTATTGGCCGCCACCCCCCTGCTGCGCCTGCAAGCCAGTGCCGAACTCCGCCTCAACCGCCTGACGGGTTTCACCTCAATCCAGGGGTTAGACACGGCCGAATACCGCAATTTTGGCGTCGAGATGGCCAGCGGTACAGATTCACCCGGGCAGTGGCAAGCATTGGTAGGCGCACGGGTCGCCGACAACTTTTTTAATGCCCAAACGGGGGAAGCAGGCGGCGATGATCTCAATTTGCAAGGAAAAACTTTGCAGTTAGTGCTTACTCGCTTCTCTGGTGAAACGGGCGAAACGATAGAACGGACCGTGCGCGTACGGGTCATTGGCGTCATGGCAGAATCGGGCGGAGAGCGCGACTTCTCCATCTACATGCCCATCCGCAACGTACAGGATTTAAATACCTGGGCCACCGGGCAGCGTCCCAACATTAATCGGGATGGTTATAGTCAGGCATTGGTTAAAGTGGAGTCAGCAGATGCAGCAACGGCCGTAGAGCAAGAGATTACGCGCCAAGGTTTCTTCGTCTTCTCTTTTCAAAGCGTCCTCAGCAGCATCAACGTCATCTTTTTAATCATTCAAGCAGTTGTCGGGGGCATTGGCGGTTTGGCACTCGTCGTCGCGGCGTTTGGCATTGCCAACACAATGATTATGTCAATCTATGAGCGCACCCGCGAAATTGGCCTCATGAAAGCCGTCGGCGCCACCAACCGGGACGTGATGCTTATCTTTTTGGCGGAAGCGGGGGCGATTGGCCTCATCGGCGGCATTGGCGGCGTGCTTTTTGGCATTGTGCTGGGGCAGATTGGTGGCTTTATTGGTCAGCAATATTTATTAGCCCAAATCGCCCAATCAGGCGGCACCGGTGAAGTGGAATCGCTCGTCTACACGCCACTCTGGTTGCCCGTCTTTGCCCTCGCCTTTGCCGCCCTTGTTGGCGTCCTCTCTGGCATCTACCCCGCCCTGCGGGCCATCCGGCTCGATCCCATTGCCGCGCTGCGCTATGAGTAGGGGCGAGGCAATCGGCCACGATCTTGGCCTGACGAAAAACCTTCTCTCCGATTGCCTTGCCCCTTTGCTTTTGCATTGCAAACCACCTGACCATTGTGGCAATTGGGCGAGGCGGTGGCGAGAACAGATGGTTCGTGCAATCACACATTTTCCGCCACCGCCTCGCCCCTACCAATCTTCATTCGCCCACCATTTTGATATGCCAAACCCTACGTGTCACGTTACAATAACCCCATGACTTTTTACCTTGAAGGCTTGAATGAAGCACAAGTAACGGCCGTTACCGCTGGAGAGGGCCCCATTTTGGTACTGGCCGGGCCGGGCAGCGGCAAAACCCGCGTCCTCACTCATCGCATTGTTCATCTCATTCGGGAGATGAACGTGGCACCGTGGCAAATCATGGCGGTGACGTTTACGAACAAAGCGGCCAAAGAGATGAACCATCGGATTGAAGAATTGCTAGACGGCCGTCCGCGTGGCCTGACGATGGGCACCTTCCACGCCACCTGCGCCCGGATTTTGCGGCAAGAAAGCGACAATTTGGAAGGGTACGAGCGCGATTTTGTCATTTTTGATACGGCCGATCAGCAGCAAGTGGTTAAACAAGCCCTCAAAGATTTGAACCTTGACGACAAGAAATTCCCCGTCAACAAAATGCTCAACGGCATCAGCAATGCCAAAAACGAACTAATCACGGCTGAACTGTACGCTGCGGGCAACTACATTGCCGAAGTGACCAAGCGCGTTTACGCTCGCTACCAGCAGGTGCTCATGGCCAACAACGCCATGGATTTTGATGACCTGCTCATGAACACCGTGCTGCTGTTCGACCAACGGCCCGATGTGCTGCAAAAATATCAGGAGCGATACCGTCACATTCTGGTAGACGAGTTCCAAGACACCAACACTGCCCAATATGGCCTGCTGCAACGGTTGGCTTCCGCGCATCAAAACATCTTTGCCGTTGGCGATTCCGACCAATCCATCTACAAATGGCGCGGGGCCGACTACCGCAACATCAATAAATTCCGCGAAACGTACCCAGACGCCGAACTCATCTTACTAGAGCAAAATTATCGCTCCACCCAAATTATTTTGGACGTGGCCAAGGCGGTCATCAAGCAAAATAAAAACCGCGTCCACAAAGAGCTGTTCACCACGCGCCAGGGTGGCGAAAAGATCACCGTGCGCGAAGTGTACGACGAGCGCGAAGAAGCGGAAGTGGTGATAAACCAGATTCAAAATTTGCGACTCCAAGGTTACTCACCCGGCGAAATGGCGGTGATGTACCGCACCAACGCCCAATCCCGCGCTTTGGAAGAAGCGTTCATCCGCGCCCAAATGCCGTACAAGCTAGTAGGAGCTACCCAATTTTACAAGCGGCGCGAGGTAAAAGACGTGATCGCCTACCTGCGGCTGGTGCACAATCCGCTGGACTCTGTGAGCTTTGCCCGCGTCATCAACACGCCCACGCGCGGCATTGGCAAAAAGACGCAGGAAAATTTGCAGGAGTGGGCGTTCTACAACAGCATGTCCCCTAGCGAGGCGGTGGTTCGCTTGGCGACTGATCCGGAGGTGCAGCATCCGTTCCGGGGGCGTGCCTTCAACGCACTCAGCAACTTTGGCAACATGCTCAACGCTTGGCTCACCGTGCGGGATTCCGCTACCGTTGGCGACCTACTCGATCTCATTTTGGAGCAAACGGCTTACCGTGACTACATCGAAAACAGTGCCAAAGATGTGGATGAAGCGCGCGACCGCTGGGCCAACGTGATGGAGCTGCGCGGTGTGGCGCTTATGGGCGAAGGCTTGACGCTGAGCGAATTTCTGGAGCAGGTGGCCCTTGTCTCCGAGACAGACGATCTGGAAGATGACCCTAAGGCGGTGACGCTGCTGACGCTGCATGCGGCCAAGGGGCTGGAATTTCCCGTGGTGTTTCTCACCGGGTTGGAAGATGGGGTGCTGCCCCATAGCCGGTCGATGGAAGACAGCGAATCGATGGCCGAAGAGCGGCGTCTGTTTTACGTCGGCATTACCCGCGCCAAGGATGTTGTGTTTATCACGCACGCCTTTCGCCGCACCTTTTTCGGCGAGACAGAAGTGGCCATTCCCTCTCGCTTCTTGCAAGAGATTCCGCTGGATTTAACCGAGGGCGGTACGGCTAAACAGCGGCGCGAAAACAGTTTTCGGCAGGCCAGCAGTTGGAATTGGTCATCTGGTAGCAGGTCTTCGGGCTACGGGCGTGCCTCCCAACGCAGCAGCTCTCGCCCAGCCAGCCGCAAAAGCTACTCTTGGGCAGACAGCACCCAAAACAGCGGCCAGTCACGCATCAACAACCGTCCAGCCAACCTACCCAAACCCCACCACGAAGAGGATGATCTGACACCCAGCGGCCCACAAGTTGCCAAGTACAAAACAGGCCAAAAAGTGCGCCACAAAAAGTTTGGCGAGGGCACGGTCATTGAAAGCAAGCTAACGGGCAACGACGAGGAAGTGTCGGTGGCCTTTGCCGACGTGGGCGTGAAGCGGCTGGCGGCCAGCTTTGCCAATCTGGAAATTCTTTAGCCACAGAGACCAAAGAGAAAAAAGAGATTTTGAGTGCAGAAAACAAATCTGCGTTAATCTGCAAGCGCAAGTTGCGCCAATCTGCGGATAAAAAATAATGAGCGATTACCAAAAGACAGTTCGCAACGCAATTCTGGACGAAGCCAACTTTGTGCGGGCGACTTTTAGCGGGCGGCAGCGGGGGCAAACGATTCGCTGGCAGAAGTTGGAACTGCGCCCGGTGGAAGTGCGAGGCAAGCGGCATTTGCAATTTTCCTTTTTTGATGAGAAACAGAACATTGTGAAGAATTATTTGGGGGAAACGGCCGTTACCGAACTCAACAACGCCCTCACCCTCCCCTTCCGCAACTTCCACATCATCAGCCAAACTGAAACGATTCAAATTAACCTGAGTAAGAAGCGCAAACCCATCATCAACCGCAAGGCGACAGAAAAGCCGCAGGCGGTGGATTTAGCGCACGACCGGCGTAAAAACACGATTTTGTCTGAGGGGGAGGACATTCCGTTTTTGAAAGTGATGGGGGTGATGCGGGGGGACGACCGTATCAAAGCCAACCATCGCGCCAAGTTCCAGCAAATCAACGCCTTCCTCAAAATTCTGGATGAGATTGACGCGATTGCCGCCCTGCCAGAACCGATCCGCATGATTGATTTTGGCTGCGGCAGTGCCTATCTGACGTTTGCCGCTTACCATTATTTGCACAATATTCTAGGAAAGCAGACCCGCATCGTGGGCGTGGACGGGCAGGAAAAGCTCATTGCCAAAAATAAAAAAACTGCTGCGGTACTCGGCTGGGACGCCCTCACGTTTAAGCAAGGGATGATTATTGATTACCAGACCGACACACCGCCCAACATTGTGGTGGCGCTGCACGCCTGCGACACGGCCACCGACGATACGCTGGCCCAGGGCATCCGCTGGCAAAGCAAGGTAATCATTGCTGCCCCCTGCTGTCACCATCATTTGCAGGTGCAGTTACGGGAACGGCCGTCTCCAACTGAATTTACGGCCGTTTTGCGCCACAATTTGTTGCACGAACGCTTGGGCGACATCCTCACCGACGCCTTCCGCGCCGCCATTTTGCGGATGCACGGCTACCAAGTGTCGGCAATGGAGTTCATTTCGCCAGACCACACGCCCAAGAATTTGCTATTGCGGGCGGTGAGGAAGGGGTATAATGTGGGAGTGGAAACGGCCCCTTCGGCAAACTCAGGGCAAGCAGTTGCTGAATACGCCCAACTTCAACAATATTGGCAAGTCGAACCATACCTTGCTCAACTCCTCTCAATCAAATTGTGAAAACCGCTGCATTCTTATCTTGCTCAAGCGTACCAAAAATGATACACTCGCAGCATGAATGGCGAACCGCGCTTACAGGTCTACTTTTTCAAAACAGCCAATAATAAGCAGCCTGTTCGTGATTGGTTAAAAGGATTGCCCGTCGAAGATAGAAAAGTTATTGGCAACGATCTAAAAACTGCCCAATTTGGTTGGCCGCTTGGTATGCCACTTATTCGCAAGCTAGAACGAGACTTATGGGAAGTACGCTCCAGAATCCAGAACCGTATCGCTAGAGTTATTTTTACCGTTGATGGCGACAGAATGATTTTGCTACATGGCTTCATTAAGAAATCACAAAAAACGCCTAAAAGTGATCTACAACTGGCAAAACAGCGTCTGAAGGTACTGCGAGGATAAATATGGACGAGAAACATATCGGTGACACGTTGGATGATTTTTTAGCGGAGGAAGGCCTTTTAGCTGAGGCAGAAGCGGTTGCCATCAAGCGCGTTATTGCTTTCCAAATCTCTCAGCTAATGGAACAACAAAGATTGTCAAAAGCGGAGATGGCGAGGCGAATGCAAACTAGCCGTGCCGCTGTGGACAGATTGCTCGACCCAAGTAATGAATCTGCTACGCTGACCACGCTTGAAAAAGCAGCCCTCGCCCTCGGCAAACGATTACAGGTTGCTTTGGTCTAGTCGTTTTGCGCCATAACCTGCTGCACGAACGCCTGGGCGACATCCTCACCGACGCCTTCCGCGCCGCCATTCTGCGGATGCACGGCTACCAAGTGTCGGCAATGGAGTTCATTTCGCCAGACCACACGCCCAAAAATCTGCTTTTGCGGGCTGTGAAGAAAGGTGATAGCGGGGGAGAAACGGCCCCTTCGGCAAACTCAGGGCAAGCAATGGCCGAATACACTCAACTCCAACAATTTTGGCAAGTCGAACCTTACCTTAATCAACTTTTGGTAGATTCTAACTATAAGTTCTGAGTCAACTTTGGGGAATTTTTGATGCCAGAAATAATCGTACAACCTATCCATTTTGAAGATCGTAGCGGTTATGAGTTCGAGCGTTTAGCATTCGCCTATCTCCTTCGTACAGAAGAATGGGATTTGATTGAGTGGTACGGACAACTTGGTTCGGATCGTGGAAGGGACATTTGGGGAGTTTTATCAAATCGACATCGGATTTCTACCATCTGTTATCAATGTGCCAATCATCAAAGACTTACATTTAAAAAAGCTAAAGAAGACATTGATAAGATATGTTCTGGGCCTAATCAGGTGCCGAGCAAGTTTGTTTTAATTATTGGAGGGAAGATTTCAGCTAATATGAGAAATCGTATTGACGAATATGCAAAAAGTAAAGGCATATTCGCCGTGGAAATCTGGAGCGGAACCGAATTTGAAGAAAGGCTTCGAAAGGACACTCCTTCTCTTATTCGTAGATTTTGTGAAGGAGAAGCTTTCCCCGAAAGTGTGTCAGAAATTTCTGCTTTTATTCTAAAAGACGAAAAATTCGACGATAACAAGATACTTACAGCTTATGCTTCCTGTTTTGACAGACCTGCCTTTACAACTCCTTTCTATCGCGAAAGCAACTTGCCGCATTTCAAAAAGGCCATCGGCGACACCATTGAAGCTCTCCAAACAGGAATTCACAGGCTCCGTGATGGAACCATAATCAAGAGATTTCCTCCTCTAAACGAGATCCGAGACATAGAAGTACGAGACACTTTGAGAGAGATTGTAGTTGATCTACAAAAGCTGCGTGCTTCGTTTGAAAATCTTTTGAGAATCGGTGCAATTAGAGCTTGTGGCTGTGGTCGTGAAGATTGTCCTGTTTACTTTTTATCGTCAAACGCCTGCCATGAAATGGATTCTTTAAGGAGAGAAATCCTCGAAAAATTTAGGGCGTTTTTCCCTGAATTTCAGGTTGAAATATGGAGGTAAAAACACACACTCATTTCGGTATATGCCAAACCAAGCCAAACTCACTCTTCTACTCTTAGCACTTACCCTGCTCACCCTTGCCATCCCTCACCCCAGCCAAACGTTTGCCTCGGAATGTGGCGTCACCTCGGTGGGCTTTGTACCGCTAAATGATTTGGGCGCGGGAACACACCTGGGCAGCCAGGGCGGCCTGTACCCCAACGGCAGCAACGAGCTGCCCGCTGCCCATGCCGAAGCTGGTTTGGCAATTGCCAACAGCATCCAGCCGTTGAACAGTAGCGGGCAAGTTGATGTGGGAAACGGCCGTATCGTCCTCCTCTCCATCGGCATGTCCAACACGTCCCAAGAGTTCCAGGCGTTTATGAGCCTGGCAGAAAATGACCCGCTCCGCGCCGCCAACGTCGCCATCGTCAACGGGGCGCAAGGTGGCAAAACGGCCGAAAACATCTCAAATCCCACCGATGATTTCTGGCCCAATGTTGATCAGCGGCTGGCAATGGATGGCCTAACGCCACAACAAGTGCAAATCATTTGGATGAAGCAGGTTCGCAGCAATGTTGATCCCAGCGAACAGTTCCCCACAGATGCCCAAATCTTGCGGGATCAACTGCAAGCCATTGTACAAATTGCCAAAGATCGCTTCCCCAACCTCAAAATCATCTACCTTTCCAGCCGCATTTACGCAGGCTACGCCTCCACTGACCTCAGCCCAGAGCCAGAAGCGTACCAAAGCGGCTTCGGCGTCAAATGGCTCATTGAAGAGCAAATCAACGGCAATCCAGACCTGAACTATGATCCGATGTTGGGAACCGTGAATGCGCCCTGGCTGGCCTGGGGGCCGTACTTGTGGGCCGATGGGCTCACGCCACGCAGCGATGGCCTCACCTGGCTGTGCAGCGATTTTGTGGATGATGGCACCCATCCTTCTGACAGCGGGGCCGCCAAAGTCGCCGGAATGCTGCAAGAATTTTTTAGATCAGAGGCAACGGCCGTTCCCTGGTACATTGACCTCTCACAACTTTCCAATAAACAATTCCTCCCGCTGGTGCTAAAATAAGCCTAATATTCAAACTTGCACACTTAATCTCATGCATTACCTAATTGACGGCCACAACCTCATCGCCAAGCTGCCAGACATTGACCTGAGCGACCCCGACGATGAAATTCAACTGATTTTGAAATTAAGGCAGTGGACGGCCGTATCCGCCAAGCGCGTCGTCACCGTTTATTTTGACGGCGGCATCCCCGGCGGGCATAATGTCAACCTCTCCAACTCCCAGGTAAAAGTGATATTTGTTCGCCAGGGGAAAACGGCCGATTCCCTCATCATTGCCCGCATCAACCGCGTCAACAACCCGCCCGAATTCCGCCTCGTCACCAGCGACCAGGAAATCATCAACGCCGCCAAGAAGCGCAAAATGCCCCACATTCGCAGCGAGCAATTTGCCCACCGCCTCAACGACGACAAAGAAGAACGCATCTTACCCGGCCCTACTATCACCGATGAAGACCCGGTGATTAGCGACGCCGAAGTTAGCGAATGGCTCGATCTGTTTGGCCCTGTGGACGAAAACGCGCTCCGCAACCGCCCCAAGCCAATCCCGCCCAACCGCCTCATCCCTGAACCTGAGCCAGAACCGGAAGAAGCGGAAGCCATTCCCAAACCACCTGCCAGCAGCGACCGAGAAAATCCTGAACTGAGCGATGAAGAGCTACTTGAATGGCTCACCCTCTTTGGCGGCGAACCGAAGCAGGAACCACAATCCATTAACAAACCAACCACTGAAACTAAAAAAGCCAAGCCCCGCCCTCAAAAGAAGAAAAAATCCCCCAACCCCCATAACCTTAGCGACAAAGATTTGGACGCCTGGAACGCCTACTTCGGCCAGGACGATTAAGATTAAATATATAAATGTGCCAGCTTCTTCCCGGCAATAAGCTGAATGAGGGCGATACGGCCGTCTACCGCATACACACAAATCACCACAAATGGTTTGCCACTGGCCGTAAGCAGGATTGAGGGACGGCCGTTTAGCGACACAATTTTGGCTTCCAGATTTGGCGGTGACAGTTTCCGCACCCCCATCATAAATTGGCTTACAGATTGCTGACCGCGCAGCACCCGAATAGCCGCACCCCGTTCACCGCCACCGTCTGGCACCAGCGTGACGTCTTCCGTCAGCATCGCCAAAAATCCCGCAAAATCCCCAACCTCCACCACCTGCAAAAAGCCCTGCAGTAGTCGCTCGTGGTCGGCTGGATTGCTATCGAAGCGGGCGCGATTGGCGGCAATGTGCTGTCGCGCTCGTCGCCCCAACTGACGGCAAGCCGCATCCGACTTCTCCAACATCTCCCCAATTTCACGATAGCTGTACGCAAAGACTTCATGCAACAAGAAGACCGCTCGCTCCGCTGGAGACAACTTCTCCAGCAGCGTCAGGAAGGCAATGGAAATTGAATCGTGCAAAATCATTTGGTCTTGTGGATTGGCTAACTCAGGCAAATGGGTCGTTAACACCGGCTCTGGCAGCCAGGGGCCAAGATACGTTTCGCGCTGCTGGCTGGCCGACTGGAGCCGGTTCAAACTAAGGCGGGTAGCAATCGTCGTTAGATACGCCTTCACATTTTTCACTTGGGCGGCTGGCACTTCCCGCGCCCGCAAATAGACATCCTGCACAATATCTTCTGCCTCGGATGCCGTCCCCAACATGCGGTAGGCCAGCCCAAACAGCAGCGGGCGATATGTTTCAAAATGGCTTGCCAATGATTCAGCCATGCAATCTTTAATCTCCACTCTCCAATCTTCCAACGGCCGTTTCCATCTTACCCACTTTCTTCTGCTGTCGGGCAAATCGCCCCTTCCCAAACCAGAAGAAAAAGCCAGGCAGCCTGCGTTCAATCTTCAAAAAGGCCAACAGCAGCCAAACAAAAAAGCTACGCAGCCGCACGGCCGTTTTCCGCCGAAAAACGGGACCAACCGCACGATCGGCCGGGAAAGTATTAAAACCTACGGCATCATGCGGCCCCATGCCGATGGCCTGCCCGTAAGTGGCAAAGCTCAACGGCCGTTGCGATTTTTGTTTGAGAACGGCTGTAATATTATCTGCCGCCAATGCCCCCGTCACCAAAGCCACAAAAAGGCTCATCCGCACGGGCGTGCCAGGGTCTTCCACGGGGTTGACGGCATCACCAACCGCATAAATGTTAGCATATCCTGTCGAGCGCAGAAACGGATCGGCCAGCAGTTGGTTCAGTCCATTGACAGGCAATCCCGCCTCTTTTGCCAGACCCGGTACCTGGAATCCGCTACACCAAATAGTCGCTGCCGCTGGCAAGAAACGGCCGTCCTGCAACTGAACCCCATCTTCGCAAACCATCTGCACCGGGCTGTTCTCGTGCAGCTCAATCCCTTGCTCAGCCAACGCTTCCAGCAAGTGAGTCTGAATCCGCTCTCCCTTAAAATCCCCAGCGGCTCCCGCCGTCACCAGCTTAACCACCGACTGCGGATAGTTTGCCTTAACCTCGCAGGCAACTTCCAAACCAGTCGCGCCACCGCCCACAACGGTCACTGTCTTGCCAGGCAACAGTTTGTTCAGGCGGCTTTGCAAAGCGCGGGTCGTCCGCTTTCCAACTGCATCCAACGTGTAAGCAAATTGTGCCATGCCCGGAACCCCCTGCCGCCGGGTTTGGCTGCCCAAAGCGTAAACCAGATAGTCGTAGCCTAACGTTTTCTCACCCTCTTCTGTTTTGAGGGCAACTGTTTGTACATCTGTATCGATGGCTGTTGCCCAGCCACGCACAAAGGTTACGGCCGTTCCCCGCAACAAATGAGCAATTCCAGGCTGCCGAATCTTTGCCCCAGTCGCTGCCTCATGCAAACGTGGCCGTTCCACAAAATGATCCAATCCATTCACCAATGTAATTTGCGTATTCAGCCACTTTGTTTTACCCGCCAACCGCAAAGTTGCCATAATTCCAGCATACCCGCCACCTAATACCAAAATCTTCGTCGCATGTTTTGTCATCATTTCACCTCATTTTATCAGACTTACGCACTTCTCACGCTGTGGCCAGTGTCCCACCGTGCCACAACTGGGCGATTGCGTAAGCCCTGTTCTATTTAGAACGTAGATGACACCAACTTTTCTGATCCACGTTTTCCGCGTTCATCCGCGTCCCATAATTCTTTCTGCCAACTAAGACAAACAACCCCAGCAAAACGTGACACGATCCTGAAAATTAACCCAAAATCGCGGCTTACAAGGGCAAATTGTGGTAGAATTACGAACTTGCGTTCTAATTTAGAAATTTCATTTATGACACAGGCTGTCAAGAATAAAAGCTAAAATTGAAAGGTCTGCTCAAGAGGCAGCTTGGTCCATTTAGAACTAAAATTTTCCAGAGGATAAAAATGCCTGAATTCCAAATTCAATCTGATTTTGCACCGATGGGCGACCAGCCAGTTGCCATTGAAAAGCTGGTGGAAGGGATGGAGCGCGGGGATCGCTTCCAAACGCTGCTGGGTGCCACCGGCACGGGCAAAACATTCACGATGGCCAACGTCATCCAGCAAACCCAGCGCCCCACCCTGGTGATTGCCCACAATAAAACCCTCGCCGCCCAGCTTTACAGCGAGTTCCGCGAGTTTTTCCCCAAGAACGCCGTCTCCTACTTCGTGAGCTACTACGATTATTACCAGCCAGAAGCCTACGTGCCGCGCCACGACCTCTTTATTGAAAAAGAGACGCAAATAAATGATGAAATCGGCCGTTTACGCCTGCAAACCATGGCCAACCTGATGAGCCGTCAGGATGTGGTCATCGTTGCCTCCGTCTCCTGTATTTACGGCATCGGCAGCCCAGAAACCTGGGGGCAGGTCACCGTGGGCATCGAGCGGGGCGGCAGCTATCGGCGCGACACCCTGCTGCGCAGCCTCGTCTCCATCCAGTACGACCGCAACGATTTGGAACTGCGGCGCGGCACCTTCCGCGTACGCGGCGACACCCTGCAAATCTTCCCCGCGTACGCCGAAACCGCATACTCCGTTGAATTTTGGGGCGACGAGGTCGAGCGCATCAGCGAATTTGATGTGCTGACGGGCGAAGTGCTGCTAGACATGGCCAAAATAGACATCTTCCCCGCCCGCGAATTTGTGACGGACGAGGCCAAGCTGGCCCAGGCCATCAACGACATCGAAGAGGAACTCAACGAGCAAATTGCCTACTTCAAAGAGAAAAAGATGCTGCTGGAAGCGCAGCGCATTGAGCAGCGTGCTAGCTACGACCTGGAAATGCTGCGCGAAATTGGTTTCACTTCCGGCATTGAAAATTACAGCCGCCACCTGGATCAACGCCAACCAGGCGAACCGCCCTGGACATTGATGGATTACTTCCCCGCCAACTACCTGCTCATCCTAGACGAGAGCCACATGACCATCCCGCAGGTCCGCGGCATGTACGCGGGCGACCGCAGCCGCAAGCAAACGTTGGTGGATTACGGTTTTCGGCTACCCAGCGCAATGGATAATCGGCCCCTAAATTTTGACGAATTTAACGACCGGATCAATCAGGTCATCTGCACCAGTGCCACGCCAGGACCATATGAGCATGAGCATTCCCAGCAAATTGTGCATCAGGTCATCCGCCCCACCGGCATTTTGGACCCCGAAGTGGAAGTGCGCAGTGCCAAAGGGCAGGTGGACGATCTGTTGGGCGAAATCAGGCAGCGAACAGAACGCGGCGAGCGGGTCCTGGTCACCACCCTCACCAAGCGGATGGCTGAAGATTTGAGCGACTACCTGCTGGAGATGGGCGTCAAGGTTCATTACCTGCACTCCGAAGTGCACACCATTGAGCGCACCGAAATTTTGCGCGATTTACGTATGGGGGTGTTCGACGTGGTGGTGGGCATCAACCTGCTGCGAGAAGGTTTAGACCTACCCGAAGTGTCGCTGGTGGCCATTTTGGATGCGGACAAGGAAGGGTTCCTGCGCTCGGAAACATCGCTGACGCAAACAATTGGCCGGGCAGCGCGGCACGTGGAGGGCAAAGTCATTATGTACGCCGAGAAGATTACACGCTCCATGCAGGCGGCGATTGACACGACCAATGAGCGGCGCGAACGGCAGATGGCGTACAATGAGGCGCACGGCATCGAGCCCAAGAGTATCCGCAAGCTGGTGCGTGACCTGACAGACGACATCTCAGAACAGTATAAAGAAGATTTGGCCATTGCCGAAGGCAAAGCCCCCTACACCACTGCTGCCGATCTGCCCAAAGCAGAGTTGCACCAGATGATTAAAGAGCTAGAGAAGCAGATGAAGGCAGCGGCGCAGGCGTTGGAGTTCGAGAAAGCAGCCCAGCTGCGCGACCAAATCGTCGAGCTGCGCCAAATCATGGTGCTCAAAGATGCCGGAGCCGATGGCGACATCCCGGAGTGGGAGCGCATGCGCCGCCTGGATGAAGCGGGCATCCGCTACGACATCGATTAGAAAAAAGAGGTGATTTATGGAAACGACACTGGTTGAATTGTTCAAACACAATCTATGGGCTAATTTGCGCTTGCTAGACGCCTGCGCCATGCTGGCTCCAGAGCAGCTAGAAGCAAAGATTGAGGGCACGTACGGCCGTATTCAGGACACACTCGTTCATTTGTTGGCCGCCGAAGGACATTATGTGACTTTGTTGACAGGGGTGAAGCCGGAACGGCCGATGCGCTCAAGTGATGCTTTCCCCGGCATTCAATCACTACACCAACATGCCACAACGAGTGGCGAGGCACTGATCAAAATTGCTCAAGAAGATCCATTTGAAAAAATATTGAACGTTACCTACGACGGTGAAGAACACGATCTTCGCGCCGTAGTGCCTTTGGTGCAGGCTATTCATCACGCCAACGAACACCGCACCCACGTTGCTACCATCCTCAGCCAGCTTGGGCAGGAGCCACCGGACATCTCCGTTTGGGCCTACGATGACGATTAATTTGACCAGGTGACAGACACTTGGGGAGTACCTGTCACCTCGAACCTACCAACGGAACTGGGTTGGCTGCCAGCCTGGCCAGATTTCGTCTTCGCCGCCGTAATAAGAAACGGTGAATTGGGTAGGTTTGGCTACCTCGTCAATTTTGTTTAACTCTTCCGAGGTTAACTCAATTGTTAGGCTGCCAAGCGCGTCTTCGAGTTGAGACATGGTGCGCGGGCCAATGATGGGGGCAGTGATGGCTGGTTGGTAACGCTGCCAAGCAAGTGCGAGTTGGGCTGGCGAACATTCTTTTTGCTGGGAAACGGCCGTAACCCTCTCAATCACCTCAAACACAGACGGCCGATAATGTTCCCGGCCAAACCCTTTCCAAAACTCACTGTATCGTGAATTCTCTGGCACTGCTTCATCTGGGCGATATTTTCCCGTGAGAAAACCCCCAGCCAGTGGTGCCCAGGTGATAATCCCTAAACCATAGCTTTGGGCCATCGGCAAAAGCTCCCGCTCAATCCGCCGATCTAGCAAATTGTAGGGCGGCTGCTCACACACAAAGCGATTGAGTCCATACTCCTTTGCTACCCACAATGCCTCGATGAGTTTCCAGGCGGGGAAGCCGCTGGTACCAATGTAGCGCACCTTGCCTGCCCGAATCAAATCGTCCAAAGCACGTAATGTTTCATCAATCGGCACAGTTGGATCGGCGGCGTGAAGCTGATACAAATCAATCCATTCGGTGTTTAAGCGGCGCAGCGATTCGTGGCACTGCTCAATGATGTGGCGACGGCTGTTGCCACCCCCATTTGGCTCTGAGTGCATCGGATAATGTACCTTGGTTGCCAGGACAATTTTGCTGCGCTTGCTGCTGGGCTGGAGTGCCTGCCCCACGATTTGCTCACTGCGACCACGTCCTTCATTGTAGTTGCCCGGCTCATGGCCATAAACATTGGCCGTGTCGATAAAATTTATGCCGCTATCGAGTGCGTGATCAATCATTTGGATTGCGTCGGTGGTGTTGGTACGGCCGCCAAAGTTCATGCAGCCTAAACAGAGGCGACTGACCTGCACGCCAGTGCGCCCAAGAGTGGTGTATTCCATTGTTATTTCTCCTTGTGGGTAGCTAACGACTTTTAATCTTCTAAACCCTGGTAAAATTGCAGTTTGTCATCCAACTTCACCAGGAAACCCTGTAACTCATCAATGCGGCTTCTTATTTTTTGGCGATGGGCATCTAAGATTTCGCAGCGAGCAGGGATGGAATCGTTGCCAGATTGGGTTAGCTGCACAAATTCACGAATGGTTTCAATGGGCATTCCGCTGCTGCGCAGCAGCTTAATCCAGCCAATCCAGCCCAAATCTTGCTCATCATAAAAGCGATGGCCGCTGCCGTTGCGCTGAATGCCGGGTAAAATGCCGATCTCTTCATAGTAGCGCAGTGTGTACGCCGTCACGCCCATTTTTTCCGCCGCCTGTCGAATAGTGAATTGTTGCTCCATAATGTTTTCCCTGTCTTAGCCCATCAATTTGCTAATGTGCAAGCATTGTAACAGTTCGAGTACGCTCGAAGTCAAGAAGAAAATCAGACAGAAGCGTAAAGCAAATGTCGCAAAATCAGAAAATTTGTGCTAGTATAATTTTCAACGAATCATCCATAGAATTTTCATTTCACACTGTTGAGGATATCTCCGTGCAGGAATTTACATTTATTGATTTATTTGCTGGGATTGGCGGATTTCATATGGCTGCTACCCAAAATGGTGGAACTTGCATCTTTGCCAGTGAAATTGATCCTTATGCACAAGAAGCCTATTATGAAAATTATGGGATAATGCCATTTGGGGACATTACGGCCGTTGGTGCTTCAACAATACCTGAGCACGACATGCTTTGTGCCGGATTTCCTTGCCAGCCGTTTAGCATCATCGGTAATCGTCATGGATTTGATGATATGCGCGGGACGTTGTTTTTCGAGATTGTTCGTATTCTTAAAGAAAAAAAGCCGTCCATGATTGTTTTAGAGAATGTCAAACAGTTAGCTACTCACAATAAGCGGCAAACTATCAATAGAATTTTAGAAGCACTAAATGAACTGGGCTATAAAACGCATTGGACTATTCTTAACGCCCTAGACTTTGGCTTGCCGCAAAAACGTGAGCGTACGATTATTGTTGGGTTCTTAAATCACACTATTCAATTTAATTGGCCTCAAAAAACTTCAAACTATACGCCGCTTGAACAAATCCTCGAAACAAATGTTGATGAGAAGTATTATGCAAGCCAATTCATTTATGAAAAACGACAAGAAGCACATACAAGTAAACATTTTCCAGCAATTTGGCATGAAAATAAAAGCGGGAATGTGTCTAGTCATCCATTCTCATGCGCCCTCCGAGCTGGGGCTTCATACAATTATTTATTAGTTAATGGAGAACGTCGGCTCACCCCCCGTGAAATGCTTAGGCTTCAGGGGTTTCCCGACTCATTCAAAATTGTCTGTTCAGATTCGCAAACAAGAAAGCAAGCTGGCAATGCAGTTCCAGTACCGATGATTGAAGCCGTTATTCGTGAGGTGTTATATGCGCAAACCCAGGCTGAGAGACAGCAAAAACCGGAAAGCGCAGGATTTGTACCCGCTTGGTGAGTTCCCCAATTCTGTCATTTCTGGCATCGGCAAATGGATTATTTATCAGTGCGCGTTGGGCAAGCCAAAAATTAGTGGAGAAGATTGGGGAGACATTTTTGCCAAGTCAATCGATGGTGATCACCTTTCTAGCCCAGTTGGGCTGGCTGATGTTGTGCTAGAGGGCCAAGCATGGTCTGTAAAAAGTGTTAAAAATAGCAACCCGCACAGTTGCAAAACTATTCGCGTCATTTCTGGCAGAAACTCACCAGACTTTTCCTACGGGATTCAAAACCCACACGAAGACATTCAAAAAACAGGGGAAGCTGTCTTGCGTATTTGGAATGAGCGGGTGAATATCGCCCTGGAAAAATTTGATTATCTTCGCACTTGTTTTCTCGTTAGAAATACCAATGCACTTGAGTTCACGCTGTTTGAATTGGAAACACCGCGCTACATTCCCCAAAATTTTGAATGGCGTGTTAATTCAAGAGGCAATTTTGAAGCCTTTGACAAACTGGCTAATAAACACAAATTCACTTGGCAACCCCATGGCTCCCAATTTACAATCAAGTATGATGTTCCTTTTGCTTCCGTAAGATTTTCGCTCAAGCGTCCCCCGGTTTTAGATTTTGAAAAAACAATGGAGCAAATTGGTTTCACAGAAGAATGGGTTACGATTAAAACCAATTAGCTATTGGTACCGTTTGTGTACAAATATCCCCTCACATTCCCTGCCAAACCAAATATCCCTCAAAATCCAGCTCACCGGGCGAACAGCCGTATCCAGTCAACATCGCCGCCGCTTCACTACGGTGATAAGTGCCGTCGTTAATGACGTGCAGGATTGTTTGCCAACGCGTTCGCTGAATCGTTCCCTCTTCACGCCAGATGGCGTTCAGTGCGGCATCATCCATTTCAGCAATGAACGTCAGCCACGCCGCCTCTTCCTGCTGCCAACGCGTCCGCAGGCTGGCCACATCGGGAAAATCTTCCTCACGCAAAACGCCAGCATCTGGCAGGTTTTGCAGGGCAGCACACCAACCATACTCGGTATCCAGCAAGTGTACCAACGTGCCGCGCAAACTGTGCCAGCCGGGGTTTGGCGTCACCGGGCGGGTAAACTCTTCCACGGAGATTTGCTCGCAGGCCGTCAAAATCTCATTGTCAGCCCAGAAATTATAGGCAATCAATGTTTCGATATCGCTTTTGTGCATGAATGCTCCTTTGGTATGAAGGTGACAGTCACTTTTGGTTTTATTTGGATATGTTTGAGACAGAAGTGACTGTCACCTGCGACACTCTGCTTTGGCATGGTGAACGAATGAAGGCATTTATAATGCCAGGATTCTACAGCTTGTGTACAAATTTCCCCATGCTATACTTTTACCATCTTATGAACACGAATTCTTACAATATAGTCGAGAAAGACAAAATACTTAAAAATGCTTTTGGTGAGCTTAAGGATTTAGGAATAAATTCTAAGTGGTCAATCACTTCTCAGCCTTTCACATGCTTACAAAATGAGTGCAAATTGCTTGCATCTGATCCTGCTATTTCCAGAGAAATAGAAACATATTTTCAAGAAAATCTAATCATTGAACGTGCTGTAGAAATGTTCTTTACTCAAATTTCAATGTCTGCCCGAGCTAACTGGCGAGATGTACCCGATGAAATCCGTCCAATTACGGCACGCGGCTGGTTTATTGGACGATGGATTCCAACATTTCTGATTGTGGATGGACCGATTGGGAGATTTATTTGTAAAGGTGGATCGCCATTGTTTGACTGTCTGAAAAGTCAATATCTCAAATACCCGTTTCTTTCATCAGCCCGCGACTTCCTCAACAATGACCTATTTAGAAAACTACGAAATGGATTTGGTCACTGGGCATTTGACTGGGAGGTCATTGACCTGGAATCATATGTTGTTGCCTATGACTGGAGAAGCGGCTTACCAACAGCAAGATTACATCAGAAGCAAGCTGACGCTTTTCATATCATTGCATTTGCCTTAATAGAAGTATTGGATGAGACTATAATTTCGGAATTTAAGAAAAAGCCAAGAAAGTAAGAAGCACCATTAGACTTTCAAAGGCTGCTTGAACAACGGCCGCTTTGTGTCAAACAGTAATCAGCGGTGTCAAAGTATCAAAGTAATCCGCAAAATCTGCGGCTAAAAATTCAGGAAAACTATGGACGCTATTCTAAACACCGAGCAGGAAGAACTGCTCAAACGCACCCGCGATACGCTGGGCCAACTGCGCGACTTACTCGGCGATACGGCCGCTTCTCCCGAAGATCGCACTGCCTTAGCCGACTCCATCCGCCAGCTAGATGATTTATTCCTGCTGGTTGTCGCTGGGGAGTTTAACGCGGGGAAATCCGCCTTTATAAACGCCTTTTTGGGACATGAACTGCAAACTGAGGGCGTCACGCCCACCACTAGCCAAATCTACCTACTGAAATATGGCGAAGTGACCAACCAGGTTCCCGGCGATAAGGGGGTTTGGGTGCAAACCGCCCCCATCGAGATGCTGCAAAAGATCAGCATTGTGGACACGCCCGGCACCAACGCCATTTTGCGTGAGCATGAAGCACTCACGGCCGAATTCATTCCTCGCAGCGATCTCGTTTTGTTTATCACCTCGGCAGATCGGCCTTTTAGTGAAAGCGAGCGCAGTTTTTTGACCCAGATTCGGGATTGGGGCAAGAAGATTGTGCTGCTGGTGAACAAAACCGACATTCTTACTCAAGAAGGTGAGCGCAACCAGGTGATTGAATTTGTGCGTGATTCCGCCAAAAATTTGGTCGGGGAGATTTCGGCCGTATTCCCCATCTCTGCCAAGCAAGCACAGCACGCCAAGGCAGGGCAGCCGCAATTGTGGGCAGAAAGTGGCTTTGAGCCGCTGGAGCAGTTTATTCACGACACGCTGGACGATGACGGCCGTTTCCGCCTCAAGTTGCTCAATCCTCTGGGTGTGGGACTCAAGCTGGTGCGCAAGCAGCTCAGCCACAGCGAATCCGACCTGGCATCGCTGCAAGATGATCGCCAACTGCTAGACGACATCGAGCGGCAAATGCTGTACTACGACGAGGACATGCAGCGCAATTTTAAGGCGCGGCTCAGCGAAATCGACAATATTTTGTACGCGATGGAGAAGCGCGGCGACGACTTTTTTGACGAGATGATTCGCTTTAACCGCGTGGCCGATTTGATGCGCTCCCGCAGTCTAGAAAAGGCGTTCGAGACCAAAGTGGTTGCCGACACACCCAAGCAGATTGAAAATCGCGTCAGCGAACTGGTTGATTGGATGGTGGAGCAAGATTTACGGCAGTGGACGGCCGTTGCCGAACATATGGCCCAGCGCAAAGAAGCCCACGACAATCGCGTTGTGGGGCAATCTGGCCCCAAAGAAGGCACCCTGGCCTACGATCGTGCTCGGCTGGTAAGTTCCATTGGGGCCGCCACCCAGCGCGCTGTGGAAACCTACGACAAAGACAAAGAAGCTGCCGAACTGGCCGAAGTGGCCCGCTCTGCCGTGGTTGGCACTGGCCTGGCCGGGGCTGCTGGTGCCGCCGGGCTAGGCCTAGCACTCACGGGCGGCCTGCATCTGGTCTTCTTAGATGTAACCGGCATCGTCGCGGGGATTGCCTTTGCCACGCTGGGCGCACTCATCCTGCCGCAGCGTCGCCGCAAAGCAAAGCGGGAGCTAGAAGAAAAGCTGGCAACCCTACGCCAAAAGCTGGTCGGTAGCCTGACGGAACAGTTCACGCGCGAGATGAGTCGGGGCGCACAGCGCGTTGAGGACACGATTGCCCCCTTCGCCCGCTTTGTCCGCGCCGAAAACGACAAAATCTCCGCCCAGCGGGATGAGCTAGTAGAGCTAGAAGCACACATCAGCGGGCTACAGGCACAATTGAAGCTAGAAGCAATTGCCGAGGAAAGCGGAAGTTAGTAAGAAGTGAAAAGTAGGGGCGAGGCGACCGGGGATCGTTTTTTCCAAGCGAACTATCTTATCCTCCGGTCGCCTCGCCCAAATTGTTGCAAAAAACGGCCGTTCCCCACCCCCTAACTGAATTCAACAAATAAATCCCATCACACCGCTCCAGGTCAGCGACGGTGAGGACTTTTTCGCGTAAGTGTAAGCTGCTTGGATTTTGGTGACCACCTGGATTTTTGAGCAAGTAGCTGCGAAAGGTACCCCCCAGCATGCCAGATTCGACGGGTGGCGTCATCAGTTCGCCATCTAGCAGCAAGGCAATGTTGGAGCTGCTGGCCTCAGTTAGCTCACCCCGCTCATTGTGCAGAATCACATCGTCGCAGTCCGGGCGGCTGGCGCGGGCGGTGTCATATATTTGGCGGCGAGTGGTTTTGTGGTAGAGCCAGACGGTTTGTGAATTGATTGGTTCTTTAGCCAGCCCGACACGCACCGGGTTGGGTTGTGCGCCGACGCTCAGAGAGACTGTTTCCAGCATGAAACGGCCGTCCTGCCCCAGCAACAACCGCACTTTTATCGGTTCAGCAAGCGTTTCCATTAGAGAATTTAATTGGGTGAGAACGGCCGTTTCTTCCCAATCAATCCCAAAATATTCAGCCGAACCGCGCAAACGTGCCAAATGCTCATCTACCAAAAAGAGACCGCCGTCTGGCTGCCACAGCATCGTTTCGATCAGTTGGAAAGACGGCCGTTTCTCCGTCAGCACCCGTGATTTTACCCGGCACTCCTCGTACTCATCGGCCGCCACAGAATCCCACACAATGCCGCTGCCCACGCCGTAGGTGGCTTGCGCCTGCTCACGGTCCACCAACACGGTGCGAATAGCGACGTTGAACTGTGCCTGACCATCGGGGGCGAGGAAGCCAATCGAACCCGTATAAACTCCACGCGGTTGCGGCTCAAGCTGCTTAATAATTTCCATCGTGCGTACTTTGGGGGCACCAGTGATGGAGGCACAGGGGAACATATTTGCCAATATCTGGCTGAATGACGCCTGGGTTTGGGCTTCGACGGTGGAAGTCATTTGCAGGAGCGTCGGGTATCGCTCTACCTCGAACAGCTTCGGCACACGCACGGTGCCAATCTCAGCCACGCGCCCCATATCGTTGCGAATCATGTCCACAATCATCACATTTTCGGCGCGATTTTTTTCTGACTGGGCTAACCAGGCCATGTTGGCCTTATCTTGGGCCAAGGTGAGGCCGCGCACGGCCGTTCCCTTCATCGGCTTGGCATGGAGGTGAGTGCCATCTTTGCTAAAAAACAGCTCCGGCGAGGCCGAGCAAATGGCAAAACGGCCGATGTCCAGGTAGGCGGCGTAATTTGCCTGCTGCGCCGCCACCAATTCGGCAAAGTAAGCCAGTGGATCGCCGGAGAAGGTAGCGTACTGAGGAAACGTGTAGTTCACCTGATAGGTATAGGCCGCTTCGATCTGATCTTTGATTTGCTGGATAGCAGTGGTGTAAGCAGCAGGGGTGATGGCAGGCTGCCAAGTTCCAACAGAGACGGGAGATTGGAGATTGGAGATTAGCGGGTCAATCTCTGATCTCCAATCTCCAATCTCTTCATATCCTTCAAACAAGCCAAACCAAAGCAAGGGCAACCCTTCAATCGGCGGATGCACAGCCAGGTCAAAGGCGGCAGCGGCTTCGTAAGCTATGAATCCGGCCGCGTACAGCTTTTGGGAGTGAACGGCCGTTTCCAATTCAACCAGGGCAGGCAAAACATCTTGGGGAGAAACGGCCGTTACCACCCGCACCGGACGTTGAAATTTGCGCCAGAAACGGCCGTGTTGCAGGTAAACAAAAGGGGGCATTCTGATGGAGATTAGAGGTTGGAGACTGGAGATTGATAATCTCTAATCTCCATTAGCCCTCCGGGTCTTCCTCCGCCTTGCCCTTGCCTAGGGAGACGGAACGTTCATACGCAGCCCAAATGCCGCGCGAGATGACCGTGCGGAGGCCACCTTTTTCCATATGGTACAGCGCAGCGGCCGTGGTACCACCAGGGGAGGTTACTTGGTTTCGCAGCTCGGCCACGTGCTTGCCTGATTCGATGGCGTAGTTTACGGAGCCAATCATTGTTTGGAAGACAAGCTGCTCGGCGATGCGCCGGGAGAAGCCTAGATGCACGCCTGCATCAATCAACGCTTCCATCATCATAAACACATAGCCAGGGCCAGAGCCACTCAAAGCCGTGGCCATATCCAAGTACTCTTCCTCATCAACGTAAATCTCTTGCCCCAGCGAGGCCAAAATTGCCCGTGCCTGCTGCTTTTGCACATCCGTCACCTCTGGCGTCCCCGTCCAAACGGTAATGCCCTGGCCAATTTGGGCTGGCGTGTTGGGCATGGCTCGCACAACGGCCGCATGGGCCGTACCGTCTGCCAATTTTTTGATGGGTGTTCCCGCAATGATGGACAGGAGTAAATCCTGACGCCGCAGATGGCCGCGAATCTCAGGCAAAACGTAGGGAAGCGTTTGTGGCTTTATAGACAGCACCACAATTTGCCCCTTTTCGGCCGCTTCCCGGTTGTCGTCGGTAACGCCAATGCTGTAGCGATCATTCAATTCTTCCCGCCGCTGCCCCCAGGGATCAGCTGCCAAAATTTGGCTGGGCAGCACATTCTTCTGTGCCAGCAAGCCGCGAATCATGGCTTCACCCATTACACCACTGCCAATAAATGCGATTGTTTTATCCTCAAACATAATTTCCTCGATGATAATTGTTACGCAAAACTTTCTTGCTTCAACGTCACTTCTTTCAGTCGTGCCATGTCTATCTCAATGCCCAAGCCCGGGCCAGTTGGCACTGTGATTGTACTATCTTCTTTGTTTAGATAGAAGGGGGTGGCAATGTCTTTGGCGTAGTAGCGGGACGTGGCGGAAATGTCCCCAGGCAGCGAAATGCCAGGCAGGGAGGCCATCGCTAGCTGGGCAGCGCGTCCCACGCCCGTTTCCAACATGCCGCCTACCCACAAACCAAGCCCGTGCGCTACGCCCAAATCATGAATTTTACGCGCTTCTGTCCAGCCACTGACGCGCGTTGGCTTGATGTTGATGATGTCGCACGCTTGCAGGGCAATGGCGTAGCGGGCATGTTCGGCGGAGTGAATGCTTTCATCCAGGCAAAGGGGCGTTTTGATTTGCGGCCGCAATTGGCTGTGGTCGTAAATATCTTCATACCCTAACGGCTGCTCAATCATGAGCAAATCCAGCTCGTCCATTGATTGAAAAATAATGGCGTCGTCCAGGGTGTAGGCAGAGTTGGCATCTAGCATGACCGGCACATCGGGAAAAGTGTGGCGGGCTTGCCACGCCATTTTTATATCCCAGCCTGGCTTGATTTTGAGCTTGATACGGCCGTATCCCTCATCCAAATGTTGGGCAATCACGTCCATCGTCTGGGCAATGCTGGGCTGCGTACCAATGCTCACACCAACCTTCACGCGCTCGCGGGGGTCTTCCGAGTATGGTTGGGCCAATTTCTGAGCGAATGAAAGCCCGTCCCGCTGGGCGGTGACGTCCCAAGCAGCCTGATCCAGCGCGGCCTTGGCCAATGGATGCCCACGCACTTTGCTCAGCCAGCCCTGTAGCTGCTCCGGCTCGTCTAGCTCTTTGCCCAGCACGGCAGGAATCAGAAAATCGGAGAGGATGTGCCAGGCGGTAACGGCCGTTTCATAGCTGTAGCCCGGATCATTGGTAGCCACGCATTCGCCCCAACCCGTCAGCCCCTCGCTGTGCAGGGCCAAAATCAGGCAGTCCCGCTCAAGCTGCGTGCCAAAGCTGGTGCCAAACGGCGACACCAGCGGCATAGAAATGTAATAGAGATCAATTCTTTCGATTTTCATGGTTTTAGTTCATGGCGGCTAGTTGCAGTAAATAACAAAGGGATGCTTTAAAGATTGCGGCCAAATCGCATCATAGTTAGACTGCTTTAGAAGGATGCATAGCTAACAAATCTATGTGGTCCGAATGAACAGATTCTGCAAAGTACTTCAAGATTTGCTGGGGAAGCATCGTTTCGCTCCTGCTACCATCAGGATAAATAATCTGCAAATTGTAGCCAAAGCCAACAATTTTCTGAAGGTATTCAATTGGTTGCACATGGCTGGTTTTAGGAATTAAGCCTGGCGAAAATTCAGTAATGATATGAGGTTTATAACGCGAAACAAGAGAACTCATACCATTTAATGCTAAAAATTCTGCACCTTCGATATCCATCTTTATCATATCTAAAGCTGTGAGCTCAGAAAGAAATGTATCTAAAACAACCGTTTGTGCCTGAAGATTGTTTTTATTTGCCTCTGCTGCAGAAGTAATGCGACTGTTGCTAGTCCGCCCGCCCATTTCTAAAGATACGGTATGTTCGGAATCAGAAACTGCATAGGGAAATAACTCCATATTCTGAAACTTGTTAACCTCCATACTTTTGGCAAACAGGTCGCGATTTTCAGCGATGGGCTCGAAGGCAAGCACTCGACCTTTATCCGTAACTTTGGCGGCTACTAACATTGAGTAATAGCCAATATTTGCCCCAATATCAAGAAAGGTCATGCCCGGCTGAATTAATTCCTTAACTATTAAGGTAACGTTCGGCTCGTAGACACCGTATTTGGCAATAACTCCGCCGATGTATAAATCATTGATGCGTACGAATATCTGAAAGTCTGGTAGATTTATAAGAACAGGTTGGTTGCGCTTTTCCTGTATCTCTTGCAATTCGTCACTATACAAAAAGGAATCAGTAAAACTTTCTAAAGGGTACTTTCTGCCGCTAATTTGGTTCAAATAATTTTTATATCCCTCTGGATCAGGCCGACGATGCAAAAAGAGACGATAACTATAATAGATGTCTCGCTCCGTTGCTTGTAGAAAATCTTCTTCACTTAATTGTTGCAGCAATCTTTCAAGCAGGAGCAAGACTCTGTTTATTAGAGTGACCAGCTTGGTCCGAGCTGCATTTCGCACTGAGAATCCCATTTTACTCCCTTACATCACATCATCCTCATTTTGGACGTGGCCGTGTTTAATTTCTGACAACATGTGCGCATTTGGCCTAGCGGTGACTACCAGCCACTAACCACTAAAACTAATCTAAAAATTGCTGGACGTATTGCGCCCCCCAAATGAGCATCACAATCCCCGCGATGGCCAAATATTGACCATAAGGCAGCGCGGTAGTGCGGTCCACGCGGCGGCTGATGAGGAGCAACAGCGAAATAACACCGCCTAGAAAAATGCCCAAAATCAGAGCAAAAATGATGCGGTGAAAGCCCAACATCGCACCCATGAGCATCGCCAGCTTCACGTCGCCATAGCCCAGCGGCACGCGCTCTGCGCCGTACAAAAATTGAGCCAACCAGTACAGCACGTAAAAAATGACAAAGCCGACAACAGCCCCCACTAGTGCCAGCCGCAAATTGTTTTCTTCCGGGCTAACCAGCAGGCTGGTGAGCAGCGCAATTGCAGTTGCAGGCCAGATCACTTTGTTGAAGATAAGCCTATGCTCTAAATCGGTGACGATGATGAGGATGAGGACGGAAATGTGAAAGCTATTCACCGCCACATCCACCCATTCGGTTAAAAACAGGGGCAGGATGGCGAAGATTATGGCCGTACCGATGAAGACGAGAAGCGGCCGTTTCCGCTGCGACCAGCCCCAGGTATGCCACTGCGGCCGCAAAGGCATGTGTGACGAAGGTAAATAATCGGCCAGGGTATTGATAATGACGGCCGCGAGCAAGCCGATTACAAAAAAGATGAGGGTAAGCATGGGGGGATTATAGCGGCGAAAGGCTGGTTTGGGGAAGGTAATTAGGTAATTGAGTCATTGGGTAATTAGGCAAAATAACTCAATTGCCTAATTACCCAATTACTTCTCATTTACTCCACAATCACTACATCACTACCGCTGCGGCCAAATACGTCTGGCGCATACATCTCTTCCGCCTTGGTGGGCGGCACGATGAACGTACCGGGCGTCGTAGCGCGGGCCACGTAATCGTAGCTGTAGACACCTTCCCACAGCAGCGCGCTAAATGCCTCCACGCGCTCATCCCGCATGTTTTGGTGGTCGTACCACTGCCACCACCACCACCAGGGCAGGCTGCTGCCCACATCGTTGGGGTCGGCGGGCACGCTTTGCGAGACGGCCAGTGCCGGGTTAATCGCTTCCAGGCCAGCGGGCAGCGGATCAACCAAAGCGACGTGGTAACGGCGATTATCGGCCACCAAGGTCAACCTGACCCGCACGCGCGCCCCCAGCTTGATGTGCCAGGTGCCATCCTCGTCTTGCCACACGTCTTCGGGGTCGTCCACCGCTTCGTAGGTGCGTTCCACCACAAAGCCACGATTCAGCGGGTCGAGCGACAGATCGGTCGGGGCATAGTTGAGAGCCAGGCGGTAGTAGAGACGGCCGTCTCCGTCCACACTCACAATCACATCCCCTACTTCTTCTTCTGCCAGGTAGCCCATCGGAATTTCCGTCAGGTAACGATCCGTGCTGCGCCCCACAAACTCTTGCGCTCCGGCATAGGTTTCACCCAGCCAGATTTGGGCCACAAAGTCCGGCGTTTCTGCCTCGAAGGTGTTGAAGTAGCTGTCTAGCGCCAGCAGGATGAACACATTTTCCTGGCTGCTGCCCCAATGGCCGCGCGTGCGATGTGCCAACAAGCCGTTCACCACCTTCGGAATCAAATCGCTGTCTGGCGACTGGTTGATCAACGTTTGCAGGATGATGCCATCCGTGCGGCGGTTGGAATGCAGCATCAGGTAGGCTTCCTCACCGTAGGAGGTAGTGAAGTTGGCGGCATCGGCCGTTTCCACCGCTCGGTTGTTGATGAGTTGGCGAATCGCTGCCACCTCTTCGGCTGCGTTCGGGTCATCTGCCAAAATGTCCCACAGCCAGGCGTTGGCCTCTAGCGATAGATTTTCGATGCCCGCTTCGTCCAGCAGGGCGCGGGCTTTGGCAAAGTCGCTGTCCCCGGCCAGGTGGCGCACGTAGAGCGCGTAGGCACTTAACGCCCAGCGCGTTTGCTGACTGTACCAGTGCGGATAATAACTCTCGATATTTTGCAGATAGCTTTGCACATTGGCCTGCATCTCGGCTGGCACGGTGTACCCTTTTTGGCTGGCCATCGCCAACGCATGGGCCACATGCACCGTGTGGAACGGGTACGACTCCCGGTTGCGTTCCCAAATGGGGAAACCGCCATCTGGGTTTTGCAAGCCTTGCAACGCTTCGATGTCGCGCACGACGGCCATTTCCATTTCACCGGGCGCGGGCAGTTTATCCGCCTCAAACGCCGTCAGCATGTCCCGCAGGGCGGCGACGGTGAGGATGCGGGAGGCGTACTCATCGGCCGAATCGTAGCGATGCTCGGTGAGGTAGATGACCGCATCTGTCAACGCCTGCAGCGCGGTGGATGAGGTGTTGATTTCCAGCCCACCATAGCCGGGAATGACGCCAGCGGGCATCACAAACGGCTGGGCTACCACACCTTCGTCCAGCGTACCGTAGGTGGCAAACGCTTCGGTGGTGGCGGGAGTGTAGACGGGCATTTCGCCGCTGGCGGCATCGGCGTAGTCGCCAGAAACAACCGCCACCTGGAACCGAGCCGTGCCTGCGCTGCTGGTGGTGGCCGGGAAGCGCACCTCCACCCGGTCATTGGCGGGTACGGTCACGCGCTGCCCCGCGCCCGCCGTCAGCGTCAGATTGGTCACGTCGAGAGCCACATCCACCGTCATTGGCTCATCGGTCTGGTTTTGCATGACGATGGGCAGCTCAAACTGGTCACCGTAATTCAAGAAGCGGGGGGCAGACGGCCGTACCATCAAAGGCAATCGCGCCGTCAAATTGCTTTCTGCCGAGCCAAACAGATTGTCACCCGCCACGGCCACGGCCATGATGCGGTAGCGCGTCAGGTTGTCTGGCAGCGTGAACCTGATTTCGGCCTGCCCGGAACCGTCGGTCTGGCTTACAGGTGCAAAAACAGCCAGCGGATCAAAGTTGCTGCGTAAATCAATCGGCGTTGCCGAGCCATCAGCCCTAGCGTCTGAATCAGCTTCCGCAGGTGCGGCTGCAAAGTCCAAAGCCTCAGCATCGTCAAATGATCCCTCTTCATCCATGGCTTCTTCCTCAAATTCCAAGGATTCTGTGACTAACTCGGCTACGACGCGAGTCACTTCCACTGTTTGCGTCGTGGTTTCAATTTCATTTGCCAATGATTCGGGATTGACGAGGATAATGCTAGAACGGCCGTACCGACTATCAATCCAGCTCCACTGATTGGTGTAGAAAATGTCCAGCGGGTTGCGTAGCTGGTAGCCAGTCAGTGCCAAAATCGCCTCATCCACCACCACCAACGCCACTTCCGCGTTGGGAACGGTCTGGCCGTTGGCATCGGTGACTGTGAGGGAAACGGCCGTTTCTGCTCCAGGTTCCAGGCTATCTGACTGTGGGTTAATGGCGATGCTCAGTTCCCGACTGTACGGCGGTACGCTCAGGTTGAGCGAGCCAGTGGCAAAGGCGGGGCGCGGCGGCACGTCGGCCAATTCTTCGCCCGCATCGTCGGTGCGGGGGGCAGAGCCTGCCAAATCCACTTTCACCGTCAGGTTGGGGATATGGTCTTCCGTGATGGGAATGCGGAGCGTACTGCTGCCATCTTCCAGCGTAAATTGCTCGGTGGAGAGAATGCCGTTGCGACTGAGCGTCAGCAAGCCTTCGGCTGCGCCAAAGGGTGACTGCACCAAGATTTCGGCCACGTCGCCCGGTTGGTACGCTTCTTTGTCGGGAATGAGCGTGACGGTTTCTTGCGTGACGTTGCGCTGCACGGGCTGCTTGCCGCCGCTGACCCAGCGGGTGAGCTGGCTTTGGTTTTGGCGGCCCTGAGCATCGGTGACGACGGCCGTAATTTCATATTGTCCCCCCGCATCCGTTTCAAAGGTGCAGGTGACGGGTTCGCCAGCCGAGGTCACGTCGCAAGTTTGCACGTCAACAGCCTCTTCCCGCCAGCCGCTGTTACTGTAATTCCATTCCAAACGGGCGGCTGTGATGGAAACAGCCGTGTCCGCCACTGCCTCCCCATCAATATCGGTCACAATTGCTTCGATTTCCAGCGGCTCACCCTGCTCCACAAAAGTACTGTCGCTGCGCAGCCCCACGTACAGGTCTGCGGGATGCACCAGCAGGCTGGTGTTGGATGACCAGGCCTGGCGGTTCACGTCCATCACCGTGGCTTCGGCACGCACGGTGAAGGGGCGATTCCCTTCCAACGCTTCAAAATCAATTTGCAAGAAGTGCTCGCCGCCGCCGTTGGTAACGCCGCTAAACGTTTCGGCCACGGCGCCAAAATCACCGGGGAAGCCGTAATCATAGTAGAAAAATTCTTCCTCATACCCATAGCCGTCGAAATACCACCATGGCGTCCAGGTGCCAAAAGTGAACTCTCGCCAGCCGGGCGGCGAGTAGTAAGTGGGCGTGGATGTGACGTACCAGCTTGTATCTGCGTTGGGCAGTGGGCCACCGGCAAAGTAGCTGGCGGTCACGGCCACGGTCGCCGAATCGCCCACCACGTATGGCCCCACGCTTTCTTGCCGGGCACTCACCTCAAATTCGGGGCGGCGGAACTCCTGAATCTGGAATTCGTGGAAGCCGTACTCACCACCCAAGTTTTGCACACTGCCCACGGCGCGAAGCTCCATGTAGGCGTAGCCCAGGTTTGTGTTTTCGGGCAGCTCAATTTGCAGATCAAAGCCGCCGAACGGTGTGAGATTAGTCTCGCCTTCCGCAATCACATTCCCCTGCGGCCCATACAAAATGTAGCGAATTTCTTCAATCCGCTCACCGGGCAGCGTGATGGCACCCTCGCCGCTGATGTGGCGTAGCCAGCCCTTGATGCTCACCGTCTCGCCGGGACGGTACATGGCGCGGTCATCAAAGATGTGCCAACGCAGTTCGTCGTGCAGCGTGTGCGCTTGCCAGCCATGCTCATCCCAATAAGAGGTGCTGGCTGGCAAGATGGCGGTGTCTTCTCCCTGCGTGGCTACCAAATAGCGAATGCCGCTGCCAGAAAGCTCAAACTCAGCCAGTCCGTTGGCATTGGTTTGGCGGGTTTGGTTGCCGTTAGTGGAAAGGGTGATATCGCTTAGCGGACGGCCGTCGGCCAGGTCTGTCGTCCAGGCAATCAGTTGGGAATGATCGGCGAAAGCATCGAGGCCAATTTGGGTCACCTGCACCCAGGTGTGGATGATTTGGCGACGGCGTTCCCAAAAGTCGCGGGATAGCGTGGGTGGCTGGATGACGGCAATGACGTGGCCAGCGTCGCCATCGAGCGCATCTTGGAGAGAAACGGCCGTTTCCGTCAGCACATCCTCAACCGCATCCACCGCCATCATCTCATCTACCACCAGGTTACCGGGCGGGGTGGGAAACTCATCATCCTCGTCCATCTCGTCCAGCGCCCGCAGGTAGCGCATGTAGGCAGGCCAATCGTCGGGGGTGACGGCGTAGAGCTTTACCTGAATTTCATCATAATTCATCACGAAGAGCGTCAGGCTGGGGTCGCTGGCAGAGGGATCGGCTGTGACCAACAGTTCACGCGGGCCGCTCACAAACGGCGTGGCGGAATCCACGCGGAAGCGGGCGGTTTCTTCTTCGCCCAGCGTCTGGCCGAAGATGTCGGTCAGGCCAGCGTCAATAAACACCTCGTAGGTGGTGCGCCCCTGCGTCAGCCCCTGAATGGTGAGGCCGCTGTAGTTAAGCTGCACCGTGGCGCCGGGCAGTTCTGGCTCAATGCGAATCATCGTTTCGCTGAACAGGTCGGGGTCTAGCGGATTGTTAAATTCCAGATGGAAAGGCGTCAGCGGCGGGCAGTCGTTGTCTGACCAGCCACAGGTATCGTGCACCAGGCGCAGCGGTGGGTAGGTGTAAAAGGTGAAGGTTTGCGCGTCTGGGTTCAGGCGCGTCCCTTCTGCCGAGGGGATATTGGGGCCAACGGTGACGTTGATTTCGCTGTCGGGGGGAAGCGGCCGTTCCGCCCGAAACGCCACCCATCTGCCATCACGGGCCGACTCAATCCGGCGGCTCACACTCTCATCTGCGGCAATCTCCGCCTCAGTGGCCAACCGGATGGCTTCGCTGTCGCCAGCGGCGGTGAGGCGGGTAACGGCCAGAATTGCTTCTGGCTCAATGAGCTGGTCAAATGTCACAAAAATGATGGGTTCCAGCGGCTGTGGTTCGTATTCCGCCGGGTAATGATTCATCATCTGCACGGGCGGCGTGCTAAACGTCCAGCGCACCGTTTCGGCCAGCGCATTGCCTGTGGCGGAGGTGGTGCCTGCGGGAATCTCGGCTACAAATTCGGTGGCCATCGGCAGGCGGTCTACGGCGTCGGCATCGGCCTCAAAGCGGAGAACCTGGGGGCTAACCCATTGCCACGTGCCGGGGATGTCGGGGGTTAAGTTTACCGGAACCTCGGCCTCTGTGAGGCTGGTTAAGTCGGTCAGCGGCACCATCGGTTGGTTGAAGGTGACGTTCACAAACGGCGCCAGGCCAATCTCCCCTTCTGGCGAGTAGCGCAGCACTTCCAGAGGGCCTGTTGGCACCTCTGGCGGGGCAAAGTCGGTGGGGGGTGGCGGGAAGGCTTGCTCAACCGTTGTGCCGGGGCGCGGCGGCGGGATGAGTTCGTCCGGCAGGTTGAAATCCTGCTCGTCGGTTGCCTCACCAACCAGTTCCGGCAGTCGGGCCAAAATTTGGGCAATTTCTGCTTCGGTGAGCGGGTCGCCCGTCACCAGCGGGTTTGCTTCCACAGCATCCGGCAGGGATTGGCCTTCGCTAAGGCTGATGAGCAGACTGGCGGCAGCATCGGTTGGTGAAAACCCAACTGATTCGATGCCAGAGCCTAAGTTGGAGGCGGCCGTTTCCGTCTGCAAGGTGGGAATAGTAAACCCATCCCCATTGCTGCCTTCTGGCCCATCTTGCTGCTGGTAAAACCAGATGCCAACGCCTGCGGCAATAATAATGAACAGTGAAGCTAGGCCGCCAATAATGAAGCGGCGTTGACGTTTTTGGGTGGAATTTGTTGGCTGAGACATATCCCCGTTCCTTTTTGATCCCTTGCCCGGTTTTGCGGTTAAAGGGAATTGGCAAACGTATCGACTCCAAGACGGAATCTACATTGTAAACGATGGAATGCCAAAAATGGTTCCCAGGGACTGAAAACAACAGCGAATTCCAGTAACCTTCAAATTTATGGGGGCTGAAACTCGTGTTTCCTAATTCGTTTTTGTTACGGCCGTACCGCCAGTGGCACAAAGGTCTCATAAAGTTCGGGAACGACATGCACCGTCACGGGGATGGTAAACGGTGCGCCGGGTACGGTGGGAGTTACATCAATGGTAATAGTGGTGGTGTAACTGCCAGCGGGCCACCCCGTGCTGTCGAACCTCAGATCAACATCGCTGCTGCTGCTGCCACTTGTCTGACTAAGACTGGCTGGGAGCGTTCCGGCACTGTCTAGCGAGGCCGCCCAGGTTAACGTTTCAGTGATGCTGATGCCGATGGTGTGGGTAACGGCCGTTGGCACATCCACATCCAGCAGCGTCGTAAATCCACCTGGCACCACCTGTGCCGACTCCAGCAGCGTCAAGCGAGCATCATCCCAATAGACATCATTGTGCTTTACGGGAATATTGGGCCGCGACCAGAGAAAAACGGTGATCGTCTCTGCCTCGGCTACCGCCTCAACGCTGAACAGGCCAAATTCATCGTACTGCATTCGCATCTCGCCCCAAACCACGTTGGGACTTTGCCAATCGGTGCCGCCCGTGGGATCAATCCCCACCCGCTGGAACAGTTCGCCATGATCGTTGGGATCGCTCACCCAACCGGGCAGCGTCTCTCGCGATGACCATGCCTGCCCCCAGCTACTGAAACAGTAACGGCCGTTTTCCACCGCACTTACCTGTTGCATCAAGCCCCCTTCATGCGTACTCCAAAAGGAAAAATAGTGCTGCGACTTCTCACCGCTGCGAACACGGGGCGGTATTTCGTGGGGCAGCGAGGGCACATACTCCGGCTGAATGTTCATCCACACCTCATCGCGGGGTGTGTCTAGCCAGTACGGATGCCAATCGTCGGCTAACTTAACTCGCTCGCACACCTGGTTGGGCTGGTCGGGCGACCAGGTTTGGCAGTCGGGGTGACCGGGTGCGGGCATGATGTAGACGGGGTAGTCACCTTCAAAGGAGGGATTGGCGATCAGGTTCGTGCCAGCACAAACTTCTTCATCACCCACGGTCAAGGTAAGTGGCTGGGCAGGCGTGGAAGCCAGCACAACGGGACGGGGTCTTAGCAGCAGGGCAACAGTGGCGGTTAGCACCATTAAAACAGACAAAATGGACAGGAAAACGGCCGTACTTCTATACACAACAATACTCCTTGGTGGATTTCTGTTGATGGTAGCAAAGCCAACCAGCGGGTTCCGTGCTTGGGACGTGAATGTGGTGGTGAGAACGGCCATTTTCACTCAATTTTTGCTTCATCACTACCCATCGTTCACAAAGTGAGTATCATTAGATTGGCTCAATCTGCTGTGCCACATCCGTAAACGCCGCAGGCCGTTCCTGGCGCAGCCCATACCCCACTGGAGGAAAAGATGAAACTGGCAGCCCGCATTGGTTTGATTTTAGTTGGCATTATTGCCCTGCTGATTGTGGTTTTAACAATTGTTGGCGTTGTGAACGTGAGACGGCCGTTCCCCGACACCGACACCACCCTCACCATCCCCGGCCTGGAAGATGATGTCAACGTCTACCGGGATGAAAACGGCATCCCCCACATTTATGCCGAAAACAAACATGACCTCTTCTTGGCGCAAGGGTATGTTCATGCCCAAGATCGCTTTTGGCAGATGGAGTTCTGGCGCTACGTGAGCCAGGGGCGCATTTCGGAGATTGCCGGGGCAGCGGCCGTTGGCAGCGACACCTTCATCCGTACCATGGGCTGGCACCGCATCGCCGAGGAATCCCTAGCCTACTACGAAAGCGAATCGCCCGAAATGATGGCCATCCTAGAAGCGTACAGCGAAGGCGTCAACGCTTACATTGCCGAGCAGGGCGACAATATTTCCCTCAACTACACCGTTCTGGGATTGGTCAATGAAAAATGGGAAGTTGAACCGTGGGAACCGCTGCACACCATCGCCTGGGCGGTGGTGATGGCCGACGATTTGGGCGGCAACTGGAGCCAAGAGATTCGTCGCGCCAATCTCATTAACGAGCTAGGCGAAGGCACGACGGCCAATTTGCTACCTTTCTACCCTTACGACAATCGCCCAGTGATGGTGCCAACAGATGCTATGGAGATTGAATTCACCAATGAAGAAACGGAAACGCTGATCCAGCAATTGCAGCAAGTCAATTGGAGCAACGTCAATACAGACATCGTCGGCAGCTATCCGGCAAATGGGTATTTGGGCAGTGGGGATTACGTGGGCAGCAACAACTGGGTCATCAGCGGCGAACACACCGACACGGGGATGCCGCTGCTGGCCAATGATCCGCATTTGGGCATCCAGATGCCCTCAATTTGGTACCAGGTAGGGCTGCACGCCCCTGGCTTGAACGTACAGGGCTTTAGCTTTGCTGGTGTCCCTGGCGTGGTCATCGGCCACAACGACAACATCGCCTGGGGCGTTACTAACGTTGGGCCAGACGTGCAGGACCTCTACATCGAAAAGATCAACCCCAACAACCCCAACCAGGCTGAATTTATGGGCGAATGGGAAGACATGGAAATCATCGAAGAGGTGATTAAAGTCAACGGCGGCGAAGATGTTATCGTCGAGGTGAAGATTACCCGACACGGCCCCATCATTTCCGATTTGCGGGACGATACCAGTGACGTGCTGGCCATGCGCTGGACGGCCCACGAGCCGATGCGGACGTTGGAGGCGATTATTGGGTTGAATACGGCCGTAAACTACGAAGATTTCCGCGAAGCGTTGCGCTTCTGGGATGCCCCCTCCCAAAATTTTGTCTACGCCGACACCGAAGGGAACATCGCCTACCAAATGCCCGGCCTCATCCCCATCCGTGCCAACGGAGATGGCCTAGTGCCAGTCCCTGGCTGGACGGGTGAATATGAGTGGGTCGGCTGGGTGCCTTACGAAGAGCTGCCCGCCGTGCTAAACCCAGAGTGGGGCTACATCGTCACCGCCAACCACTCGGTGGTAGATGAAGATTATCCGTACTTTCTTAATCTCTACTGGGCCGACGGAGATCGCGGTCAGCGCATCGTGGACATGATCGAAGCAGAGCTGGCTGGCGATGGTGAGCTATCCCAAGAAGATTTGGCGCGTATTCAATTTGACAGCCGCTCACTCATGGCCGATAGCTACATTCCGCTATTGGAGGGTCTTTCTAGCGACGACGAGACGGTGCAGGCAGCCCTGGAGCGGCTGCGCGGCTGGGATCGGCAGCTTCGGCGCGACAGCGTCCCCGCCGCCCTATTTGAGATTTTCTACATGAATTTGGCTCAGGCTACTCTTGCGGATGATGTCGGCGATGACAATGTTGGTTCGTTTGGTGGACGGGTGCTATTCCACCAGTTGGCCGATACTCCTGAAGCAGTTTGGTGGGATGACACAACTACCAATAGCGAAGAGTCGCAAGCCGACATTTTGCTGGCGGCACTGGAAGATACGGTTGCCTGGTTTGAGGAAAACGTGGGCGACGACATGAATGACTGGACCTGGGGCAGTATCCACACGGCCACCTTTGTGAGTAATCCGCTGGGTGAAAGCGGCATCGGCGCGGTGGAGTCGCTGGTAAATCGCGGGCCCTTCCCGGCCGACGGGGGCAGCAGTATTGTAAATGCCAATAGCTGGAGCTGGAGCGACCCAGCCGAAGTGCTGGGTCACGTCTCCATGCGAATGCTGGTAGACATGAGCGATTTTGACGCCAGCGAATGGGTCATTCCCACAGGCCAATCCGGCCACCCTTACCATCCCAACTATGATGACCAGATTCAGCTGTGGCTGAACGGAGACTATCTGCCCATGATTTGGAGCGAGGAAATGGTGATGGAAACGGCCGTAAACCACCTCATCCTCACCCCATCTGAATAATCCTTCACAACACATGCGATTTCTTGAAGAAATCGCATGTGTCATAGAGCAACTTTATGAAACGATGGCAAAAAATTGTGGTGGGCGTGGTTGGAGTGCTGACATTGGCCGCTGCGTATATTTTTTGGCCTCAGGGCGTTTGGCCGTTTGTGGTCAACCTGGATGAGCTGGAAGCGATCAACGACAACTACAACGTCATCATCCGGCGAGACAGCTTTGGCGTGCCGCACATCTTTGGCAAAACAGATGCAGATGCTGCCTACGGCCTGGCCTATGCCCACGCGGAGGACGACTTCCTAACCATCCAGCAGGCAATGGTGGCAGCACGGGGCAAGCTGGGCGTCGCCTACGGCGTTGATGCCGCTCCCAACGATTACATGGTGCAGCTCCTCCGCATCTGGGATGTAGTAGACGCCAAATACCATACCATTCCCCCAGACATCCAAGCCATCATGCAAGGGTATGCCGATGGCCTTAACTATTACGCTGCTCTGCACGAAAACGAGGTAATCCTGCCAGAGCTTTACCCCCTCTCCGGGCGGGATGTCGCTGCCGGGTTTATTCACCGCGTACCGCTCTTTTTTGGCATAGACGGTGCGTTGGGAGAGCTATTTGCCGAGACGCGACAGGGACCCGTCTCCGAAAAGGAACTTGGTGATCTTTCCCAATCTCCAATCTCTAATCTCCCGCCAGCGGTACGCTATGGCTCCAATGTCATTGCCATAGGGCCAGCGCGCAGTGCCAATGGTGAGACATTTCTGGCGATCAATTCGCATCAGCCGTGGGAAGGGCCAGTGGCTTGGTATGAGGCGCACATTGTTAGCGAGGAGGGGTGGAATACGGTTGGTGGCTTGCTGCCCGGTTCCCCCACCATAACGCATGGGCATAACGAGCATTTAGGCTGGGCGTTTACGGTGAACAGCCCAGATTTGATTGATATTTACGTACTGGAGATGAACCCAGACAATCCCGACCAATATCTTTTTGATGGC
This sequence comes from Candidatus Leptofilum sp., assembly GCF_965223285.1. Lineage (GTDB taxonomy): Bacteria > Chloroflexota > Anaerolineae > Promineifilales > Promineifilaceae > Leptofilum. The sequence goes on along the minus strand of NZ_OZ244997.1, from coordinate 4,895,101 downwards.
GAGTGGCGCAATTTAGAAGTTGGGGAAGTGCCAATTACGGTGACGCTGTTCGGCCGTTTTCGCTGGACGGTAAAGCGCGAGGTGCTGTGGTCGGTTTATGGGCCAACAGTGCGGCAAGATCATGGGGTGTATGCCATGCGCTACGCGGGGATGGGTGAGATCGGACATGTAGAGCAATTTGTGCGGCTGAACAAGGCAACCAATCTGGATGAATGGCAAGCAGCCATGCGCGAGGGGTCGTTGCCAATGTTTAACGTGGGGTATGCAGATGCAGAAGGAAATATTTTTTATGTGTACAACGGCCGTATTCCCATCCGTGCTGAAGGATACAACTGGCAACAATATTTGCCCGGCAACACGTCGGAAACGTTGTGGACAGAATATTTACCATTTGACGATCTGCCGCAGGTGAGCAATCCGCCATCTGGTTTTGTGCAAAACAGTAACAGCAGCCCGTACCGCACCACTTTAGGCGAAGGCAACCCGGATGAGGCCAACTTCTCCCCGACCTTGGGCATTGACGACACGATGTCCAATCGGTCGCTGCGAACGTTGGAGCTGGTTGGCGGCGATCAGTCGATTACGGAAGATGAGTTTTTCGCTTACAAATATGACATGACTTACCATCCAGAATCGGATGTAGCGCGCATAGAGAGCATGATTTTGGCGGAATCACCGCCCAGTGACCCAAATGAGCGTGCCGCCTACAACCTGCTGGCAAACTGGGATTGGCAAACTACGCCAGACAGCACGGGCGCATCGGTGGCCATCCTAACGGTATATTACGTTTTGGAAGCAGACGATACTAAAATGTCGGTGTCGAATATGACGGGTGGAGTGTTTACGGCCGTTTCCGTGCACAATAGCTTCTCTCAGGCGGTTGATTTAATGATGGAGCAGTTCGGCACGGTTGAGGTTCCTTGGCAGGAGGTGAACCGTCTGGTGCGCGGCGACGTGGATTTAGGGCTGGGTGGCTCACCAGATGTGCTGCACGCGATTTATGGGGAACTGGGGGAGGACGGCCGTTTCCGCGGCATCGCGGGGGATTCTTACATTTTGTTGGTGACGTGGCAGCCAGATGGCTCGGTCAGCTCACAAAGCATTCACCAATTTGGCAGTGCTACGCGCGATGAAAGCTCGCCCCATTACGCCGATCAGGCACCCTTTTTTGCGGCGCGGGAGCTAACGCCTGTTTGGTTCACAGAGGCAGACATCCTGGCAAATTTGGCTGAAGAATATAGGCCGGGGGGCGAGAACGGCCGTTGATCTACCTCACACCATAGCACCAAGGTGCTGCAACAAAACCCTACAAAAAGCGTAAATTCTGATAAGATAGCTCTATACACCCTTACATCTACATTAGGAGAAACCATGAACAGACAATTAAATTTGGCAGGTGTTCGACGCATCGTGGTTGTGGTTATCGCCATCGTGGGCATCGTGCTGTTACTTTCTTTTGCAGGCCAATTTTTCTACTTCCTCGAATCCGTCCAGGAACAAGAAGTAGGCATACAGTTCCGCAACAACCGCATCCATGAAATTGTTGGACCTGGCGTGTACAGCGATGTTGGCATTTTTGTCTCCCTGGAAACCATCTCTTCCCAAGCGATCCCCTTCACCGTGCGGGATGAAGAAATCATAACCCAAGACAAACAGCGGATAGGTTTGGTTGTGAGCGGCGATATTTTCCGCCCGGATTTAGGACAATCACCACTCATCCGGGAGCAGTGGGCGCAATATCGCGGCATTTACCGGGATGATTTGCTTGCCAGTACGCGCGTTCAAGATTTGGCGCGGCAATCCATGAAAGTGTGCGTCGGCGACCGCACCTTCGACAACAACATCATTGGCACGTCGCGGGATGAGCTGCGCAACTGCATTGATGAAGAGCTAAACAACCTAGTCGCCGATATTGGCCTCCGTATTGAAAATCTCGTAGTTCCTGAAGTCATTTTATCGCCAGCAGTGCAAGCAGCGTTAGATGCCATTGTGCAAAGTCGTCTGGAAACCGAAAAAGCAGCCCAGGATGAACTAAAAGCCGAGGCTGAAGCTGCGGCCGAACAAGCGCGGCAAGAAGGTGAAATCCGCGTAGAACAAAGCCGGATTCAAGAGCAAACACGCCAGCAGATTTTCCTAGCACAGCTTGAACAAGAACGGCTTGCAGCCCAATTAGCCGTTATTGAGGCAACACAAAACAACGATTTGGCTGACCTTGCCAGACAGCAGGCGGTGCTTTTGGCCACAAAAGAGAATGAGCTTTTGCAAGCCGAAGAAAATTTGCGAATTGCAGAAATTTTAGCTGAGGTGGCTCTGGTTCAAGCACAGGCCGACACGGCTCTGCAAGATGCGTTGGCGTTGATTTACGCTCAAAATCCAGAATATGTGGAGCTGCTGATTGTACAGGCCAACGCCAGTGCCCTCACGGACACGGACAAAATCATCTTTACGCCAGAAGGTACCATTCCGACCTTGGTTTTGCCAGGGCCAGGCATTGTGCCCACCGTAGAAACCGGTGGCCAAACCACCGTGCCAGCCACAGCAGATTCGCCGTAAGCAAATCCTGAACCTCGTTTGAAAGCAAAACTGGGCGCGTTGCGCCCAGTTTTTTTATTCGGTGACAGTTTAAAAAATTAGCCGATATTGCCGGTGACGACCAGCAGGCCAAAAACGCCCATGACAATGTTGAGGAAGATTAGCAAGGCCAAAATGAGCCGCTGACCGGGGGTGAAATTGCGCCAAGCAAAGCCGCCGCCACCGCTGCTTTCTTCGCTGAAAAATTCATTATCGCTGGCTAAATCATCGTCCAACGATTCGCCACGGGCCGATTTGCGGCGAAGTTCCTCAAACTCATCATCCATATCGTCAATTGGTGGCAGATCATCTACCAATGATGAACCTTCATCATCCCCAAATAGATCATCCCGAAAAGCAGAAAAATCATCATCGAGATCGCTGTTCAAATCATCGTCAAAATCATCGCGAAAATCGGTCATGGTGGATTCCTCTCCTTCGGAAATAATTTTGCCACAGAGACCACAGAGATAAAAGAGAATTTATCAGCGCAATTTGCACCATCTGCAAAAAAGTTGTGTGGCTAGCCGAAGTCTTGCTCTATTGTAACCCAATTTTGGTGAAAAACGAGATTTTTAGTTGACAATAACTAAACTCAGCGCAAGGTTACATCGGCAGCGGCGATAGTGTGCAGTTGGCCTGTTTCATCGCGAACAAGCAGATGCCCGGCGGCGTCTGTGGCTTCAGCCATGCCGCTAAATTGCTTACTTGTTTGAGCTTGGGTTACAGTGACGGACTGACCTAATGTGATCAATTTTTCTTGCCAGCGAGCGTGTGGGGAACGGCCGTTGCCCACCTCATCATACAAATTCTCTACCCGCTGTAAAAAGGTGACGAGCAGAGGCAGTCGGGGTTGCTGCTGCCCGGTGGCCACCAGCAGGCTGGTGGCTGGCGTGGTGCCATCTGGCAATTGCGACGCAGGAATATTCACGTTGATGCCAATCCCTACAATGGCCCATTCCAAACGGCCGTCTGCACCAAAACCCCCTTCTTGCAAAATGCCGCCCGTCTTGTGCCACTGCCCAGCCTGCTGCACCATGATGTCATTGGGCCATTTCAGGCGCACGTCCAGGTCGGTATGGGCAGCAATCGCTTCGGTCGCTGCTACGCTGACCAGCATGGTGAGCCAGTTGGTTTGGGCAGCAGGCCAGTTGGGGCGAAACAGCATGGAGAGCAGCAGCGAACTGCCAGCGGGCGCGTCCCAACTGCGCGCCATACGGCCGCGTCCCTGTCGTTGGTAATCGGTCAGCATCACAAATCCTGCTGGCGGGTCGTGGGGCGAACCTTGTTGCACTCTTTGCTTGAGCAAATCATTAGTAGAGTCGACTTCTGGGAACACCTCGCAGGCTTGCCCTAGCCAGCGGGTTGAGAGTGCATTTGAAACGGCCGTTACCGACAATTCTGTCATCATTTCACCTCGTTGCTATCACGTTTTTCTGCGCTTAATTTGGATAAAAATCATATAAAATTTTGTTTGACATACAGCTATCTCACCCTATAATTGAGAAATCATTATGGCTCACATCGAAGCCTTCCACAAATATTGCAAACCACAGAAACTAACTTGAAAACCAGAGACCAATTTCTCTGTGGTTTGTTTAATTGTCATGACAACTGAAAAAACTTTCCTCCACCGTCCACCAAGAAATTCTCTTGTTTGCAACGGTATCATCCGGTAACATTGTATCACCTTAGTGATCGGCCAAATTCATTATTTGAAATGCTCAAACACTCTTGGCCAATTGCATAAATCCACAGAGAGTAATGGAAATGACCGCAAATGCCTTCCCACCAGAAATGTCCTCCCAATCACAATCTGACGATGCTTATTGGGCCTCCTTATTTGAGCAGGAGGAAGCCCTACTCCCCGCAGAAACTAAAGCGGAAACAGTGAAAAGCAATGGATGGGCTGGCTTGAACCAACAGTTAGACGGCCGTCTCCGGTGGGCAGAGGGTGAACACGGACATGAAGGAGACCCCTGGCGGCGTGCCCAACAAATTATGGATGCTGATCAGACCATGAACTTGCCGGTAACTGGCTACAACAAAGGCGGTTTGCTGGTACAGTGGCGCGGGCTACAAGGCTTTGTGCCTGCCTCTCAGCTCATTGATTTCCCCCAATTTCATCTGGAAAGCGAACGATTAAACGCCCTGAGAAGATGGCATTCCGAAGAGCTCACGTTAAAAATCATTGAACTGAACCGAGAAATGAATCGGCTCATTTTATCGGAGCGGGCCACGCTGGTAGAAGCAGATACCCGCGAACAGCTTTTTGAACGCATTGAGAAAGATCAGATTCATCATGGAACAGTAACCAATCTCACCAATTTTGGCGCATTTGTAGATTTGGGCGGCGTGGAAGGGCTGATTCACATTTCCGAACTTTCCTGGAGCCGCGTCATCCATCCCAGCGACATTTTGAAGCCTGACCAAACGGTTCAGGTAAAAGTGCTCAATGTGGATTCGGAAAACGGCCGTGTTGCTCTGAGCCTCAAACGCTTAAAAGAAAATCCCTGGCTCACCGTTGACCAGCGGTACAAACCAGGGCAGCTTATAGAAGGTACCATTAGCAACGTCGTTAGCTTCGGTGCCTTTGTGATGGTTGAAGATGAGTTGGAAGGCCTGATTCACATCTCACAGCTAGCCGAAGGCACGTTTTTGCATCCTCGGAATGTCGTGTCTAAGGGGCAAATTGTGGTTGCCCGCGTCTTAAAAGTAGATGGCAGCAACAAGCGGTTGGCACTTACCTTGCGTGGCCTCACGGCGGATGACGCCGAGTAGCCTGAGAAAACGCTTTTGTAAGGGTGATTAAGTAATCTAGCACCGGGTAATTACCCAGTTACCCAATTTTACTCAATTACCCAGTTACGTACTGGAATGGCACGATCAAAATCCTCTGGCCGCAAAAAGACCCCTGCGCCACCCCCACCCACTTGGGACGAACGCCTGATCAACAGCCTGATCCCCTGGCGCATTGAAATTGCAGGCATTGTCCTCTTCACCATCTCATTTCTCATCTTACTTGCTTTGCTCAGTTTGCCTAATGACGCTTGTCTCGGCGAAGAAGGTTCCTGGCTTTGCCTGTTTCGTACACTGTTCGGCTGGGGCATTTACCCGCTGTTGCTTTCCGCTTCGGCGGGAGGGCTGCACCTCACCTTGCGGCAGGTAGAAAAGCCATACCATATTCGCACGGCGCAGGTCATTGGGTTTGAGCTGGTGCTGCTGACGCTGCTGCCGCTCAGTTACCAGCTTACGGGTACCACCCCGCCAGAAGTGTATTTAGGCAAGGGTGGTGGCTTGGTGGGCTGGGCTTTGTCTGAACCGCTGCTGGATTTCTTAGGGGCCTTCCTGACCAACAGCTTCTATTTTCTCTTACTTGCTTACGGCATCAGCCTCATTTTGGGCTTTACTTGGGAAGATTTGCTGACAGGCTTGAACACAGCTTCCATCCGCTTGCGGCAGCTTTCGCAGGAGTTGGCACCGCCAGAGCAACCAGCAGCAATCCAACCAGATCGAGCCGTGCAACTGCCGCTGCCAGAGCAGCCGCCAGCCCCTAGCTATGACGACCTGCTCATTATTGATGACACGGCCGTTTACGCCGATCCAGCAGCCCAAAGACGTAGCAAACGCCTGCCCCCGCTCGATTTGCTGGAAGAGGGGCAGGATGTGGCCCTAACACCAGCCGAAATTGATGAAAAGAAAAAGATCATCGAAGAGACGCTGGCGCACTTTGGTCTGCCAGCTACCGTCACCCAAATTCAACGAGGCCCTGCCATTACTCAATTTGGCGTGGAGCCGGGCTACGTGGAGCGCACTGGCCCTGACGGAGAGCCGCGCCAGCAAAAGGTGCGTGTGAACCAGATTGCAGCCCTTCGCAAAGATTTGGCCCTGGCGTTGGCAGCCACCCGCCTGCGCATCCAGGCCCCAGTGCCAGGTCGGGGGATTGTGGGGATTGAGGTACCAAATTCGGAAACGGCCGTTGTCAGCCTGCGTTCCATCGTGGAATCACCGGAATATACCAAATACAACTCCAATTTGGCTGTGGCCCTGGGCAAGGATGTTTCCGGGGCACCCATCGCCATTGATCTGGCCAAGATGCCCCACCTGCTCATCGCCGGCACCACCGGCTCTGGCAAGTCCGTCTGCATCAATGCGCTTATTAGCTGCCTAGTGTTCAACAACACGCCAGACAAGCTCAACCTCATCATGATCGATCCCAAAAAGGTGGAGCTTATTCGCTTCAATGGACTGCCCCACCTCATCGGCCAAGTGGAGGTAGATGCAGACCGAGCCGTAGGCATGCTGCGCTGGCTCACAGCCGAAATGGATCGCCGCTACGAAATATTTGCCCAGGTGAATGCCCGCAACATCGGCGGCTACAATCGCAAAGTGGCGGGGGATAAAACACGCAAAAAGTTCCCCTACATCGCCGTTTTCATTGATGAGCTGGCTGATTTGATGCACATGTACCCTGGCGACGTGGAACGCACGCTCTGCCGCTTGGCACAAATGGCGCGGGCGACGGGGATTCATTTGGTGGTGGCTACGCAACGGCCGTCTACCGACGTCATTACCGGCCTCATCAAAGCCAACTTCCCGGCACGCCTCTCCTTTGCCGTCGCTTCCAATGTGGATTCTCGCGTTATTTTGGACACGACAGGTGCCGATCAACTGCTGGGCAAGGGCGACATGCTCTTCCTCTCCCCCGAAGCCAGCGCGCCCGCCCGTGTGCAAGGCGTCTTCCCCACCGACCTGGAAATTGAGCGCATTGTCAACTTCTGGCATGAAAACATCCCCGACGATTTTGAACCGATGCCCGCTCCCTGGGAAAGCCTCATCGCCAAATACGCCCTGCTGGACGAAACGGACAGCCTGCTAGAAGCCGCCATCGAGCTAGCCCAGAAAAACGACACCATCTCCGCCTCCTTCTTGCAGCGCAAGCTGCGCCTCGGCTACCCGCGCGCGGCCCGCCTCATGGAGCACCTCTACGAGATGGGTCTGGTCGAAGACCCCAAATCCGGCGGCAAAACCCGCCGCACCCTGGTCGATGAGGATGATGCTCCGCTGGATGATATTTTGGGGAATTAGGATCCTTGCAAATAACCTGATCGATACTACAAAACAATAGCTTTTTTCTTGCCTATTTAGGACCCTGGCGAGTTAATTGCTTTCAATAATTTGTACTCGCTTTTTAAGTAACTCATCTCGTTTGTTCTGAAAAACCTTTTTTTGATCTTCAAGGCTTAGCACTGCCTGCTTTATTTTTTGGCTTACATTCCTCGATCTCGCTAAAGAGTTAGAAATTTTTGATTGAACAACCCAATCAATGATCAATCCATCAAAAACAAAGTCAGCAAAAGACTCAAATTCGCCAATGTCAATATGCAGATCAACATATCTACCAACATCAGCTAATTCTCTTTTAAACTGGCTTATGCTTTTCTGAACATCATGAATGCCTTTACGGGCATCATCAACTCGGGAATGTTTTACAGCAGTACTAATTAACCCGCCGCCCAAGAGATCCCAGGCTCCCCAACTTTCTGCGCTTTGCAACGACTTTGTTACGCGATTAAATCTAAAAACAGCAACGTTACCAGCCGTTATAGCTTCGGAAATCTCTTTAATTTCTGATTCCAGCGCTGCGATTTGCTCCGTACACTTTATCAATTTGCGTGCAACTTCATTATTTGATTTCCGGAGAAGGTTTTCCTTTTCAGAAAGAAGTGATTTATACTCGGCTTCAACGTTATCTAATGTGCGTAATTGTTGTATTAAGCGATTTTGCTCTTCATCCAAAAAAACAATTTGCTGCTTTGTCTGTTGATGCAAAAGTTGAGCAGCGAGAAGTTCCTGACGTTCTTTCTCCAATTGTTGTTCGTGACTACCCAGCACCTGATAAAACAAAGTTTTTATACTTATGCTTTCTAACTCCTCTATGTCGTCTCTCTCTTGTTTCAGGCGAGTTTCTAGTGACGCCAGTCGAGCAGATTGTTCATGAATTTCCGTTTTTACGGCCTGCAAATCCTGCTCAAGTTTAATTTTAAGCCGTTTCTGTTCGATGTTCTTTGAAAGTCGAGCCCTAAATTCTTGTAGCATCTGTTGTTCCTCAAGGCCTCCCCATTAATTGGATGTCTTTTTCTTCATTTTCAGATTAGCAACGGCCGTATTCTAACATAGCTCATTCATATTTTTAAACCCCTATATTTTCCACAAAAATCTTTCCAACCCCCATATTTGGAACTTTTCTCATGATTCACCGTACTGCTCTGTGAACACCAAATTTGTTATTTCCAATTGCACACTTTTATGATCTTCTCGCCCACGGGCGGGAGATGGGCGTAGGATGGGTACACAGGAGACAGCATGACTCAGCAACAGCAGCCCCCCACGGTAGAGGAAACCCGTCAGAACACTCACACAAAAGCGCGGCGAATGCCTGATGTGGCCGCCGCCGAGCGCACCTTGAGCGACGTGAACAGTAGCGTCGCCGTGCTGCGTACCGAAGCAGATCGGGCGCGTGGCTTGTTTGGCTTTGGCCGCCGCATTTTGGTGCCCCCGGATGAAATTCACGTGGTGGTTGGAGACGGCCGTCACAGCCTCACCCTCTCCAACGAACGCAAGGTGTTTGGCCAATCCGCCGACCGCCCCGCCAAATATTGGCTCAACCCGATCACCCAGGTGATCAAGCTCAAAACAATCAGTTTCACCGTGCCCATTCATGGCGTCAATGATGCTGGCGTGGAAGCGTTAGATAGCAGCAAAGTGAGCTTCCGGCTGTGGGCGCATGCCGTTGCCAAGCTCAACCCGGACAAAGCCGAAATTGCCGCCCAGCGCGTCGGATTGGACACAAACGGGCTTGTTACACCATCACCAAAGTTGGCACGGCCGAATTGGTTGCCGCCGCTGCCACTATGAGTTTGGAAGAGATCATCGCCAACCGGCAGGAGTTGGCCGCCATCGCCTTCCCCAAGGTGAACCAGATTTTGTCTGAGCTAGGGTACGATTTGGCGCTGCTCACCATCACCAGCCTAGACGGTATTGCCTATGCGAAGCTCATCGAGCAAGCCGAATCCCGCATCTCTAAAGAGACGGGGATAGCAACCAACAAAGAGCAGCTAGCTGAGTTGAATGATATGCAGGCGCGTGAACAACAAGAAGCAGAAATCCGCGCCGAGACGGAGAAAAAGCTGGCCGCCGAGCGGCTAGACGCCCAGCGCGAGGTAGAGACGGCCACCATTAGCCAGCAAGAAGCGTTGGACGTGCGTCGGCATGAGATGCGCATTTTGCAGATTAGCCGTGAGAAAACGGCCGCAACCGCCGCCCATGACACTGAACTAGCCAAAGTGGAACTCAGCCAGCAGCTAGGCGAAGCTGAAGCTGAGAAGGCTGCCCATCTGGCCCAAATTGAAGCAGAACGGCAGGCCAAACTCCGGGCTATCCAGCAAAAGCGTGAGGCCGAGATTAACCTGGCCAAAACGGAAGCGGAAGCCACGCGACTGGCCGCAGCCCAAGCCAAAGAAATCAAACGGATGGCGGAACTGACTGAGGCTGAAGCATCTCGCCTGCGCCGGGAGGAGCTAGCTGAGGCAGAGCGCGTTCGCGAAATTGCCCTGGTGGAAGCCAACAAAGAAGCCGAGTCGCTTAAACTCGCCGCCGAAGCTGAATCCCGCGCCTTGCAGATCAAGGTGGATGTGGAAACGCAGTCTGAATTGGTACGTGCCGAAGCAGAAGCCACCGCCACGGAAAAGCGGGCCAAAGCCGCCAAAGTCCGTGCTGAAGCGACCAAAGCCGAGACGGCCGCTGCCGGTTTAGCTGAAGCGGAAGTTGAAGCCGCCCGCGTGCAGGTTGCCGAAAAGCAAGTCTCCGTGACTCGCGCCGAGGGGTTGGCCCAGGCTGAAGTGGCCAAAGCACAGGCGTTGGTAGAAATTGAGGCACAGGAGAAGCTCGCCTCGCTGTATGGTGAAGCACCCGTACTGGTAGACCTGGAGCGACTGCGTTTGCAGCTGACGCATCAGGAGCGCATCGCCACGATTCAGGCGGAAACATCGCTGAAGGCATTTGAAGCCATCGCCCCAAGCCTGAAGGTGCATATCTTTGGCAACGGTGGGCAAACAGGGCAAATTTTGGCCAACGTGATGGCCTTGTCGCATGGGTTGTCGCAGGTGGGCGAAGAGGTCCCTTTAGTTGGTCGCTTGCTGAACCCAGGCGAGAACGGAGCAGATGAGCCGCTGGTTTTGGTCAACTGGCTGCCCAAGCTGAGCCAATTTGGTCCGTACCTGCAACAAGCATTGGCAGACGTGAACCCACGGATGCTGTCTAGTCTTAAGGTGGCGGATGTAGTGGAGCGATTGGGGTCGGTCGTGGCTGGCGAGGAATCGCTGACGAGCGCACTGACCAGTCTAAAGGCTGATGCTTCGTTCCGCGTCATTGGCGAAATGCCTATTAACCCACTGCTTCGGCTATTGGGTATGGGTCAACATGAGGCAGAGGATGAGATTGCAATCATGGAAACCGAAGAAGCGGTCGCGTAACAAACCGGCGTAAGTAACAGTTCTACTGCAAGGAGTAATCATTCTCGAATGCGCTAAATTGCATTCAAAGATGGTTACTCCCCTTTTTTTCAGACCAGGTTCATTGGAAACGAGCCAATAAGTGTGGATGAAAACGGCCGTTCCCACCCCCAAAACAATTGTTGACATATATCATCCATATTTTCGCCGAATGTCATTTCGCCATTTTTCTAACCTGAATTCATTGTTGATCTTGGTATAATCAGCCTCGGAAGAGAACGTGATCGACCTCTCATTAAGAGGATTTTGATCAGAAAAGAAAACGATTTGCAGGAGCATCAAATGTCCGAACAAGATAATCAAAAAATTATTCGCTGGTTGTTTGTGGTGTGTGGCCTCATTATGGTGATGGTGGTGTTTGGCGGGTATGTCCGTCTGACACGCTCTGGCCTTTCTATTGTTGAGTGGAACCCAATTAGCGGCGTGATTCCGCCTATTGGACAAGAAGCGTGGGAAGCCGAGTTTGCCAAGTACCAACAAACGCCCGAAGGCATGTTCATTAATAACAACATGACGCTGGAGGGGTACAAAGAGATTTTTTACATCGAGTACCTGCACCGGCTGATTGCGCGCTTTGCCGGGCTGATCGTCGTGATTCCGCTGTTTTACTACATCTACAAGGGAATTATTCCCTGGCGGAAATCATTTGTGTATCTCTCCATCGGTGCCCTATTCGGATTCCAGGGCTTTTTAGGTTGGTATATGGTTAGTAGCGGCCTCGTTGAAAATCCGGCCGTCGATCATATCCGGCTTACCATCCATTTGCTCATGGCGCTTTTTTTGCTGGCCTTAACCATGTGGACGGCACTGCGTCATATGCAAAATTTCCCGCCTGTGATTAACAAAGGGCGTGGCTCGCTGCCTTACGTTTTATCGGCGTTGGTGCTCGTCATTTTAGTGATTCAAATTGCGTGGGGTGGCTTTGTAGCTGGCCTAAAGGCAGGCTGGATGTCGAACACGTTTCCGCTCATGGCCGGGCGTTGGATTCCCCCCAATTTGTTCACGCAGTTTGATTCGTGGTGGCAGAATCTGATTTCGGCACCGGTCACTGTTCATTTTGTACATCGTTGGTTTGCTTTTGTCGTGTTGGCTGCGGCGATTGGCCTGTATTTCATCACCAAGCGTCATGCGTATTCTGCCAATGTACACAAAGCAGTTATTGGTTTTCTGGGTCTTGTTGCCGTCCAGATTGCACTGGGCGTAAGCACAATTTGGTTTAGCGTGCCGTTGATTTTGGCACTTTCGCATCAGGCGGTTGGACTCCTGTTATTTGTAATTGCGGTGTACATTCGGTATGAGATTGTCCATACGCCTATCCCCGAACGAATTGTGGCGCAGCCAACGGCCGTTGCCCAAACGGGCGACTAAATTTTTAGAGATTGGAGACTGGAGATTAGTCTCCAATCTTTTTTATGGATTCTTCAACAAAATGGCATCTCGGCACGATGGGTTTTGGCTACAAGCAGTGGCTTGGCCCGTTTTACCCCGCGGGGATGGCTCCCAAGCATTTTTTGGCACATTACAGCACCCTGTTCGATGCAGTAGAAATTGACAGCACCTTCTATGGCACCCCGCGCCCACAAAGCGTGTTGCGCTGGCGGCAAGCTACCACAGACAACTTCACCTTTTGCCTGAAGACCCCCAAAGCCATTACCCATGAGGCACGCTTGACCGACGGGATTGAAGCGATGCAAACGTTTGTGGAAACGGCCGTTCTGCTACAAGAAAAGCTCGGCTGCATTCTCCTCCAGTTTGGCCCCGCTTTTACCTACGCCCAGGTGGAAGACCTGCTCCAATTTCTAAGCCATCTGCCCCAAGTTACGCGGTATGCCGTGGAGTTTCGTCATGATTCCTGGCTGCGGCCAGAGGTGGTGGAATTGCTACGGCCGTACAATATCTGCTTCACCGCTACTGACTACATCCACTTGCCCAAAACCATCACCCCTACCGCCGACTTTCTCTACCTGCGCTTTATTGGCCCACATGGGCAATACGCCACCAAAGATAAAGAGCTTGTGGACAAAACGGACGATTTGCAAGCGTGGCACGAAAAAATCAAGCCGCTGCTGTCGCAGTTCAAACATATCTTCGGCTTTTTCAACAACGATTATTCAGGCTTCTCGCCCAAGACGTGCAATCGGTTTAAAGAGATTGTGGGAGTGGCTGTGGAGGAGATACGGCCGTTGCAGCAAGGTCGCCTTTTCTAGAATTTTTTTGCAGCGAATTTTCACGAATTCGTGCGAAACCGGGTCAAACTTCGTGAAAATTCGCGTCATTCGTTGCAAAAAAAGCCGCTCGATGAGCGGCTTCATTTTTTCACTTTACATGCAATTTAAGCAGATTACCCACCAGCAACCAGTCTGGCTCCTAACAAAGCAGCTTCGCGGGTGATGGCAAACCAGACACCGGGGAAAAAGCCAAGAATGATAGTGGCAACGGCCGTAATCCCCACGACCAAACGCACACCGGGCATCGCCACAACTTCGCCATCCCCATCATGCATGTACATCAGGTAAACCACCCGCAGGTAGTAATAGCCAGACACCACGCTGGTAATCACGCCAATAATGGCTAACCAAACTAAATCCGCCTCAATCGCTGCCCGGAACACATAAAACTTGCCCGAAAAACCACCCGTCGGCGGCACGCCAGTAAGTGACAGCATAAAGTAAGCCATCGCCAAAGCCAGCCACGGGCTTCGTTTAGCCAGCCCCTTGTAATCATCCAGCATCGTGCCTTCGTTTTGCTTACGCTCCAGGGCAATCACCACGGCAAACGCGCCTAAATTAGTAAACAGGTAAGCAAACATATAAAATAGCGCCGAGCTAACGCCATTGCTACTGTTTATGCCCGCCGCCACCGCAATCATGATGTAGCCTGCGTGGGCGATGCTGGAATAGGCCAGCATCCGCTTGATGTTTGCCTGCGAAATGGCAACCACATTCCCCAAGATGAGCGTCAGTGCGGCAACCATGGCCGCTGCCCCCACCCAAGTGTCGCCCAGGTCTGGCAAGGCGGTTACAAAGATACGCAGCATGGCGGCAAACCCGCCCACTTTGGCACCCACAGACATGAACGCAGTCACCGCCGTTGGCGCGCCTTCATACACGTCTGGCGTCCACATATGGAAGGGAACGGCCGCAACCTTAAACGCAAACCCCACCAACAAGAATGCCGACCCAGCCAAACCGAGCGCGCCGCCCTCACCTATCGTTGCTAATACTTCAGGTAACGATGTGGAGCCAGTTGCACCATACACCAAGGCAATGCCAAACACCAAAATGCTAGAGGAGAATGCACCCAGCAAGAAATATTTCATGGCCGACTCTTCAGAATCGCTACGAGGCCAAGCAATGCCAGACATGATATAAAGCGGAATTGAGAGCACTTCCAGAGCCAGGAAAATCAGGATGAGGTCGTTGGCCATGCCCATCAACATCATGCCGCTGATGGAGAAGAGCATTAGCATATAAAATTCAGGGCGATCCAGCTTATGTTTACGCAAATAGCCCGCAGAAACCAAAATGGAGAGCAAACCAGTCAGAATAAATGTGATGTTGAGGAAAGTAGCAAAATTATCTACCAGCAGCATCGGGTGGCCGCCTTCCGGGATGAAGGTGCCACCGCTTTCTCCCCACAGCGACAAGGTTGGCACCAAAGCAACCAGCAACCCAACAGCCGCCAGCCAGGGTGCCCAACTACGATTCTCTTCGGAAACAAAGAGATCGATAATCATTAATAAAACGCCCCACCCGGCAACAATAATTATCGGGGCGGCAATTGGAAAATCAATTGTCGGGATTTGAAACTCCATAGCGTGTGAAGACCCTTCCTGTTTCTTTTTACAGCCTAAAAATTGATGCCTTAAGCTGTAACAATTTTCACGATCATACCACATTTACCTGATAAAACTACTGTAACGCAGCCGCTGAAAAGGTGTTATTTATGGGTGTCTGCTTTTCTGTGAAGATCGTTTACAATTCAACAAAATTGCCAAACCCACTGAACTTTTGGAGGTCAAAATGGAGACTTTGTTGGTGAAAAACACGGCCGTTCTCGTCACGATGGACGACGAGCGACGCGAAATTATTAACGGAGGGCTGTTTGTGCGTGGCAACGTTATAGAGCAAGTTGGCCCCACCAACCAGCTACCCAAAACGGCCGATACCGTCCTTGACTTGCGCGGCCACATCGTACTGCCTGGGCTGGTCAACACACATCACCACCTGTATCAAAGCCTCACCCGCGTGCTAGCCCAAGACAACAATTTGTTCGATTGGCTAACTACCCTTTACCCCATTTGGGCCAACCTATCAGATGAAGCAATTTACATCAGCACCATTACCGGGTTGGCAGAATTAGCCCTCTCAGGCTGCACCACCAGCAGCGACCATCTCTACATTTTCCCCAATGACTGCACGCTAGACAGCCAAATTCGCGCCGCCCAAGAGATTGGCGTCCGCTTCCATGCGGCGCGCGGCTCTATGTCGCTAGGCGAAAGCGATGGTGGTTTACCACCCGATCGCGTTACCGAAGATGAAGCATTCATTCTCAAAGACAGCCAGCGTCTCATCGAGACCTACCACAACGCCAATCGCCACGCCATGATGCGGGTGGTGTTGGCTCCTTGCTCTCCCTTCTCCGTCACACCTGATCTCATGCGGGAATCGGCCAACATGGCCCGCACCTACGGCGTGCGCCTGCACACCCACCTGGCCGAAACTTTAGAGGAAGAGGAATTTTGTCTGGAAACCTTTGGACAGCGGCCAGTGCCTTATGTGGAATCGCTGGGCTGGACGGGCGATGATGTGTGGCACGCGCACTGCGTCCACATGAGCCAGCCAGAGATTGATCTGTTTGGCAAGACACAAACCGGTGTGGCACATTGCCCCAGCAGCAACATGCGGCTGGCCAGCGGCATTGCCCCGGTGCTTGCCTGGCGAGACGCAGGTGTGCCGGTTGGCCTGGGGGTGGATGGCTCGGCATCTAATGACGGTGGCCATCTACTCACCGAGGCGCGGCAAGCCATGCTGCTACAGCGCGTTGCCCCAGACCGATATCTAAGCGAGACACCGGGCGGGCGAGGCGGCTTTGGCGGGCGTCCAGACGCGATGTCGGCGCGGCATGCGTTGGAAATTGGCACGCGGGGTGGTGCGGCCGTTTTAGGGCGTGATGACATTGGTTACCTGGCACCCGGCATGAGTGCCGACTTCATTGCCCTGAATCTAAACCAGGTGGCGTTTGCCGGGGCGTGGCATGATCCGGTAGCGGCCGTTTTGCTTTGCCAACCACCCTCTGTTGATTATTCAGTCATCAATGGGAAAATTGTGGTCAAAGAGGGTCAGCTTACCACTGTTGATCTCATGCCCCACTTGGAAAAGCACAACGCCATTGCGTCCAAGATGATTCGGAATGAGTAGCCACTAGCTATGGCGAGCAGCTAGCACTTACTTCTCTTGGAGCGGCTAACTCAGCAGCCTGCACGGCAAACATTTTGGGGCTGAGACGAAAAGGCTCCAGCTCATAATAATTTTCCAAACGGGCTTTTGAGTTGTAAAGTGGGGGATCGCCATCCTCAATATAAAAAACCGGGGTGCTATTGAGCAGCAACGTGTCGATGGCATAAACAAGGCAAGGCTCAAGCAGGTCATACCGATATTCGTCCACTGTGGGATCGTACTGTGGAATGCGTCGGTAATTTAACACTGAACGATTGCCATAGTAAGCAATTTGATCATTCAGCACATAACTCATAATTACTGAATTCTCTGGGGTATCCGCAACCCAGGTGGCTACATTTTTGGTCAATGTCGCTGCTTCTTCGTTGCGTGCCTCGAGCGCATCTATTTGAGCTGGAATGCGCCAGCCAGTCAACCCTATTAGCAAGATAAGAATGCCTACACGAACAGCAAACGGCCGTACCTTTGGCAGAAACCTCGCTATGGATTCAGCCACTAAAATCGCCAGAAAAGGGTAAGTTGGCACGAGGAAGCGGCTATTAATGCCTGTTGCAGAAAACCTGTAGACACTATACAGAAGCATTGAGCTAAGCACACTAAAAACAAACAGTAACCGATACCGTTTGGGTAAAAAAATCACCCCAACAGGCGCTAGCAAAAGCAAAATCGAAAAATTGTCCCATAACGTTTCAAAAATGATGGGTAAGTTTGATTTCGTTGGCCCTAAGGCATACTCAAAAGCAAATGGCGAAAACGTATACCAGCCATTCTCTGGACTATAGCTCGTTAGCGAAACACCTCCGTAATAGAAATGATTAAACAGCAGAATGAGTCCTAATCCTACCGCTAAAATCAAATAAAAATACCATCTTTTGGAAGGACGCAGGAGTTGTGCTGGTTTGTACAAAAGCTCTGCCAGACCAATACTCAGCAAGAACGTAATGTTTGCATATCGAATAAATAGACTGTAAACCAGCAGGGTGCCACCCAAAACAGAATAAGTAACAAACTTATTAGAACTCACATCTTCCTCACGAGAAAGAAGATAGAAGTAGGTTCCGGCCAAGATAAACGCCAGCGAAGGAACCTCTGACCAAGCATCTGTTCCAAATTGCCAATAGGCGGGTAAAGTTGCTAATAAAAAGGTGGCGAGTAAAGCGGACCAATTATTGCCGGTTACTAACTTTCCAAGCAAAAATGTGAACAGTAAGCCCAAGACAGAAATAAAAGGGACAACAAAGAAAATGGCGCTTGACATACCTGTAAACGCAACTGGCAACGCTAAAAGCAAAGGAAAACCGGGAGGATACCCAAGGTATAGCTGGGAGTTGTTTGCTTGCTTTATCTGAAAGGCGAAGGGTGAAAAAAATTGACCAATTGCTTCATTGTTTGGATCAGCAAAGGTGAGGCCTTGACCATTGGCAACGCGCAGGCCCGCATGAATGTACCCCGAGGTGTCTGCAATGACCGGGGTTTTCTGAGCCAGCCAAGTAAACGTTATGATGGTTAACACACTCAACACCGCAAGTAAAATGAGCGGTGCTTTGTGTTGGATGGCTTGCTGCTTACGATGCATTGGAAAAGATGCAGGGTGAATTGGATGGGCAAACGGCCGTTCCTAACTTAAATCTGCCGCAGCCCATCACAATCTCAGTTTAATTTCCAACTGATATTTGCAAGCTGGTCGTGTTGTTTTGCTCGTTTATTTCCCCTACCCCGTCATTGGCATCCACGACGACAAACAGGTCATATGATCCTGCGGGCACATTAGACCAAACAACGGAAACGGCCGTGTTGTGCCCACACCCCTTCAACGAGACCGGCTGAGCCGTTCCGATCTGGGTACCGCCTGCTTGCGGATCGCCATTATAAAAACGAACCACAAAGTTCTTTGCCAACACGTTCGTACCGCTATTTGCTACTTGGGCTTTCAAGGTAACGTTCGCTGGAGCCGTCAAATTACTTGGCGAAAATGAAAAATCAGACGCGTACAGGTCTATTTGCGGCACCAGCGACTTGGTGTAATCGGCATAATTTTTGCCCATGTTAGATAACTTCCAGGGATATACGCCTTCCATACCTTCAAACAGATAGCCATTGTAAACATCCCCTACAGCCCCCGTACTGAACCAAGACCACGTCTGCACCAGCCGATAGCCATCATTTGGGTCACCTAGCATAGGGTCAGTTGCCGTAAGCATGTAATCAAATGATGCATCCATAAAGGCGTTGACCCGTGCATCATCGAATCCCAGGTAATCTGGCATCAAAATCCCATACTCTGAGACGGTCAGCGGCAACCCTGCATAGCCATTATCAGCCATCCATTGCCGGAAATTTTCGATTCTTTGCGTAAACAAGGTCATGTTGTCATTGTCATCAATGCTCAATATCTCACCAAAATCAGCATCAATGCCCGGCGGAATTTCTGCCCCCCAGCAATTGCCGGGATCATAATCACAACTTACCTCATTCAAAATAAAGTTGTGAATACTCCACCCATCAACTGGCATTGAGGCCCCGCTATTTTGTACAGCATAACTGTCCAGCACCAGGTCTAGGTACTCAAGGCGAATAGGTGTTGGTTGCACAATGGTTCCGGCAAAAATACGGGCAGTGGGATCGGCCGTTTTGATAATGTTATAAAGCTCTGCATAGGCAGCCGCGTATACATGCGGTTCCATGTCGTCCTGAAAATCAGCCCGATCCGGCTCGTTGCCAATGAGCCAGTCCGCACCAGGGTTTGCTGCAATTGCATTCAGCAAAGCAGTGCCACTGGGATTGTAACTAAAATCTTCCGCATTTTGCCCTGTTTGGGTCAAGCGAACGACGGGCACAAATGATGCCAAGCTCGTCATAACCGGGCTACTGTTGGTGTTGTAATTCAGGTACCAACCCAGATTTAGCTTCTCAATTTCCACATTGGCTGGGTCTTGAATAACATTCACACCGAAACGGCATTGGGCAGGCGTACCATTACTGACTACGGGCAAATAGAGTGTCTGTGTGCTGCCAGCAGCAGCAAACTGTGTCTGTTGGGCATTTATGAGAAATACGGCCGTACAAAACAGAATGAGCAAAACACCTGAAAACAGCACCTTTTTTTGTTTACATACCAATACAACTTGTTTTAACATTGTTATTTTTCCACCTCAATAAAGAGCGGATCTGCTCCCACAGTCACGGTAATGTGACCATCTATCACGCCATCATTACCATCACTAACCATAAATTCGTTACCGGTAATACTGTTTTTAACATTTGCAGAAGAAGCGGGTATTCGTAGAGATGATGTAGCAGTAGTGTCCACCCGATTGAGCCAGGCAACATACAACGTTCGTTCCAGAACGTTGTCATTGAACTGGTGAACTTCCATTAAGCTGTTGCCTGTTTCCGTATTAGAAAGCGTTCTTTCAAAGTGGGTGGTCGAGAGTTCCCCAACAACATCCTGGTATACCTGAAATGCAAGTTTCTCAACAGGTGTATCAGCATTTGTCACCAAGCCAGCATCATAAGGATAACTTCCACCGATATCATAAAGCAACCACCAAATTACAATGTCCAAATCTGCGGCCATCCCCTGTGTAAACAGTTCCACAACGTACCGCGCCTGTATTTGCTGCGAACCAGGAATAATGGGGCCTGAGGCATTGTTGTCGTGCCACCCTGTTTCAGTAACGATCATTGGTTTGTCCAGACCATACGACACCAGAACATTGCGTATGGCGTTAGCTTTTTGCAGCAATCCAGACCCCTGGTTTGTGGTCCATCGCGGGTAAAAGGCTGGGTATGAATGGAAATTCATGACGTCAAAGTAGTCGCCCCCCCCCTCATCCAAAACATCTGTTAAGAAGGAGTCAACAAACTTACCACCATTTGATTTAAGGAAATCATAGGCAATGCCTCCAAACACCACCTGCGCAGCAGGGTTGGCAGCCTTCACCGCCGGATATATTTCTTCTAGCATGTAGGCATACTCTTCACCATAATCCCCCCAGCTCACGGGCGGCAAAAAATCGGGATCGCTCTTATCTGTATTGCTATCCGGCTCGTTGTACATTTCCCAATAAAGAACGACTGGTGAACCAGGTGCATCATCGGTGCCGTCTCCATCATACCTTTCAACCAATGCACCCATGAAATTGGCAAAATCTTCCAGATTGTCTGGTTTGACTGGCCCTGTTTCTTCTTCAACCACCGCCCAGGAAGGGGCTCGATTGATGGTTGCGACAATGTTCAATCCTCCCATATCTGCACGTGCCGCAGCGAGCCCATTGTCGATGCTTGTCCAATTATAGACAGGAGGGGATTCTTGGGTTGGCTCTGCGGTAGCCCAGGAAATTTCTACGCGAAGCCAGGAGGCATCTGATTCAAGCAAATAGCTGTGATATTTACTGCTGTCTGAGGTAGTGCCGTACATTTGCAAACCAAAAATTGGTATACCAAGTGAGCCATCTACCCGATTTTGGACAAGGGGCAAGTAAGTTATGGCGTCTGCGGTGCCACCTGTACTCTCAGTTGGTTGGCTTTGAACGGGTAATGAGCTACTTATAAAAACACCAATCATGGCAACACAAAAAAGAAGTGTGAGACCAATTTTGGGGTGGGTATTATTTGTATGTTTCATTATTACGAACCTCATACGAAGGATTTGTGCCCTGGTCCAAGTGAAATCTTGCACTCGAAGGGCGCATTTAGCTTATTGGATTTATGGCCTGAGAACTAGCGGCAAATTCACGTAATTAACATATGGGGAAACCCATTGCCCAATAACGTTGCTCCCTTTGCCTGTTATCCAGGCAACTCCATTTTCATCCACAGCAACGTCGGTTGGCTGGCTAGCTGCACCGGATAAGGAATGTGCGATATGCTGGAGTAGGTCATTGTCGGAAGAGTTTAAGGTCATACGGCCGACTTGCCCCAAATCTGTTTGTACAAACCAAAGGTATTTGTAGGTGCCGCTAGATGTATATGTAATTGCCGAAGTGCCAGAATTTTCAGGCAACAGTTCGTACCATCGCCATAATGACAAGGTTCCTTCGGCATAGCGACCAATGCGATTTGCTTCGCTAGCGGTAATCCAGGGATCAGAGGCGTCGAGCGTAAGGCCAGTTGGTGTGAGCGTCTGGCTGCTTAAAATGTCTTGAACAGGAATACTGACAAAGTTGCCTGATGAAGGCGTTAATTCGACAACCCTGTCAGTTGCAGGGGAAGTGAACCAGATACTGTTGTTGCCAAGAATATCAATAAGCGTTGGGTTGCCACCAACACCATTGTAAGGATAAAGGGTGAAGTTGGTGCTTGTGGGATTGTAGCTAAGTATGTGGTTGGTCGTTGGGGAGGTGATGTAGAGAAGCCCGTTGGGCGCCATGTCCAGGTTTAAGGGCACATGGCTACCCGGCAAAGCAATTTCTGTGATATTTCCATTGGTGATATTTAGCCGACCCAGGCTGGCATTGCCTGGCTCTGTAAACCAGATGAGGCTATTGGCGGCATCGTAGACTAAATCGTGCGGCGCACTGCTAGCGGTGATGCCATCGACTGTGGTGAAGGTCGAAAATGTGAAATTGACAGCATCCGTGACGACTAATCGCCCGATGGCGTCAGCATCTGGCATGGTAAACCAGACAGTTGCTGGCGGCCCACTTGAGGCGACGACAATGCTCTGGGGCGCACTGTTGGCAACGGGAATGGGGTATTCGGTGATGAAACCATTGGTTGTGCTAGCTCCACCTTCTTCTTCAGCCAGCAACCAAACGGCCGTTGTTAGGGTGAGCAGGGCAATCAAAATTGTAAGGAATAAACGTGTTCTCTTTATCATTACACCTATTTCCTTGAAGCAGATTTTGCTTCGCTTTTACGTATTACCATTTCGCTGCAATGTTTGCTGATTGGCGAGAAAAACTGTACTTGTTCACACAGAATCTGGCTGGAAACGGGCTTACTGCCAACGTGCAGGCAGTTGCACCAAGCCATCTAACTCTTCGGCCGTTCCGGCTTCAATGCGGAAGCGGTAGGCTTGTTTATGGAAATCGTAACATTGATGCGTGCGACGGTCGTGAACGGCCGTTGATACCAAATATGTGGCTGGCAGCAAGGGCAAGCGGTCAATTTCGTACCGCACCACCCCTTCGCCAACGAGCGTACCCAAATCGACCCCTGCCAGCTTGGTATTGGGGCCATTGACCTGTACACCATCCTGCCGAAAAATGGCCAAGCCAAATTCGGGATTGACGATTGGTTGGTGAGCCAGATAGCCAATTTCAATCGTCATCGGCGCGTCGGTAGCAAATAATTGTTGCGGTTCATTGTGCTCGTCTAAAAAACGGGTACTGGTTATCTCAATTTCGCCAGAACCGGTGCGGGCAAAAACGGCCGAAACTGGCTGCCCTGATTTCTGATGAGCATGGGCCACATAGTCAGCGGCAATTTCATCCACCGGACCATACGCTTGGGGAACGCCTTTGTCGATCCACAAAATGTGGGTGCAGAGCGTTCGCACCAGATTGATGTTGTGGCTGACGATAATAATCGTGACGCCTCGGTCTTTCATCCCCATGATGGCATCGATACATTTGGATTGGAACGCCTGGTCCCCTACTGCTAAGATTTCGTCTACGATAAGAATATCTGGCTGCATGTGGATGGCCACGCTGAAGCCGAGTCGCATGTACATGCCGGAGGAGTAATGTTTCACCGGCATATCGATAAACTCTTGTAATTCAGAAAATTCCACAATACGATCGTAGTAGGCATGGGTGCTGGCTTCGTCGAAGCCAAGCAGGGCGGCGTTGAGGAAAATGTTCTCGCGTCCGGTGAGGTCTGGGTGGAATCCAGCCCCCAGTTCCAGCAAGGCACTGACACGGCCGTTTATGAGGATACGGCCGTTGTTTGGGCGCAAAATCCGGGCAATCAGCTTCAGGATAGTGCTTTTGCCGCTGCCGTTGCGCCCGACGATGCCAAAGCATTGCCCCGGCAGCACGTCGAAACTCACATCCCGCACCGCCCACAGCGATTCGGCAGACAGTTTCGGCCCCCTGCGCCGCGAAAACAGCTTGATGAACGTTTCCATCACAGACTGCGGCTTTTCTTTGGTAAAGGCAAACCGCTTATCTACATTTTGGAAACTGATAACTGGCTCTAAACCCATAAAACGATACGTATCTCATTGGTGCCAGGCACCACCAATTTCACAATCAAATTATCAACTGTGCATTGTAGCGCAATCAGGAAAAGCGACCAAACACGCCAGATCAACGTTTTCCCAACGTTCATCTGGTAGGGGCGAGGCGGTTGGCCTCGATCAATTGAAAACGGTATGACAAACTCTCCAACCGCCTCGCCCAAATACCGCAATAACCAGACGGTTTGCATTGTGGAATGGGCAAGGCAGGTGGAGAGGTTCATTCGGCGCAATATGGGGGCTCGTGGCCACCTGCCTTGCCCCTACGATTCTTCGTGGTAAATTGGCAAGGTGAAGGAGAGGTGACCGGTGCTATCGCCTGTTAATTCTACGTACACGGCACCGCTATACTTTTCCACTAGCCCTGTTGCCAAACCAACCGGATCAAAATATCGTTGCCGCTCTGTAAATTTTAACTGCCCCGTCTCGTCATCAAGA
This sequence comes from Candidatus Leptofilum sp., assembly GCF_965223285.1. Lineage (GTDB taxonomy): Bacteria > Chloroflexota > Anaerolineae > Promineifilales > Promineifilaceae > Leptofilum. The sequence continues at coordinate 4,870,877 of NZ_OZ244997.1, read as the reverse complement.
ATATCTTCGATGTTATTACGTATTTGTGCTGTGTGGGGGAAGTGAAAGCGGAGAGTATCATCAGATACGGCCGTTACTTCCAAAACGCTCCCTTTGTTTCTTTGAAACCAGCCCCTTGCCAGCAGGTTGATAATTGATTGGGCTTCATATCTGTTGATGGAAACGGCCGTTTCCAAAGCCAACTCACTCTCAACCACAAACTCAGTCCCCGCAACAATTTCTGCCAGCGTCGCCGCTTCTGGCTCCGGTTCTTCATCAACTACCTCTATTGCTCTCAATAGATCAAAAAAGTAATGCTTGATAATTTCATAGTTATGTTCTGCAGATTGCCAAATTATCTCGATGCCTTCAAGCTGTTCACGGTTTAAAGGGCCTCCCATTAACTCAGGCTGCTCCAAAAAAAGCCGACTAGATCCCATCATGCGATTTACGGCTTCCAATATTTCATGCCTGAAGTTTTGCAGAACATCCTGCGTGGCTTGATATTTAACGTTCAATCTTTCCAGTTGCTGATTCGCTTCCTGCAATTCACGTCGGTAATTCAGAAGAAAACTAGCACCCAAATTTTCAACACCTTTTGCATTTTCAACCATCTCTAATGTCTTGTAAATGATTTCATTCGCACGATTGGCACCATTTGCTGCCATCTCAGCTATTTCAGCTTGTTCCTGATCAAGGGGTGGAAAGAGCTCTTGTTCTTTTTCGAGAAGCAAATGTGCTGCGCCAGCAATTACACTCAACTGCGCTCGGAGATCAAAGGTAAGGGTTTGGAACGCTTCCGTCAGCACCTTGTTTTCTTCTTGCGCGACAATCAGCCGTCGGCGCAGTTCGGCCGCAGAGAGTTGATCCAGGTCTGGGTTTTGATTCGTCATTTGGGTTTGCCCCCTTTTACCGAGGACTGGCAGTCCTTACTTGCTAATGTGCAAAAACTTTTTGTGAGGACTGCCAGTCCTGATTACGTTTGCAAACTACAGATTCCACGCGCTGCGAACAGTATGCAAAATTTGAATCGCTTTGGCAATAAGGACTTTATTGGCGGGCTTGTTGGGCCATAGGCTGGCTCCAGAGGGGTGTGGGAGGGGGACGACGAGACGGCCGTTTCTGTCGAGATTGGCGATTAGAGATTGGAGATTAGGCTGATGACTGATGACCGAAACAGGCAAAGCGTCCTCAAAATTAAAGTTCACTGGATTGGTAAGCGTTTCGGGTGGGAAGTAAACGGCCGTTCCCACCACCTCATTCAGCTTCATCTTGGCCGGGTACAGGAGCTTAATCGCCAGGCCACCCACCAAAATCATCAGCTTGGGGCGCACCAGGGCAATTTCTCGTTCCAAAAAGGGGCGGCAGAGGGCTTGCTCCGCCTTGCTGGGGACGCGATCCCCTTTGCCGTTTTTACCCTTGCCCGGATAGCATTTAGTAACGGCCGTCATGTAATGTCGTGCTCTAAACTGAGCTTCATCCCAGCCAGCTTCCCCCAGCCATTGAAACAAGCGCGTACCCGAGGTGGCGTTAAACGGCCGTTTCGCCTCTACCTCCGTTACCCCAGGAGCCTGCCCAATCAGCAGCACCTCCGCCCCCGCGCTGCCGCGAAATACGGCCCCCGGTACAATTGCATACCCCGCGTCCAGGCAGAGACGGCACGTCCGCATCTCTTTGTGAAGTTGAGTTAAAGAATCCATCTCGGCTAATGTAGCAGATTGCCCAGATGAATCAAATCACCCATTACTTCTGTCTTCCAAGCACAAAAAGCCCGCATTCAGCGTTACGGTCACCAGGGCGACCAGCATGGTGGGGGGAAATTGGTGTACTTCTTGCTTGTGTGCGTAGCGTCGATATTTGAATCTGCGCAATCTTTGATAAAAAGTTCAAATTATTCAGCCGCTTCAACCAAAGCAACAAACTTATCAATGTCGGCTCGCAGCACGTCCAGGCTAGCTTCCCAAAACGCCTCACTGCGGACGTCGATGCCAAAACGGTCGGCCAAATCGGCCGCATTGCCCATGCCGGTCATCGAAAGCAGCTCGTCGTACCCCGCCTTGAACGGTTCTGGCTCTGCCTGATATTGGGCATATAGTCCTAGGCCAAACAGCAAGCCAAAGGTGTAAGGGAAGTTGTAATAGGTAGAGCCGTAATAGTGTGGTACATATGCCCAGCGGTATGGATGCAGCGATCCTTCTTCCAGGGCGTCTCCCAATGAGGCTTTCTGGGTTTCTTCGTCCAGAGCGCATAGTTCTTCCACCGACAGCTCCCGCTCTTTGCGCTTCTCGAACAACTTCTCCTCAAACATGAAGTTGCTGCTGGCACCCAGCACCACCCGCGCCGCATATTCCAGCAGGCCGTCTAAAATGATAAGTTGATCTTGAGGAACGGCCGTTGCCAAAGCCGCATTCTCCACAATTTTCTGGCAAAACGTGCTGGCTGTCTCTGCCAGCGTCATCGGCGTGTTGCGTAACAGTGGCGTGCGCTCGGCCAAGCACACATTGTGGTAAGCATGACCCAATTCATGTGCCAACGTACTCACGCCAGAGAAGCCCGGCTCAAAATTTGTCAAGATGCGACTTTCGTCGCCGCGCAGCCCCATGCAAAACGCCCCGCCCCGCTTGCCGTCGCGCGGCTCGGCGTCAATCCAATTTTCGCTAAAAGCGCGCTCCGCCAAACGACGCATTTTGCTTGAGTAGGTACCAAATTGCGTCAGGACAAAGTTGGTAGCATCCTGATAGGCCCAACTCTGCTCACCCTGCCCCAGCGGGACCAGCCTGTCGTACCAGGCCATCTTGGGCCGCCCCAGTGCTTTAGCCCGCGCCTTCAAATATCGCTGAAAGTCGGGGAAGGCGTTGCGGGTGGCCGCCATCATCGCGTCCAGCGTGGGCCGATCGATGGCGTTTTGGAACAGCACCATGTCCAGCGGATCATCCCAGCCGCGCCGCCGCGTAAGGGCCAGCGTTTCACCTTTCAGACTGTTGAGGCAAGCGGCAATGGGAACGGCCGCTTCCGCCAACGCATCCAACACCGCCTGATGCGCCTGCGCCCGCACCTCTCTATCTGGGTCAAACGCCAAATTTTGGGCGGCCGTCAACGGCATCTCTTCTGTCTTGCCGTCTCGCTCAATGCTCACCGTAATCTGCGAGGTGAAATTATTAAATAAACGATTCCAACTGCTGCCGCCCATCAGGGCTAGCTCTGCTGCCAAATCTTCTTGCTCTGGCGACATGAGATGCTGGGCCTGCTGCCGCGCTTTTTGCAGCATGTACTCATGTTCACGCGCTACGGCCGATTTATCTAGCAGTTCCTCCACATCCAGCGAGCCAATCCAGGCAGTAACCCGCGTACCCAGCAGCGACAGCCGGGAAAGGTGGGGCAACAATTGGCTGTGACGCGCCTGTGCCTCGGTATTGCGAGAATCCGTGGTCAGATAGCCATACAGATAAACCTGTAAAATATGAATTTGTTCGTCAATGGCGTTAAAGCGATTGATGATGGTATCGAACAGGGAAACGAGCTGATCATCAACGGGAACGGCCGTTTCCAACCGATTAATGCCATTGTCGTCAAATAGTTGAACCATGTCGGCAATGGCAACGATGGCATCCTGAAATCCTGCTTCAAACTCAGGGGATTCTAGCCCAGGAAAAACTGTGCTGAAATCCCAGTGGGGAAGGTCTAACTTAACTTGACTCATGCGAAACGCTCCAATCAATCATTTTATGTTTTTATCAATGAGACAGTGTCCTTGCCGAACAAAGAACTTTATTAACGGCAATGACAGTTGAATTTTATCGCATTGAATTGAGAAACGGCAAAACTTCATTAGATAATCATCTATCAGCAATGAAAATGGCCATCCTCACAACCGTTTCAAATTAAACGATACCGAGTCTGATACAATCAGTTAGCGTCCAGGAGTTGAACAGAAGAATGGTTTCCGAGCAACCTATGAACAATTTTCAACCGGCAGCAGATGAACAATCTATAGCCACACCAACAGCAAACGAGATGCGTCGTATGCTTTTGAGGCGAATGCTGCGGACAATGGCCGTTTCGCTGCTGCTGGCTAATCTCCTCTTTCTGCTTCGTGGCGATTCTTCCATCAACGATCTGCTAATAACCATCGTCTATGCTCTTTTCATACTGGTTGGCGAGTGGTTCCTGAGAACAAACAACATTAAATGGTTGGCTCATGGCTTTACGGCCGTCTTCTGGCTCTCTATAACCATCTTTTTGCTCCTCTACGGTAGCAACCAAATACCCAGCCCTGGTGCCTACGCCATATTCATTCTCATTACGCTGCTGCTGCTGCGCGGGCGCGTTACCGTCATTTATTCACTCATTTCGCTCATCACCATTGTGTTGCTCATTATGGCCACGCTGAAAGGCCAAATTCCTCTGTTAGCGATGCCCCTAACCGAGACAAACACCCTCATGAAAGAGATGTCTCAAGCGTTCTTGACCTTTACCTTGCTTGGTGCTTCCTATGTCTCCTTGCGGCTCACGCTAGAAACGCTTCGGTTTAATGAACATGCGCTTCAACAAATTCGGCAAACGTTAGGCAAACGCACAGAAGAGCTAACGGAGACCAACGAGCAGCTGCGCCGTGAAGTAAGCGAGCGCGAGCAGGCTGAAGCCAGCCTCAAACAGCAGCGTGCCTTCCTGCGCGAAAAAGAAGAGAACTTTCGCGCGCTTGTGGAAGCCTCGTTTGACGGCATCGTCATCACGGTTGATCACATAATTCAGGAGGCAAACTTTAGCTTTGCTATGATGTTTGGTTTTTCAGCCATTGACGATGTGTTGGGTAAAAGCATAAGACAATTTTTTAAGTTAGAAGACAGCACTTCCCTGGAAAAAAATATGAAACAAAATCAAAAAATTGTGCTGGAAGCCACGGGCGTCCGACAAGACAACAGCACATTCCCTGTTGAGCTGGTGAGCCAAACAATTGATTTCCAGGGTCAGGCGGCCCACATTAGCGGCATTCAAGACATCACTATCCGCAAGCAGGCGGAAGAAGCCGAACAAAACGCCCAAAGGCTGGAAAGCCTAAGCCTTATGGCCGGTGGCCTGGCACATGACTTCAACAACCTGCTAGTGGCCATGATGAGCCAAATCGCTATCGCCAAAGCCAAAATTGAGCCGAACCATTTGAGCCAAAACAATTTAGACAAAGCCATCCAAGCCACAGAAACGGCCGCATTGCTTACGCGGCAGCTTTTGGCATACACAGGGCAAGGCCATTTTGAAATTACGACGGTGCATCTCAATCAACTCATTACACAAAACCTCCATCTGTTTGAGGATGCATTGCCAGCCAACATCACCTTCCACACTAAGCTGCATAATCCCCTACCCAACATTCAGGCAGACAGCGTGCAAATTCAGCAAATCATCATGAATCTGTTGCTGAATGCTGCCGAAGCATTGGGCACCAATCAGGGCATCATCACCATCAAAACAATGCCACATCAGCTTACAGATGCTCAGCTACCCGCGTGGCGTCCGCACAACGACAGCATCGCTGCCGGAGAGTATGTGCTGCTAGAAGTAAGCGATACAGGCAAGGGCATTGATGAGGCCACACTATCCCGCATGTTTGATCCGTTTTTCTCAACCAAAGGCACAGGGCGCGGTTTAGGGCTTGCTGCCGTCATGGGCATCGTGCGCGGGCATCAGGGCAGCGTCCGGGCCACCAGCGCGGTCGGCAAAGGCACCACGTTCCAATTTTTGTTCCCATCTGAGGAAGCCATAGCCGATGAGGCAGTGGCAACGGCCGTTTCTCCCCCACCCGCTCAGCAAAATAGCGTCCTCATCATTGATGATGAGCGACAGGTGCGCGAAGCCATTGGCGACATTTTAGACCTCGAAGAGATACCCACCCTGGCCGCAGCCAGCGGTGCAGCAGGGATCGACCAGTACACAGCCCATCGGGATGAAATTGGTTTGATCATTTTGGATTTATCCATGCCTGGCATGAGCGGCATCGAAGCGTTTGAGGCACTGCGTCAGATAGACCCCAACGTCAAAATTATTCTCTCATCTGGCTATACAGAAGCAGAAATATTGGAAAAGATGGCAGGCACACGCCCTACGGGCTTTTTGCAAAAGCCGTATCGCCTGGAAACCGTGCTGCAAGTGGCCAAACAGCACCTCTCATAAATCAATGTTATTCAACGGCCGTATCATCCAACCCGGCCAGATGCTGACTCACGCTGCCCCCCTCAGCCCGAATTTGCTGACGATATTGCGACACTAGCTCTCGCCGCAGCACTTTGCCGATAAAGCTACGCGGGAACTCCTTCACAAAAATGACCAGTCGCGGTACCTGGCTGGGCGGCAAGCGACGCTGGCAAAATTGGATAATCGTTTTGGCCGGAATACGCGTCTTCTCTTTTAAGCTCACAAAGGCCACGGGCTGGTTGGCAATGCCCACCACCACCACCTCGCGCACCTCTGGCAGCTCGTAAATCACCTCTTCCACATCGCGCGGGAAGGCCAATTTTTTATCTTCCCCCTGCCAGCTATCCTGACGACGGCTAATGATCTGGAAGTAACCATCTTCCGTCATGCGGGCCACATCGTTGGTGTGCAGCCAACCGTCTTTGTCAATTACGTCCAGGGTAGCCGCCTCATCCTGCCAGTAGCCACGCATCACCTGTGGCCCGCGAATCACTAGCTCCCCAATTTGCCCAGCGGCCAACGGCCGTCCCGTCTTCAAATCCACAATGCGCGCCTCGGTGCTGGGAAGGGGTAGGCCAATAGAACCCGCTTTGTGACGGCCGTTTATCGGATTGGCGTGCGTTACTGGGCTGGCTTCACTCAGGCCGTACCCTTCCACCAGTTTGCCCTTGGTGAGCTTCTCAAACGTCTCTTTTACCTCAATCGGCAGCGGCGCAGCCCCGCTAATGCAGGCTCGAATCGAATCAATGCCAAATTTGCGCACGCTGGGGAAGTTGTTGAGGGCTACGTACATTGACGGAACGCCAGGGAAGAGTGTAGGCTTGTTGCGCCGAATAGCACGCAGCACCGCCTCCGTATCGAAACGAGGTAGCAACACCATGCTCGCACCCACGCTCACCGCCAGATTCATGGCGGAGGTCATGCCGTAAACGTGGCTAAATGGCACTACGCACATCATCACCTCATGGCCATCCCGCACGTCCGTGAGCCACAGGCGCACCTGCATGGTGTTGGCCACCAGATTATAATGCGTCAATATGATGCCCTTGGGAATTCCCGTCGTGCCGCTGGTAAATTGGAGAACGGCCGTATCTTCTGGCCGCACGGTTACTCTGGGCGGCTCTGGCCGAAAGCGGCGTAGCCAGCGACTCCAGGCAAAATCCGATCCAGCGGCCTGGTCTGGCAGTTGATCGGCACGGCGTTGGGATGGCATTAAGCTAGCGGCCAGCTTCTTCGTAAACGGCAGATAGTCGGCGACGCTGGCATAGATTACATGGCGTACACTGCTCTGGACTTTAATTTGTATGGCCGTTTTGCTAAATCGCCCCAGCGTCACCAGCACTTCTGCCCCAGACGCATTGGCCTGACGCACCAGTTCTTCTGGCGGGTCCAGCGGGTTTGCCATGACGGCAATGCCCCCGACGCGCAGCGTGCCGTAAAAGGCAATTACCAGATGGGGTAGATTGGGCAGCAGCAGCATGACCCGTGCCTCTTTTTTAATGCCCAACGAGAGCAGCCCATTAGCAAAGCGGGCTGCCTGTGCGCTCATGGAGCGGTAACTGAGGGTGCGCCCCATAAAGCGAATGGCTGGCCGATTGGGAAAACGTCGCCAGGCGCGGTCGAGCAGCCGCGTCAGGGGTAAACGCGGCACGTCAATGGTAGGCGGTACGGCCGTCTCATAATTTGCTAGCCAGGGACGTTCTGCCAGCAAGCCGCCCCGACCCGCTGCCTCCACATCGCTGCGCCAACGAGAATGGGTAGGAACGGCCGTTTCTCCCTCCAAAAAGCGTTCAATGGCCCGGTTCACCGCGTCGCGCCGCTCCAGCATCACCATGTGCGCCGATACGCCCACGTTGATCACCTCAGACCCTTCCGGCACCAGTTCCCCCACCCGCTCAAACGCCGACTGCGGCAAGACACGATCCTTATTACCTAAAATCACCATCGTTTTGGGCTTCAGCTCCGGGAATTTGTCCCAGCCACGCCAGTGGCGCATGTTGTGCAGATACATCTCCTGCAAGGCGTACAGCGAGGCATCCATGGCGCGGTTGGCTATCGGCTGAAATAGTCGCAATAGCGGTTCCGGCAGACGGAACATCACCTTATAAGCTGGCAAAATGTTGTATTCACCTGCCCCGGCAATGAGAATGAGGTGGCTCACGCGCTCGGGGTAACGCCAGGCAAATTCGGTGGCGATGGCCACGCCATAGGAATGCCCAGCCAGCACAATGGGTCGGTTCACGTCGCAATGGCGCAGCACGGCCAATATATCGGCCAAAATACGATCCATCTCATAGCCGCCACCGGGCCGCGAGGAACGGCCGTGTCCGCGCAAATCAAGCCCAATCACCTCATTGTGGATGGCAAACTGCTCAATTTGGTAGCGCCACTGCCGCGCCCGGCCACCAAACCCATGAACAAAAAGGATGGTGTGCAACGGCCGTTCTGGGGCGATGTGAATATAGCTAATGCGTACATTGGCCTCAACTTGCGCTTCCTCGCGGTACAGTTCCAGATCAAGCTGCATGGCGCATCGGCTCCAACGCGTCTGGTAATAAATTGTGGTGCAAAATTTCGGTTTCCGAGTGCAGGCTCACCAGCCAGGTAGCCAACTGCCCAATGGCAAGCTGCACGCCCCGCGTGGGGCGTGGGAAACCCAGCTCATGCAAATTAATCACATAATTTCCCGGCTCTCGCTGCCGAATGACCAACCCTAGCCGCTGCGCTACGGGGGCCTCCTTGATGTATGCTTCCACAAATAGTGCCTCATCATCCCTAGCGCGGAACAGTTCCATGAAGTTGATGTGGCAATCGTTGTGAGAATATTGCCAACGGCCGTATCTAGCCTGAATCTCATCTAATTGCAGTGGGGATTGCAACACAGCGTGGGGCATAGGAAACTCCTTGAGGATGGGGTAGCTTTGGGGAACGGCCGTTTCACAACGCGCAAATTTGTAGTAATGGCAGGTTCGTCCCTCGTCCAAGCCAATTTGCTCATATTTGGTACGCAGTCGCTCATTGTCTTCCGTTACAAATGTGGTTGGCAGGCGGCTTTCAAAGTACGGTGTGCCCTCCAATGCTTCGGTGATGGCCAGCGCATAATCAGCATGATCGGTGGCCACATCCAGCAGGCCACCAGGCACCAGGCGCGTTGCCAACAGATGCAAAAAGTCTACGTTAATCAGCCGCCGGTGAAGCTGCTTCGCCTTCGGCCATGGGTCTGGGAAGTTTATGTAAACTTCGCTGATGGATTCCGGCTGGCAGAGAGCTTGCAGCAGGTAACGGGCATCGCTTTGCAGCAAGCGCACATTTTGCACACCAAGCGTTTTCACCTTGCGCTGTGCCTTTTCCAGCGAGGGCAGCGAAATTTCCACGCCCATGACGTTGGCCGACGGCCGTTTCTGGGCCAAATCCACCAAAAAATGACCACTGCCAAAGCCAATTTCAATGATCAGCGGGGCAGAGCGGCCAAAAATCTCGTTCCAATTTGTGGGCCAGGGTAATTGACGATTTTGCAACAGCGAAGATGTCATGACCGGATTATACAGGAAGCAGTAATCGGTAAACAGTATTCAGTAATCAGAACTGCGCTGACCACTGACCCACTGAAAACCGCTCACTGGCAAGTTGCCCCAACCACCTGGATGAGTGACAATACGCTTACCACATTTTTCATGAAAGAGAGGCGCACATTGCACAAACGAAATATTCGCATTATTGGCGTGCCTATGGATTTGGGTCAAAGTCGGCGCGGTGTAGACATGGGGCCCAGCGCAGCCCGTTACGCCGGGCTGCAAGCTCGACTAGAGCGGTTAGGGCACACCGTCTTCGACGAAGGCAACGTCCCTGTCCCTAACCCTGAGGAAGATATCGCCCAATCTGGGGCAAGACGGTTGAAAACGGTAACGGCCGTTTGCCAAAACATCTACGACATCGCCCGCAAATGCGTCCTAGCCGATGAGTTTGCCATCTTCCTGGGTGGCGACCACAGCATCAGCATTGGCTCCATTGCCGCCCAATCCCAGGACGAACCGCTCGGTGTCATCTGGATTGATGCCCACGGCGATTTCAACACGCCAGAAAGCTCTCCCAGCGGCAATATCCACGGAATGCCGGTGGCAGCTCTGGTAGGCGAGGGGCCGGAATCATTGGTGAACGTTGGAAGTCCAGGAGCCAAGCTCAAGCCACGCCAAATTGTGCAAATTGGTATTCGTGATTTGGATGAGTTAGAGCGGGTTCGGCTGGCCCGCAGCGGCATCAGCGTCTTTACCATGCGGCATGTGGACGAGATGGGGATGGCCAGCGTAGCGCGGCAAGCGATTGACCGGCTGCGCCATTTTCCACGCATTCACATCAGCCTGGATATGGATAGCCTTGATCCTGATGAAGCGTCTGGGGTGGGAACGGCCGTTCCCGGCGGCCTCAGCTACCGCGAAGCCCATCTTCTCATGGAAATCCTGGGGGATAGCGGACGGGTACAGTCAATGGACATCGTTGAAATAAATCCCATCCTTGATACCATGAACCGAACGGCCGAACTGGCTGTGGAGCTGGCAGCATCGTTACTGGGACAACGCATTTTGTAAACAAAAAGAAGATTGGAGACTGGAGATTGAAAAGATAGCCTAATCTCTAATCTCCAGTCTCCAATCTCCTCGAAGGACATTCTATGGCAGCCGTCATGCGCGGTTTGGAAGCAGAAGCCTACGACCGCCAATACAGCGATAAACAATTGGTGCAGCGCATTCTGCACTACTTTCGCCCCCACAAGCGCAAAGTCATTATCATTTCCGTCTGCGTTTTTCTGATGGCTCTGGCGGGGGCCGCCCTGCCCCTCATCGTCTCCAACGCCGTGGGCGTGATGGCCGACGGCGGCAGCGAGCGGCTCATCCCGCTGCTGATTGGCGTTGTCTTTTTTACGGGCGTGGGCAACTGGGCACTTAACTGGATACGTCGGCAGCTCACCTCTGAAATGATTGCCGACGTCATTTTAGCCATGCGCCAAGATGCGTTTGCCGCCGCCGCCCGCCAAGACCTTTCCTTTTACGATGAGTACAGCTCTGGGCGCATCGTTAGCCGCATCACCAGCGATACGCAGGAATTTGGCGAGGTGATAGTCCTCAGCACCGACGTTATCAACCAGCTCGCTGTTGCCCTCATCTTGATTGTGACGCTCTTTGCCATTGAATGGCGGCTGACGCTGCTAGTGCTGGCAATGGCTCCCTTTGTAGCCATAGCCGCGCTGGGGTTTCGCAATTTGGCGCGGCGGGTTACCCAGCAAGGGTCGCGAGCCTTGGGTGAAGTAAACAAATCCATTCAGGAAGCAGTAACGGGCATTCGCGTGGCCAAGAATTTCCGTCAGGAGCAAGCAATCTACGATGAATTTTTAGGCGTCAATCGGCAAGCGTACAGCATCAACGTGCGGCGCGGGTTTGTGATTGCCAATATTTTCCCGACGTTGAATATTTTGGCAGGCATTGGTACGGCCGTTCTTATCTATTTTGGCGGTCGCAGTGCGGTTGCTGGGGCCATTACCGTAGCAGCCTGGTATCTTTTTGTAGCGACCATCGACCGCTTCTGGTTTCCCGTCACTAACCTTTCCGCCTTTTGGAGCCAGTTTCAAGCGGGCCTGTCTGCGTCGGAACGGGTGTTTGCGCTCATGGATGTGGAAACGGCCGTTACGCAATCAAACAATATCCAACCCCAAAATTTGCGCGGCGAAATTGTGTTTGACCACGTCTCCTTCCGCTATTCAGAGCAGGAGCAGGTGCTGGATGATTTCTCGCTGCACATCGCGCCCGGTGAAAGCATCGCTCTGGTGGGTCACACGGGTGCAGGCAAATCTAGCATCATCAAGCTCATCGCCCGCTACTATGAATTCCAGGCAGGCAAGATTCAGGTAGATGGGCACGATCTTCGTGGATTTGATCTGACCACCTTTCGGCAGCAAATTGGCATTGTGTCTCAGGTGCCATTTTTATTTGCAGGTACGGTGGCAGAAAATATTCGATACGGCCGTCCCACAGCCACCAACGCCGAAATAGAGGAAATGGCCCAACGCATCGGCGAAGGGGAGTGGCTAGAAACCCTGCCAAACGGGCTAGATAGTGAAGTAGGCGAGCGCGGCAGTCGCCTCTCGATGGGGCAACGGCAGCTTGTCGCCCTTACCCGCGTGCTGGTGCAATCCCCCCGCATCTTCATCCTGGATGAGGCTACCGCCAGCGTAGACCCATTTACCGAATCCCAAATTCAGCAGGCACTCAATCTCATCATGGCCAACAGCACCGCCATTATCATTGCCCACCGCCTCTCCACCGTGCGCGCCGCTGACCGGATCATCGTCCTACAAAAAGGCCGCATCATTGAGCAGGGCGACCACGACGCGCTGATGCAGCAAAGCGGACATTACGCGGAGCTGTATGATACCTACTTCCGCCACCAATCCCCCAAATACAATGAAACCGTCTCCACCTGGCGGCAAGAAGCCACGTCCAACGTAAAAACAACCTCCCCTTCCGAATTCAACCGCGCCCAGCACCCAAAGTAGGGAAATTTCAGCTTTTAGGCGGCAAGCATCATTAACCCCAAGCCAATGACGGCTATGATGCCATGAAGAGAAGCCCATAGCCAACGTTCATGGAGTTTAGCTATGGATGAATACTTCTCCAAGGCAGCACGTTCCGCTCCTATTCGGTAGACATCCTCAGTTATTAGCTCAGGCACCATTTTGGCCAACTCTTTTTGATATTGATGAGCAATGTGCTGCCAATAGGTGTACCGCTCAAACTGTTTTCGGGTCCACACGATGCCAAATAGACCAATCACAAACACGGCTACACCGCTGACCAAATCAACTGTACCGCCAACGGCCGTATCAAAGCCAACAAAACTGATAATCGCCCCCACGATAATCAGCAAAAAGTTGGATGTAGTGGCTGCTTTGGTATGATGGTCCATCGCCATCTCAAAGTAATGTTTAAATGAAGCTTGCAGAATGTTTGCGGTTGCGTCGATGCTTACGGGGATGGAACGGCCGTTATTATCTATCTTCAAATCTTCAGGCATATAGGATTGCCTCCTGGCTCATTTTTGGTTTATTCAGAAATGAGGATGAAATCGGCAGCAACCCAGCCAATAAGACCAGTTTCGGTTTGCACTTGCTGCCACAGCAGATCATCGGCCGTTTCCTGGCCATCGAGCAAGGTGAGGACGGTACCATCCAGAAGCCATTCCAGCTGCTCCCCAGTGGTGCTGGGGGTGGCCCGCAGCCAGACGCCCACGCCACTGCTAACGATAGCTGTGTTGGAAACTGGCTCTGGCGTGTTGGTTGGGGCGGCTGTGGGTTCGTCCGTTGGGGGATTGGTGGGTACGGCCGTAGGTTCTGCGGTGGGGATCGCTTGTTCAGGCGCAGGCAAATCAGTTGGCACTATTGTCTCCACCGGCAATTCTGTTGGCACTTCTGTTGCTTCCACCAAGACTGGTTCTGTTGGGGAAATAAGCGGCTCCACAGGGCGCGGTGTCAGTCCAAAAGCCCCCAAAAAAATAAGCGCGACAACAATCGAGGCCAATGCCCGTATCAGGTCAATCTGCACGGAACGACGTGCTTCCAGCCGCCCCACATTGTAGGCAGAATCAGTTGGTTGACCACGACGAATCACGGCGCGTCCCCCGTAATAAAGCGCACTCAGAATTGCCACGCCAGCCACGCCAGCAAAGACAATGTTCAAAACGGCCGTCACACTGCCTCCTTCCTGTACATCAAATCCACGATTATTAAAGCCGCGACTACTTTAACCAACCCGATACCATTTGGCAAGCAGGCTCACGCCATGAGCCGTACCTTCACTTCTTGCCAGAGGGCTTCCAAATCATCCGCTGCCATCTTTGCAAGGTCCAAGTTTCGCTGCGCTGCCAGCGTTTCCAATGCACGAAAACGACGGCTAAACTTCAAATTTGCCTCGCGCAAGGCTGATTCAGCATCAATATCCAGCCACTTAGCTAAATTTACGGTTACAAACAGCAAGTCACCCAGTTCTTCGGCGCGATGCTCAGGTGTGACAGCCTCACGCAGCTCAGCAATCTCCTCCTGCACTTTTTCGTACACACCATCAATGCTGGGCCAATCGAAGCCCACCTTACGCACCCGCGCTTGCAGCTTTTGGGATCGTGCCAATGCAGGCAGCGATTCAGGGATATTGTCTACCAAAGAATTGGAGCGGTTTGCCTTCTCTTTTGCCTTGAGCATCTCCCAATTGTGGATCACTTCCGTACTGTCATTTACTTGCCAATCTCCCCACACGTGTGGATGGCGATATTTTAGCTTGGCATCAATACCGGCAATTACGTCCGTCAGCCGGAATTCTTCATCTTCGCTGGCAATTTGGGTTTGCATCACCAAATGATACAGCACATCGCCCAGCTCCTCGCGCAGTTCGGCCACATCGTTAGCATCTAAGGCGGCCAACACCTCGCTAGCTTCCTCCAAAAAGCCACTGCGCAGACTTTGTGGCGTCTGCTCCTGATCCCACGGGCAGCCATCTGGGCTGCGGAGAATGGCCACCGTTTCAGCCAGGGCGTTTAGCGAAGATAAATTGGGCAAGGGTGGTACAAACAGGCTGGTGAGATGGTTCACTTGGTCGCTGCGGTCAATGGCATAAAGCGGCACCTGCTCGATCAGTTCATCATCGTCGCCAGCCTTGTGGACAAGGGTAACGGGGTGTTCATCTGGGTAAACGGCCGTTAACACCAACTTCAACTCACTAGCCAACATCCGACTATACACCTGCCCCAGCAGCAGGGGAAAGTCTGGATTCACAGGCGGGTACAGGTATTGGCTTAGCTCAATTGCATCAAAGATTTGCACGCCGTCCATGCCATCTTGGGCAACGGCCGTTAAACAAGGCTCCACAAAGCTCAAACCAGCAACTACTGTAACTTGCACATCCGCTTTCTCTGCCTCAGCAACAAGCCGCGTCACGGTAGATTCCCCGACAAAAGGGTGTCCCGGCACTGCATAAATGACCTCAGCTTGCTTCGCTAGCTTGAGCAGTTCGGCGACAATCGTTTCATAGACAGTCTCAAAACTGTCAGCACGGTCATAAATATGGTCAAAAGTGTGGCACGTCACGCTTGGCGGCAAGTCAGCTACGGCTGGATGCCGCCCTGTGCGTAAATACAGCTCTTTTGCCTGACTTAATACGTCCCAAGCAGCTCTGGTGAGGAAACGGCCGTTTCCTGGCCCCAGCCCAACAACCGTAATACCCATCTCTAAATCCTTCCCAAGTTAGTTCATAAATGTGAATTCTTTCCGTGCTTCCCGGATGAATCCATTCAAAGCAAAAAGACGAGAGAAATCTCTCGCCTTTTCTAAAACATTATTAAAATCAACCAGCCAAATTAACGCTTGGTGTAGGTTGGTGCCTTGCGCGCACGCTTCAAACCTGGTTTCTTACGCTCTTTAATGCGTGCATCACGGGTTAAGTGACCACCAGCGCGAAGTGCACCGCGCAGATTTTCATCATACTTAACCAAAGCACGCGCCAAGCCCAAACGGACTGCCCCTGTTTGGCCAGTAATGCCACCACCGTTAATGTGTACGCTCACATCTGCCTTGCCCATCAGATCGGTGTCGTTCAATGGGCCAGTCAACGTCAGGTAATCGCCAAAACGCGGGAAAAAATCCTTTACATCTTTGCCGTTAACCACAAAGTTGCCGGTAGCTTCTTCGTCAAGAATTACGCGAACGCGTGCAGATGCACGTTTACGGCGGCCAATTCCTTCGTAATATTGTCTTGATTCTTCTGCCATCTCAATCAATCTCCTACAGTTCCATTGGAACAGGCTGCTGTGCCTGATGCGGATGCGCTTCACCCACATAAACTTTCAATTTTTTCAGCATTTTACGACCCAATTTATTTTTGGGCAGCATACCCTTGACAGCCAGTTCAACCGGACGCGTTGGGAATTTTTCTAACTGCTCACGCAGCGTAATTTCTGTAAGACCACCTGGATAACCAGAGTGACGATAATACACCTTCTGATCCATCCGACGACCCGTTACATGAATTTTTTCTGCATTGATTACAATAACATAATCGCCGCAGTCCACCGAAGGGGAAAATCCGGGTTTATGTTTGCCACGCAATACTGTGGCAATGCGCGATGCCAATCGGCCCAATGTTTGGCCCTGAGCATCCACAATAAACCATTGGCGTTCAACCTCGGCTGGTTTTGTGATGAACGTTTTCATGCCGCTTTCTCCTACATCTAAGCTGATCAATCCAACCAGCTCAGGTTTTTATACGTTATAGAAACAAGACAAAGACCTTGTGGGGGGGCTACCGTTCCGCATTCATGGCGATTTTCGGCTTTAAAAGCCCGCACAAACTCTTTAATAGTCCAGGTACCGTCACCCACCAGTTTTAAGCTGCCAACAATGCTGCGAACCATTCGATATAAGAAAGCGTTTGCTTCAACCCGAAAGGTTAAATCGGAACCAGACCGAGTCCATTTGGCCAAAAAAAGCTCACGCACATAGTTATTGCCTTGCGGTGGCTGGCCAAATGTAGCGAAGTTGTGTGTACCCAACAATGATTTGGCAGCCTGATTCATTTTTTCTTCATCCAGATATTTGTATACATGCCAGCTAAAATTCCTTTTTATTGGGTTTCTTATCGGGTCATTGTAAATCGTATACTCGTATGTCCGACGCTGTGCATCATACCTGGGATGAAAGGATGATGGTACCTGTTTTAGTTGTAAAATTGCAATATCCTCTGGCAAATTAGCATTTAGTGCGCGATGCAAATCCTCATCATGATGTTGCCAAGCCAGAGAAAATGTGATGACCTGCCCAACTGCATGTACGCCGCTGTCTGTTCTGCCAGAGCCAAGCACTGTAACGGGTTGGCGGGCTAGCCGACTCAAGGCATTTTCGACGGTGCTTTGTACGGTGGGTTGGGTTTCAACCTGCCGCTGGAAGCCATGATACTCTGTGCCATCGTAGGCAATCAGAGCAGCATAAGTCCGCAAGCATTACTCCTCATCAACGAGCATAATCATGGCCATATCGGCATTATCGCCTGAGCGTTTGCCAATCTTCACCATGCGCGTATACCCACCGGGCCGGTCTGCGTAACGGGGAGCAATGTCGTCAAATAGCTTTCTAACGACGTCTATCTCACCCACATTGCCATCTTCATCTTCACCCAAACGAAAACGGGCAATGCGTGCTGCCGCTAAGCGGCGTGCATGTACGGCCTGTGCTGGATCATCTTTGGCAAGTCCGCGTTTGGCCAGGGTAATGATTTTTTCTGCCGCCGGACGCAGCATTCTTGCTTTTGCTTCTGTGGTCAATATTTGTTCATGGACGAGCAGTTCCGCAATCATATTGCGGCGTAATGCTTTGCGATGTGCACTATCTCGACCCAATCTACGACCGCTTACTCTGTGTCGCATGTTGTTTACCTCGTTTATGGGAACGGCCGTTGCTAAACAGCGGCCGTTTCTCCTTCTTCATCTTTCAAAAAACCTTTGGCCCGCAGCTGATCTTTCAATTCATCCAAAGATTTCTCGCCAAAGTTGCGAATGGCAAGCATTGTTTCTTCACCCCGTTCCAGCATATCCAGCATTTCACCTACTTTGGTGATGCCAGTACGCTTCAACGAGTTAAAGACTCGGACGCTCAAATCAAGCTGCTCAATCGGCGTGTCGTAAATCTCGTTCGGGATGGCTCCCTCTTCCTCTTCTTCCTCTTCAACAGGCAAGAAGGTTTCTTCACTAACGCCAGCAATCGGTCGCAGATATTGCATCATAATCTGCGCAGATTGTGCCAATGATTCTTCTGGCTTGATGGTGCCATCTGTCCAAATTTGCATGACAACCCGATCATAATCGGCGGCTTGACCCACACGCGTTTTTTGCACTTCATACCCAACGCGCCGAATAGGGCTAAAAATGGCGTCTACTGGCAGTTCACCAATAGGCAAACGGCCGCGTTCTTCTGCAGGAGAATAGCCACGCCCTGTTTCAGCAGTCATTTCAATTTCCAAAAAGGCATCATCGGAATCAACCGTGAACAGATACAAATCCGGATTGATAATTTCAACCTCTGGCGGCGTTTGAATATCTGCGGCCGTTACGGTACCTGCACCGTGAACTTCCAAACGCAAGCGGGCCGTATCGGTGCCGTGCAGCTTCAAGCGAAGTTGTTTGATGTGCAGAATCAACTGCATCATATCTTCGCGCACATATTCAATGGCCGAAAATTCATGCGGCACATCAGTGACGCGAATAGATGTAATGGCAGCCCCTGGCAATGATGCAAGCAAGACGCGGCGCAGAGCGTTGCCCAAGGTTGTGCCGTACCCTCTTTCTAACGGACCCAAGATAAAACGGCCGTATTCACGCGACATCGCGGTGCTTTCGATTTTAGGCAGTATAAGGTTACTAATAGCCAACGTACATACCTCCCTATGCTATTACAGAAACTATTTTCTGTTTTGCTGTTCCAATTCGTTTCTCTTCCCGGCATTGCTTTTTACACGGAACAGCCGGTTTGGGACGGTCAATTACCGCCGGGAGTAATATTCAACAACAAGCTGCTCATTGATGGAAACATCAATATCATCACGAGCAGGTAAGTTCAAAATGTTTGCAGACACGTTTCTGGTATCCAAAGACAACCAGCGTGGAACCTGGCGATCATCCAAATCTTCGCGCAAAACCTTGAAGTAATTATTCTTCATGCTTTCGTTGCGGATTCCTACAGAATCACCAGGAGATACTAAGGCAGACGGCACGCTTGTTTTACGGCCGTTCAATGTAACATGACCATGCTGCACTAGCTGCCGAGCCTGGGCGCGAGAATCTGCCCAACCAAGACGGTAAACAACATTGTCCAAGCGCGTTTCCAACAGCACCAGCAAATTAGTACCTGTTAGACCCACACGCTGAGTTGCCCGACGAAAGTAACGGCTGAACTGACGTTCCATCACGCCGTAAATACGGCGAGCCTTTTGCTTCTCGCGTAGCTGCAACAAATAGTCAGATGCGCGTCCTCGGCGGAATTGGTTATCGCGACCATGCTCCCCTGGGGGGTAAGAACGACGCTCAAAAGAGCACTTAGGAGTCAAACAACGAGACCCCTTCAAAAATAGCTTCTCACCTTCACGGCGACAAAGCTTACATACTGGACCAGTATACCTTGCCAACTTAACCTCCGTAATCAAGCTAAAACGAGAGGTTTACAGGTGTGGCACACCCCTTCATCCCTCTCAGAAAACCAATAAACTGTAAATGTCAATCGAATTGACGTTGGAAAAGCCCGCTCAATTGGGTGATTTTATTACCCAATTGAGCAGGATAACTTACAAATATTAAACGCGACGCTTCTTTTTTGGGCGGCACCCATTGTGAGGTACCGGTGTAATGTCACGAATACTTTTTATCTGAATACCCGAAGCCTGCAAAGAACGAATGGCTTGCTCACGACCTGGGCCAGGTCCTTTAACGATAATATCCATCTCTTGCATGCCGCTTTCTTGTGCCGTACGGGCAGCACTTTGCGCCGCGAGACGCGCAGCATAAGGGGTGCTTTTGCGCGACCCTTTAAAACCAGAATTACCTGCACTAGACCAGGCGATTGTGTTCCCAGCCATGTCGGTGATGGTCACGATGGTATTGTTGAAGGTGGCAAAAATATGTGCTTGCCCCTGCGGCACCATGCGCTTTGCTTTTTTACGTGTCTGTGACTGTCTTCTACGTCCCATTCCGTCTCCTAAAACCTAACGAGCTGAAGCCATTTCTCAACCAGCCCATCAAATATAAATCTGCTAAATCTTACTTGCCCTTACGACGACCACGGCCCGCAACTGTTTTCTTAGGCCCCTTACGGGAACGGGCATTTGTCTTTGTCCGCTGCCCACGTACAGGCAAATGACGACGATGTCGCAGACCACGGTAGCAGCCAATCTCAGTCAGGCGTTTAATGTTCATAGCGACCTCACGTCGCAAATCACCTTCAACGACCAGATCATTGTCAATAATTTGGCGCAGCTGCGTTACTTCACTTTCAGATAAATCCTGTACGCGCGTGTTAGGATCAACACCTGCTTTGTCCAGAATTTTTCGGCTGGTGGTTTTACCAATGCCATAGATATACGTTAGACTAATTTCTACCCGCTTATTACGGGGAATGTCTACACCAGCAATACGTGCCATAATTCCTCCAAAAAATCCTTACGAGATAATCTTGCACCAGCCTTCACTGACGCAACACAATGGTTAGCCTTGGCGCTGTTTGTGATTTGGATCAACACAAATGACGCGCACAACACCTTTCCGCTTAATAATTTTGCACTTTGGGCAACGACGTTTTACAGACGCTGATACTTTCATCTTTAGCTCCTCAAACAGCTTACTCTAAGTAACCCTGTTCAGCTTATTCTAGAAGTAAAAGCGGGAAAATCGCTCTGCTGATTTTCGGCGTTCCCGTATTTACTCATTTCTGGTAAAAATTTTAGAGAAAATAGTAGTTTCAGCTTGCATTCAAAGCAATCTACTATTTTGCCATCAAACGGCATTTCTGTCCAGAAATTGCTACATCACATTCCGTACAACTTCGGTTAGATCGGCCGTGACTTGTTCGATGGTTTGTTCGCCATTGATTTTCACAAGCAGGCCCTTTTTGTCGTAGTAATCAAGCAAGGGAGCCGTTTCAGAATGATACACTTGCATACGTACTCGAATCGTTTCCACGTTATCGTCAGCCCGTCCTTCAATCTCGGCCCGTTTTACCAAACGCTCAACCAATAAGTCTTGATTCACGTTTATAAAGGGCACGACGGCAATCTTAGCCGAAAAATCACCCAAGAGCGTATCTAGAGCTTCTGCTTGGGCAGTTGTTCTTGGAAAACCATCCAAAATGGCTCCCTGTTCACAATCTGGTTTTGATAAACGATCGCGCACCATAGCAACGGTCACCTCATCGGGAACCAATTCGCCTTTATCCATATAAGTGCGGGCCAGTTGACCAAGCTCAGTATTGTTTTTCAAGTTTGCACGGAAAAGGTCGCCTGTTGCGACCTGTGGCAAGCCCAACGCTGCTTCCAGCTTTTTTGCCTGTGTGCCTTTACCAGCACCAGGTGCTCCCATTAACACAACAAAGGTTTTCATTAGATGAAGCCCTCGTATTGACGCATGAGCAGTTGAGATTCAAGCTGCCGCATGGTGTCAATCACAACACCGACGACAATGATCAAACCAGCTCCATTAACAACTAAGGTACTCTGCTCAATGCCTGGAATGTTCAAGATGACGCCAATGACGCTCATGATGCCAGGCAAGATTGAGACAGTCCCTAGAAAAACAGCACCTGCAAGGGTAATACGGCGCACAACTTTGGTAATGTACTCTTCAGTGCGTTTACCGGGACGAATACCAGGAATAAACCCACCTTGCCGCTGCAAGGTTTGTGGAATGTTTTGCTGGCGAACCATCACATCTGTGTAGAAAAAAGTAAAGCCTACAACCAAAATGAAGAAAGATAGCCAGTAAATTGTGAACCCGACGGGTGCTACTGTGGGGTCTGCATTACCAAAACGACTAACGGCCGTTGCTACCGTGTCTACAAACCCACCATTGCCAGTAATAAAAATACCGGCCAGAACCGATGGAAAAATAAGAATCGACTGGGCAAAAATGATCGGGATCATGCCCGCTGTGTTCACCTTTAGCGGTACGTAGCTGCTCTGTCCCTGGTACACTTTGCGGCCGCGCACACGACGGCCGTATTGCACAGGTATTCGCCTCTGCCCTTCTTGAACAATCACAATGACAAAAATGGTGAGAATAGTAATAATCAGGAACGCAGCAATCGTGAAGATACGTGTGGTCGTTTCATCTAGCTGGAACAATCCCGCCACGCCAGGCAAAATCTGGGCCACAATACCACCAAAAATGATGAGTGAGATACCTTGACCAATACCATCTTCGGTAATGAGTTCACCCATCCATATGGCAAACATGGTACCACCCAACATAGCAAGCAACGTTGTAAAAGTCGGCAACAGTTGCTCTGGGGCAAAACCAAAATTGGGCATTATTTGTGCTAACCCATCAGCACCGCCCACGCCAATGCTAAACCCAATCAGCCGAATTTGGCCGATAGCCTGCAACAACGAAAGGGGCACAGTTAGGTAATATGTGATGCGATTCTTGCGATTCCGGCCAGACTCACCTTCTGAATCCATTTCCTGCAATTGCGGAACAATTGGCGTAAGTAGCTGGATGATAATTGAGGCTGTAATATAAGGATAAACTCCCATTGCCATCACAGAAAAATTCCGAACAGCACCCCCAGACAGCAAGTCTAAGAAGTTCACAAGCTGATTACTCGAAGCAGTAAAATTCAACCATGCTGCTAAGTTAACGCCCGGAACGGGGATATTGGCTACCAAACGGTAGATTACCAAGATAAACACCGTAAAAAGAATACGGCGACGTAAATCTGGTAATGAAAAGGCTGCTCTGACTGATTCGATCATGATTTTCCTCCAAAAATTGGCGTCATCGGAGAGTTAAAAACCCTCTAGCAAACGCTATGCCAGGGGGAGTACCTCGATCGTACCGCCAGCTGCCTCAATTTTTTCTTTAGCAGTCGCGGAAAAACGATGGGCCTTTACCGTCAAAGCAACATCCAAATCACCATCACCCAATACCACAACTGGGTCTGTCGGTTTTTTGATTAGACCAATGGCAGACATGACTTCTGGGGTTACTTCCACACCGTCAAAGTCAAACTCAGCTAGGCTTTTCAGATTAACTGGCTTGTAGTAAACCTTATTGATGTTGGTAAACCCACGTTTGTAAGGCAAACGACGAGCCAAAGGTAACTGGCCACCTTCAAAATAGATGCCTTTACCACCACCGCTGCGAGCGCCTTGACCCTTGGTACCACGACCGGCAGTTTTACCTTGCCCGGCAGAGATACCACGACCCACTCGCTTGCGCTTTTTCTTTTTGCCTTCATTTGGGCGCAGATCGTGTAATTTCATTTTATTTTACCTCTTCCACAGTCACTAGATGACTGACTTTATTGACCATGCCGCGAATAACGGCCGTATCTTCATGTTCAACCGTTTGATTCAGCTTGGTAAACCCAAGCGCGCGAATGGTGCCTTTCTGATCCTTCTTATAACCAATTGAACTTTTCGAATACGTAATGCGTAATTTAGCCATTAGTCCCGACTCCAAAACGGGGTAACCTCAGACACATCCTTACCACGATCGGAGGCAACCTCGTGAACGCTCTTCAGATTACGCAAACCGTTCATGGTTGCTTGTAAAACGTTTAAAGCATTCGCACTGCCCAATGATTTAGACAAAATGTCTTTGTATCCAGCAGCTTCAATAACGGCACGCACGCCACCCCCAGCAATGACCCCGGTACCTGGGGAAGCTGGTTTGAGCAATACGCGAGCCGCACCATGCACACCAATAATTTCATGGGGAACGGTACTGCCTACAATCGGTACCTCGGTGAGCGATTTGCGCGCTGCATCCAACGCTTTGCGAATAGCGTCTGGTACAGAACGTGCCTTACCAACGCCAACGCTTACCCGCCCCTTGTTATCGCCAACCACAACGGTTACGCGAAAAGCAAACCGACGACCACCTTTCACTACCTTGGCAACACGGGTAATATCAATGATGCGCTCATCATATTCTTGTTCAAAATTTTGTCGTCTTTGACCCATCTCCATCTCCATCCTGCTGCGTTATTCATTTCATCATTTCGCAGCGCTTACAGTTCCACAGACCATTAGTGGTCTGAACTTTCTTTAGAAATCGAGGCCACCTTCGCGGGCACCGTTAGCTAATGCTTGAATACGGCCGTGATACAAATAACCACCCCGATCAAACAAAACCGTTGAAACCCCAGCCGCTTTGGCACGTTCTGCAACTGCTTTGCCTACCATCGTTGCCTGTTCTTTTTTAGGCTTTCCGGCCATTTCGCCACGCAGTTCTTTGTCCACTGTCGATGCCGAAGCAAGGGTTTTGCCAGCAACATCATCAATTACCTGAGCATAAATATGATCCAGGCTGCGAAAAACGTTTAAACGCGGCCGTTCGGCCGTTCCTGATATTCTGTTCCGAATACGGCGATGACGCCGTTTACGTGCAATTCTTGATTTAATAGCCATTGCAACAACCTCTTAATTAAACCTTACCGGCTTTACCAGCTTTACGGCGAACGTATTCACCTCTGTAGCGAATGCCCTTCCCTTTATATGGTTCCGGGGGGCGCTGTTTGCGAATAACCGCAGAAATTTCACCAACAACTTGCTTGTCAATGCCAGAAACAGTAATCATTTTGCCCCGGTTCTCAACAGCAAAAGAAACATCCTGAGGCGGATCAAACCGAACTGGATGGGAATAGCCCACGTTCAAAACCAGCGTCTGTCCATCCATTTCGGCACGATAGCCAACGCCTTCGATGTCCAGGATTTTGGTAAAGCCATTGCTAACACCCAAAACCATGTTGTTAATGAGCGCACGTGTCAGCCCATGCAAAGAACGATGTTGACGGGAGTCAGACGGCCGTTTGACCGTAAATACCCCATCTTCCTGCTCAAATTGCATATCTGGATGAACAATCTGGGTCAACTTACCTTTGGGCCCTTTAACATTTACAGAGCCGCCTTTCACTTCAATTTGCACCCCACTTGGAATAGTAATGGGAGCCTTGCCAATGCGAGACATAATAATCCCTCCGACTACCAGACCTTACAGAGCACTTCGCCGCCAACACCCAGGCGACGGGCCTGCTGCCCAGTCATAATTCCTTTGGACGTGGTAACAATGGAAACCCCCATACCACTCAACACCCAAGGAATATCACCTTTACCAACATATACTCGGCGGCCAGGACGACTAATACGTTCCAGTCCAGTAATTACCGAACGACGATCTCGCCGACCACCGACATACTTCAAGGTCACCTGTAAAACCGCTTGCGGTTTTTCTGGCAACACCTTGAACGCTTGAATATAACCTTCTTTTTGCAACACTTCTGCAATCGCTGCCTTTACATTAGAATGCGGCATAGACACCGTCTTATGCTCGCGCATTTGGGCATTGCGAATGCGTGTCAACATATCGGCAATTGGATCACTCATTGACATAATACACCACCTCTACCAGCTCGATTTGACTACGCCAGGGATGTTGCCCTGCAACGCCTGCTCACGAAAACAAATACGGCAAAGTCCAAAACGGCGAATATATCCGCGAGGACGCCCGCATAACTTACAGCGATTACGAACCCGTACCTTGTACTTACGGTTAGATTCCCGTGCAACCATTGATTTTTTAGCCATACTAATTCTCCCAGAAGGGCATGCCCATCATCGATAATAAACGCCGCCCTTCTTCGTCTTGCTGGGCAGTAGTCACAATGCTTACTTCCATACCGCGAATCTTGTCGATTCGATCGTAATCAATCTCAGGAAAAATCAACTGTTCGCGCAGGCCCAAAGTATAGTTACCTCGTCCATCAAAGGAATCTGGCGAAATTCCCTGGAAGTCTCGTGTACGAGGAAGTGCAACGTGAATCAAACGAGTCAAAAAAGACCACATTCGCTCACCACGCAGCGTTACCTTCAAACCGATAACGCGTCCTTCACGCAATTTGAAGCCTGCAATTGAATTTTTTGCTTTTGTTAATACTGGCTTTTGGCCAGTAATGGCAGTGATGTCGTTTACGGCAAATTCAATCGCTTTGGCATTATCCAAGGCTTCACCTAAACCGACATTCACCACAACTTTTTTAATTCGTGGTACCTGCATCACACTTCGATAATTAAACTCTTTCATCAAAGTTGGTACCACTTCGTCTTTGTACTGCTCTTTAAGTGGTGTAAACACAATTTACCTCCGAGCTGAGTGGCAGGCTAGCCTACGCATCTTTTTCAAATCGCGTATTAGGGCCACCTGGCTCACCGACGGTATCAATAAAATAGTTAACTAATTGGATTCCCGCTCTTTTTAGAGTAACGAACGCGGTTTCCTTCTTCATCACGGCGAATGCCAACGCGGGTTGGTTCACCAGTTTCTGGGCAAACCAGCATCACATTGGAAGCACTTATGGGAGCTTCAAATTCAATAATGCCACCCTGTGCCTGAGTACGGCCGCCTGTTGGCCGAGGTCGCTGGTGCTTTTTAACCATGTTGACGCCAGCAACCACAACGCGGTTTTCTTTGGGCAAAACCCGCTGCACGGTTCCCCGTGTGCCTTTATAGTTGCCCGAAACAACTTCTACTTCATCTCCAACTTTAATACGCATGGCTACCTCACAATACCTCTGGTGCAAGCGACATGATGCGGCTGTAACCTGCCGGGCGTAATTCACGCGCCACGGGACCAAAAATACGGGTGCCCACCGGGTTCTTGCTATCCGGGTCTACAATAACGGCCGCATTGTCATCAAAACGAATATAGCTGCCATCATCACGCTTGTACTCTTTTTTGGTTCGCACAATCACAGCTTTCACAATGGTTCCCTTCTTCACGTTGGAATTAGGAACCGCTTTTTTAACGGTGGCCGTTACCAAGTCGCCCACGCTGCCATAGCGGCGAATGGACCCACCCATTACCTGAATAACCAGAAGTTCCCGAGCGCCAGAATTGTCTGCGACATTCAAACGACTTTCTTTTTGAATCATGATGCAGTCCTCTTATTTTGCTCGCTCCAAAACGGAGACAACTGACCATCGCTTATGACGGCTGATGGGTTGGGATTCAATAATTTCTACGCGATCCCCTTCACGACAATCATTTGATTCATCATGAGCTTTATATTTTTTTACGAGCCGCATGACTTTGCCGTAAATTGGGTGGCGTTTGGTTGTGGTTACAGCAACAACAACAGTTTTGTCCATCTTGTCGCTGGTCACAATGCCTTTTAATCGTTTACGTTGCTCTCTCATGGTTCACCTACCCTGCTACCTCAGCGGAAACAATGCGCTGGGGCTGTGCATGCTTTTTTGCTTGACGACGGCTTTGCGGCCGTTTCTTGTTTAAGTTCACCAGGGCAGTTGCTAGCTCATTGCCGCTCTCATCACTGAAGGTGACTTGCCAACCACTCTCTTCATAGCTGAAGCGAGCAGTGCCTTCCCACGCTTTACCAGCCAAAGCAGCGGCAATGGTTTCGTCGGCAACGGCCGTTTCCACTGCCAACTGGCGCATATTCAACACGGTTTCCAGTTGGGCAATCTCACGACGCACTGTTTTAATACGAGAATAATCCTCAAGCTGAGCTGAAGCCTGCTGAAACCGCAAATTAAACATCTCTTCACGGCCGTTTTCCAGCATCTCTTCCAGCTTGGCGTCACTCATTTCGCGTAATTCAACAATATTTGCCATTACAACCGATCCTCCCGCGAGACAATCTGCGTTTTAATCGGCAGCTTGTAGCTTGCCAGGCGCAGTGCTTCCCGTGCCGACTCTTCAGGCACACCGGCAACCTCAAAAATAATCCGTCCTGGTTTCACAACGGCCACGTAATGGTCAACCGACCCCTTACCTTTACCCATGCGGGTTTCGGCGGGTTTCGCAGTTACGGGCTTGTCAGGAAAAATCCGAATCCAATACTTACCACGCCGCTTGTTGTGGCGCACAACGACACGACGAATGGCTTCGATCTGCCGACTGGTAATCCAACCCGGCTCCAATGCTTGGATACCGAATTCACCATTCTGCAAATCAGTACCGCCCTTCGCCTTTCCACGCATACGGCCGCGGAACTGCTTACGGTATTTTGCTCGTTTAGGCATTAACATAGCTCAAACTCCGTTCAAACTCTGGAAAGAATGCAACCTTCTCCAGACGTTATTTCTACTCACTAATATAGACATCCGTGGCTTCAAATTCGGTCTTTTGTGGCAGGATTTCACCCTTGTAGACCCAAACCTTCACACCGATACGGCCGAAAGTTGTCAAAGCCTCAGCAAACCCATATTGCAAATCAGCCCGAATCGTGTTTCGCGGCACACGACCGTCCCACAGCTTCTCTTTACGAGCCATTTCAGAGCCACCCAAACGGCCGCTCACCTCAATGCGGATACCCTCCACACCCTGGCGCATGGCTTGCTGAATCGCCCGCTTCATCGCA